>CACNWU010000005.1 GCA_902624185.1 uncultured Pelagibacteraceae bacterium
CCCTTATTCATTTTTGGTTATGGATTTATTCCAGCCTTTGGTATTTCTGGATTAGCTATAGCAACTGTTGTCGCTCAGTTTATTGGCTTACTTTATTTGGCCCATAAAGTTTATTGTTGTGAATTAAAACAATATTTAGAATTTCAATGCTTTATTCCAAAGTTCAATCTATTAAGAGAGCTTGTCTACCAGACCATTCCTGTAATGTTTAGTATGTTGTTAATAGGTGTTGGGCTATTCAATATTCTTTATTTCATTGGTCAGTTTGGTGATTTAGCAACTGCAGGTTATGGTGCTGCCTTAAGAATTGAGCAAGTTTTTTTACTTCCTGTAATTGGATTGAATACAGCGGTGTTATCTATTGGTGGACAAAATTTTGGTGCTAAAAGTTATGATCGTTTGAGAGAACTATATAAAAAAGCACTTTTATTTGGATCTTCTTTTATGATTTGTGCAGGTATTATAATTTTTTTTGGGGTAGAATTTTTAGTTTCTTTATTTACAGATAATTTAGAAGCGATTAAACATGGTGCAATTTATTTAAAAGTTGCTGCATTAATAGGACCAATTTATCCAGTATTTTTTATTACTACAGCAATATTTCAGGCAGTTAAAAAACCTTTGTATAGTCTTTATATGAGCATTTTAAGATTAACAGCTCTTCCGTTTTTAAGTCTTTGGTATGTCATAAATATCAAAGGGGGAGATTATGAAGATATTTTTTACACTATATTAATAACAAACTGGTTAATGGGAATTGCAGTTTTAATATTTATTGGATATTTTTTAAATAATGTTTTTAAACAAAATAAAAATTTTTTTACTAATTAGTATCTGTCTTATTTTTTTCCTCTTGACATATAATGATGTAAAGTCGCAAGAACCAACAATCATTTCTGGAATAGCAAAAGTTATTGATGGCGATACTATAAAGATTAGAAAAAACAAGATTAGACTTTATGGTATTGATGCACCTGAGAGTAAACAAATTTGTCAAAAACCATGGTTAACAATATCTTTCTTATCATTTAATAAAGATTATTCTTGTGGAGAAATTTCTACGAAAAAATTGAAAAGTAAAATAAATAACAAACACATTTTGTGTAAATCATTCAATAAAGATAGATATAAAAGATTTATTGCGGAATGTTATGAAAATAAGACCAACATAAACAGATGGATGGTTCAAAACGGTTATGCGGTAGCTTACAGAAAATACTCAAATAAATTTATATCTTATGAAAATCTAGCTAAAAAAGAAAAATTAGGACTTTGGAGGGGAACATTTGAAATGCCATGGGTTTGGAGAAAGAAGAAATGATTTGGGAACAACAAAGATAAATAATAAGATGGTTTATTATGATAAACAATAATTGGAATTATCCAACAACTATGTGGGTTGGTAAAAATCGTATCAAAGACCTAAGTGAGGCCTGTAAAAACTTAAATATTAAAAAACCTCTTTTAGTCACTGATAGTGGTCTTTCAGCAAAAAAAATTATTCATAACGCTTTAAAAGATTTAAATAATAAAAAAATAAAATGTGAGATGTTTTCAAATGTTGTTGGAAACCCAACAGGGTCTAACGTTATCGAAGGTGTAGATTTTTTTAAAAAAAATAAGTGTGATGGAGTTATTGCAATGGGTGGTGGAAGCGCCTTAGATGTTGGTAAGGCTATTGCTTTTATGATCGGCCAAAATTTACCTTTGTGGGAATTCGAAGATATTGGGGAAAATTGGAAAAAAGCTAACGAAAAAAAAATTTCACCAATCATCGCTGTACCTACTACAGCTGGTACAGGATCTGAAACTGGAAGAGCATCAGTTATTTTAAATGAAAAAACAGGCACAAAGAAAATCATTTTTCATCCAAAATTTTTACCATCTATTGTGATTTTAGATCCAATATTGACAATTGATTTACCCCCAAATATTACAGCTGCAACAGGTATGGATGCCTTAGCTCATAATCTTGAAGCATATTGTGCTCCTGGTTTTCACCCAATGGCCGATGGAATAGCTTTAGAGGGTATTAAATTAATTTATGAAAATTTGGTAAAGGTAGTGGATAATGGATCCGACATCGAAGCAAGAATGAATATGTTAACCGCAGCTAGTATGGGGTCTACTGCATTTCAGAAAGGACTTGGCGCAATACATTCATTAAGTCATCCAGTAAATGCAATGAACAACATCCATCATGGACTATCAAATGCAATTTTTATGCCATATGTATTAAATTTCAATAAGAATTTTATTCAAAAAAAAATTTTGAAAATTTGTGATTACTTAAAATTTGACGATAGATCTTTTAATGGATTTTTAGAATGGGTTTTAGAATTAAGACAAAGATTTAATATACCCCATAAATTATCAGAAGTAATATCATATAAAGATTTTAATATAGAAATATTATCTAAAATGGCACTTGAAGATCCATCTACACAAGGTAATCCTAAAAAACTTTCAATAGAAGATTTAAAAACTTTATACAAAAATAGTATGGAAGGAATACTTTCTTAATTATTAGAATCTTTTTTAAGATTGTTTTCTAATTTTCTAACAAAAAATGAAACTATTAATATTAAAATAAGATATTCTAAAATCAAAAAAGTATAAATTTCTAATGGTCTATATGTTGTTACTACTAACTCATTAGCTTTTCTTGTTAAATCACCAATACCAATTATTGATACTAAAGACGACATTTTTAGAACATAAACAAATTGATTACCAATAGCTGGTAAAATATTTTTAACCGCCTGAGGTAAAATAACAAGTCTTAACTTTCTTAAAAAATTTAAACCGAGCGAGCTTCCAGCCTCCCATTGAGCTTTTTTAATTGAATTTATCCCAGCTCTAAATATTTCAGCTTGAAAAGCACTTTCACTTATCGATAAAGCAATAATTCCTGAAACAAATGGACTAAAACTTATTCCTGTCATAATAGGCAAACCATAATAAATCCAAAGAATTAAAACCAAAAGGGGGATAGCTCTTACTATTTCAACATATCCAATATTTAAATAAGATAAAAGTTTATTTTTGGCTAAAGATGGTATTGCAACAATAAAGCCAATAAACATTGATATAATTATTGAAACAACTGAAATATAAATCGTTGTTGTTATCCCACTTAATAGAAATTTAAGATTGGTCAATCCCTCAATATTATTTGGGGATAAAATTAACCAATTGAGATCACTTTTACCGCATGAGGTTAAAGGTAGTATCAGAAGTAAAAAAAATAAATTTCTCACTATCTGATTTATAAAGTATTAAAAAGTAATTACTAATTTATTATAAGCTTTTTAGATTATATTTGCTCAATAGTTGAGTAAAGAAACCTGAGGATTTTTTCTTTTTAATCCATTCATTAACATAATTATTCCACTTATCATCACCTTTAGGAACCATCATTGCTAAAAAAGCTGGATTTTTTTCTCCATCAGGAACTATTGCAAGTTGAGGATATTTAATTACTAATTTATTTGCTTCTGTTGAACTTGTAATATTTCCATCTGCTCTTCCAGCTAAAACTTCTTGAAAGTCTCTTGCAGGAGCTTCAACTGAATTTAATTTAGATTTTGGAAAAAATTCTTTTGCTTTTTCTTCTTGGGAAGTACCAAGTGTGGTTGCAATCGTCACATTTGAATTATTTAAGGAATCCCAAGTTGAAAATTTTTTTAAGTTCTTTTTTAGAACTAAAGGTACAGTTCCATATTTATAATAAGTATCAGTAAATCCAGCCACTTCAGCTCTTTTCGGTGTTTTGGTTACACTTGTTGAAATGTCATATCTTTCGGATGTAATACCTGAAACAATAGTTTTCCACTCTGCTGGAACAAATTCTACTTTAACACCCATATCCTTAGCTAGTTCATTCATTACATCAATATCAAATCCCTT
The DNA here is from genome assembly GCA_902624185.1 of uncultured Pelagibacteraceae bacterium. Taxonomy (GTDB): domain Bacteria; phylum Pseudomonadota; class Alphaproteobacteria; order Pelagibacterales; family Pelagibacteraceae; genus Pelagibacter. The sequence goes on from CACNWU010000005.1 coordinate 3,910, forward strand.
ATATTTATTTGTTGCTGGATCTTTCATTGTCATGGGATCCCAATCTCCGGTTGTTCCTACTTTTAAAATTCCAGCTGATAGAATTTTATCTAGATTTGATTCTGCGTTTAAAGAAAAGGGTAATAAAGCAAATATTGCTGATAAAATAAGTTTTTTCATATTTATTGATAACCCATTTAAAAAATAATGGGGACTATAATCTTGACGCAGCGTCTTTCATCCAAGAATACAAATGTTGTGAAAAAGAACGTCTTACAAACAGATTTACAGCATTTTTTTCTTGATTATGAACAATTATGTCAATTTTAGATAAAATTGTTTGTGCAACCGAACCTTTTTTATTTTGAAAATTATTGAAATTGAAAGGTGATCCAGTTTGAAATAAATCATAAATCTTATTACCTTTAAGACTAATCATAACAAATTGATCAGTAACGTCTATAATAGCACCAAGATTTAATTTAGAAATGTTATTGATTAACAGATCTTCAGTTTCATATTTATTTGTGCTTTCATCATTTGGCTCGTTAGAAAAAATTATCCATTCATCAGGACTTAACCAAAGTGCGGTAAGTTTATCACTTTGGGTAGAAGTGTTTGCTTCAGTTGGCAATAAAATATTTAATGATTTTCCTATAGCAGAAATAAATTCTCTCTTTTTTCCTCTTACTATCAATTTCATTATTGGTTTAATCTCCTTAATTTGAAGATCTTGTATTGACGTATCATTAGGTAGAGCTTGATTATAATTAAGCATTTAATCTTTTATTCTCCTTGTCTAAAAAAACAGGGTCTGCGACAGTTACATTAATATTCTTTTTTTCCATTGGAATTATCAATTTTTGACCCATCATATTTTTTCCACCTTTAACAACACCTAAAGCAATAGATTTTTTAAGATTAGGACTGTAGTAACTTGATGTAACATGACCCAGCATTTCAATAGGAGATTTATCTACATTTGCTACTATTTGAGCACCTTCCTCTAATACTTCATCTGGGTTTTCTGTTAATAGACCTACAAGCTGTTTTCTGTCTTCTCTAATAGTGTCAGATCTGTATAAAGATCTTTTTCCTATAAAATCATATTTTTTCTTACTCACAATCCAATCCATTTGTAAATCTATTGGAGTCATCGTTGCGTCTGTATCTTGACCAACAATTATAAATCCTTTCTCAGCTCGAAGTAAGTGCATTGTTTCAGTACCATAAGGGGTAATATCAAAGTCTTTTCCACATTCAATACATTTTTCCCAAACTGATTTTGCATAATTAGCCTGAATATTGATTTCATAACTAAGCTCACCAGTGAAACTAATTCTCATAACTCTACAATTAATTTTTCCAATTTTTGCATCTTTAAATGACATATGTGGAAAACTTTCATCTGACAAATCTAAATCTGGTATTACTTTAGATATAATCTTTTTACTATTTGGCCCACAAACACTTACAGTAGCAAAATGATCAGTGACAGATGTTAAGTAAACGTCTAATTCTGGCCATTCAGTTTGAAGGTAATCTTCTAGTTTACTCATAACATTTGCAGCTCCACCAGTAGTAGTCGTCATTATATAATGATTTTCTCCTAACCGAGTAGTAACTCCATCATCATAAACCATACCATCTTCATTTAGCATTAAACCATATCGACATTTACCAATTGCAAGTTTAGACCAAGCATTTGTATAAACACGGTTTAAAAATTCTGAAGCATCTGTACCTTGAATATCAATTTTACCTAAGGTTGATGCATCTAGAATACCAGCACTTTCTCTTGCTGCTTTACTTTCCCTTTGAACTGCCTGGTGCATATTTTCATTTTCTTTTGGATAGTACCAAGCTCGTTTCCATTGACCTACATTTTCAAACTTTGCATGATGTTCAACGTGCCAATTATGAATTGGAGTTTTTCTAATTATATCAAAATATTCACCAACGTTTCTTCCAACAATAGTTCCAAAAGTTAATGGTGTATAGGGTGGTCTAAATGTTGTCGTACCTAATTCACCCATTTTTGCTCCCGCTGTTTCGGAAATTATACCAAGCGCATGCATATTACCCAATTTACCTTGGTCTGTTCCCATACCCGTTGTTGTATATCTTTTTACATGTTCAATGGATCTAAAACCTTCTCGTAAGGCTAATTTAATATCTTTAGCAGTGGCATCATTTTGATAATCTACAAAAGATTTTGTTTTTCCTAAAACTTTATCTGATGGTAATAACCAGATGTTTCTTTTTGATTTGTTTGTTGAAGATACAATATCTAAATTATCATACTCAGTATTATTTATATTTAAAAAATCTTTTAAAGATTTTGGAGCATTTATTAGAATTTCATCTAAAGTAAAATCCCCATTACAAGAACCTATACTTAATTGATCTGAGGAATAAATATTTGGAATAAATACTTGATCCTCTTCTCTAAATTTTAATTTTCCACCAGATTGAGTAAATAAATGTACTGCTGGAGTCCATCCACCTGAAATTCCAAGACAATCACAAGATAGATTTATTCTAGAACCCACAACTTTTTGTCCATCTTTAGATAATTTTTTTATGGAAATTTTATTTATTCTTTTGTAACCGAAGGTGTTGATTACTGTGAAGCCTTTGAAAATCTTAATATTATTTTTTTCCACCTCATATAGCAATTTTGATTCAACTTCTTCTCTATTATCAATTATAGCTTCAACATTAATTCCTTTTTGAATTAAGCTAATTGCAGTTTCATAAGCGCTATCGTTATTTGTTAAAAGGATATTTTTTTCGCCAGTGGCAACTCCAAAAAAATCAGCATAACTCTTAATTGCAGATGATAGTAAAATTCCAGGACGATCGTTATTATCAAATATCATTGGTCTTTCTATTGACCCAGTAGCAGTAATAACTTTTTTTGCTCTTATTTTAAGTAGTCTATGTCTTATTTTATTTTTTCTTTGATCAATAGGCAAATGATCAGTAAGATTTTCACGAGCTAACAAAAAATTATAACCATGATAAGCAGCAACACTTGTTCTTATTTTTATCTCTAAATTTTTTAATTTCTTAATTTCATTTATTTCTTTCTCCAACCATGAACTTGAAGTTTGATTATTAATTTTGAAGTAATCAGTTTTCTGGTAAATTGTTGATCCTCCAAGGTATGGTTTTTCATCAACTAGAAGAGTTTTAAAGCCATTTTTAGCAGCTGTTTTTGCTGCTAAGACACCTGAAATACCTGATCCTACGACTAACACATCACAATGAATATATTTATGCTCATATATATCTGGATCTGGTTCAGTGGGCGACTTTCCTAATCCAGCTGATCTTCTTATGAAATATTCGTATTTTTCCCAAAAACTAGCAGGCCACATAAAAGTTTTATAATAAAAACCTGCTGGCAGTAATGGTGATAAAAAATTATTTATTCCGCCAATATCAAACTTTACACTTGGCCAACAATTCTGACTTGATGCCTCTAAACCTTCATAAATTTCCACTTCAGTTGCTCTAACATTTGGTTCTGTTCTAGATGAATTGTCATGAAGTTGAACAATAGCATTGGGCTCCTCAGAACCAGCGGTCATAATACCTCTAGGTCTATGATATTTAAAACTTCTACCAACTAAGTGAACATCATTTGCTAAGAGAGCAGATGAAAGAGTGTCTCCTTTAAATCCATAATAAGTTGATCCATTAAATTTAAAAGAAATTCTATAAGTCTCATCTATAAATTTTCCAGATTTAACTCTCAAATTTTTTGTCATTATCTATTCTACTGGTGGTTTTTCACCCATTTTATAAACTGCTTTTATTTTATCGTTTGATGTATCACGAACCATATTAAACCATTTTCTACATCCATGTGCGTGATTCCATCTTTCAAATTGAACTCCTTTTATATTTTTTCTCATAAAAAGATATTCAGCCCACTGATCATCACTTAATTCTGTAGGTTGCTTTGGTCTAACGATGTGAGCTTCACCACCAGCTTTAAATTCGCTTTGTTCGCGTTCTCCACAGAAAGGACAATTAATAATAAACATTAGTGCGCCACAGCAGCTGCACCATGTTCATCCACAAGGTCACCACTTACAAATCTATTAATATTAAATGCTGCATTGAGTTTATGCGGTTCATCATTAGCTATTGTGTGAGCAAATAAATCTCCAGATCCGGGAGTTGCTTTAAATCCTCCAGTTCCCCAACCACAATTAAAATATAAACCTTTGATAGAAGTTTTACTTATTATTGGACTAGCATCAGGACAAATATCAACAATGCCTCCCCACTGACGAAGCATTCTCATTCGACTAAATATTGGGTATAATTCTAAAATAGCATTTAAAGTTCCTTCAACAATATCATGACTACCTTTTTGAGAATATGAAACATAATCATCTGTTCCAGCCCCTATAACTAATTCACCTTTATCTGACTGACTTACATAAGCATGAACAGCATTGGACATAACAACGGTATCAATAATTGGTTTCACGGGTTCAGAGACTAGTGCTTGAAGTGGTTTACTTTCAAGAGGTAATTTTAAACCGGCCATATTAGCTATAACACTTGAATGACCTGCTGCAACAACACCTATTTTATTTGTTTTAATAAAACCTTTTGTAGTTTCAATACCTTCAACATTATCTCCATTTCTTTTAATACCTTTAACCTCACAATTTTGAATAATATCAACCCCCATTTCATCAGCACCTCTAGCATAACCCCATGCAACAGCATCATGCCTTGCTGTTCCAGCTCTTCTCTGTAGAGTTCCACCTAAAACTGGATAACGAATATTAGGTGAGGTATTTATAATTGGACAAAACTTTTTGACCTGCTCTGTATTTAAATAAACAGCATCAATTCCATTTAATCTATTTGCATGTGTTCTTCTTTTCAAATCTCTTACATCTTGAAGATTATGAGCTAAATTCATAACACCTCTTTGACTGAACATTACATTGTAATTTAATTCTTGGGATAGACCTTCCCAAATTTTTAAAGCATGATCATAAAGACCTGCACTAGCATCCCATAAATAATTAGATCTAATAATTGTTGTATTTCTTCCTGTGTTTCCACCTCCGATCCAACCTTTTTCTACAACTGCAATATTTTTCATATCATGCTTTTTAGCAAGATAATAAGCAGTAGCTAGGCCGTGTCCTCCACCACCAATTATTACTACATCATATTCTTTTTTTGGCGCAGGATCTTTCCATGCTTTTTCCCAATTTTCGTGATAAGAAAAAGCATTCTTTATAAGTGAAAATATTGAATACTTATTTTTCATAATTAATGAATAATTACTTTATTAATATTGATTATTCAATACAATCGGGGAGCGACAAATTTCTAGGAAGAGTGGGTGAGAGGCTTAAACCAGTCGTTTGCTAAATGACCGTGCGAGGAAACTTGTACCGAGGGTTCGAATCCCTCCTCTTCCGCCACATTTTAAAATAATGGGTTATTTTTGAAAAAATCTTTCATTGGGATAGGTTTTTGTTCCAAAATATATCTATAGACATTATAGTTTTCCAAAACTCTTTGTACGTAATTTCTTGTTTCTTTAAATTTTATTAATTCAATCCAATCAATATAGTTAATTTGATTTTTTTGAGGATTTTTATTTATTTTTTTCCAATATCTTACTCTTTTGGGCCCTGCATTATATGCTGCTATCGCAAATGGATAAGCCCCTTCATATTCGAGAATTAATCCAGCAATATAATGGGACCCTAGATTAATATTGTATTCAGGATCAGTAGTTAATCTTGATCTTGAATAAGGAAGTTTAGCCTGCTTAGCTACAAGTTTTGCAGTGTAGGGCATAAGTTGCATTAAACCTTTAGCTCCTGCATGACTATTTGCACTAAGATCAAATTCACTTTCTTGTCTTATTATAGATAAAATAAAAGCACTTTCAGGAATTTTTCTTCCATTTATATAATTTGGAGTGCTTATAATCGGGTAATTAAATTTATTGTGAAATCTTTTTTCATAAGATGCTATTTTTGAAATTTGGATAGCAAAGTCAAAACGTTCTATATTTGTTGCAAGTTCGGCAGCTAAAACCTCACTGCCACTTTCAACATTATCATTCGCTAAATGTCGAAGTATGTGTTTAGTGTATTTATCTTCATCTAATTCATCAAGTAAATATATCAATCTAACAATTTCCTTTTTAAAAAAATACTCACGATATTCTTTTTCAATTTTAATATCTTTTGAGAGTTCAAAAGTATTTTTAGGATCTAGCTCCATAAATGCTAGTTGACCATAATATGTTGTTAAATATTTTGCAGCTTCTTTAAACCATTTATTAGATAAATCATCATTATCTAATTTTTTATGTGTTCTACCTAACCAATACGCACCTCTTGCTACGCTGATAGGATACCCAACATTGTTATAAAAATTTTCAAAATGATCTTTTGCTAACACTGGATCATCTAAAAAACTTAAAGCTATCCATCCACTCATCCACTCTGCAGCTGCAAACTCTGGCCCCTCAGTCATTGCATGATTGCTAGATATTTTATATGCAAGTTCGTATTTTTTTTTATATATTAAAGATCTTGAAATTATTTCTCTTTCAGCCCACCATTTGTCTGGTCTAACTAAATAATTTTTTGTATTTTTTATTTTTAATAAAATTTCAACAGAGCTATCGACTCTTCCTCTTTTTCTTCTCCATTTTAGTCTATCATAATTTAATCCTGCATCATTTTTAAATTTATCTGGAACTTTTGAAATTGCATTATCAACACCATAAGATTTACTCATTAATAATTGTCTTGCGTTATACAGAAGTTCATAATCTTTTGGCAAGTATCTTAAAAGTCTTTTTAAGTCCCAGTATTTGTTGTTCCATGCTAGATAATCAGCTCGCTGAATATAGTCTTCAGCATTGAGATATTTCTTAAATTTCTTTCTATAGAATCTTAAATCAGATTTAGATAATTCTGCTGTGATCCATCCATCTTTAATAAGTTTTATTCCTCTTTCTTTATTTCCTGTTAAAATAAAACTTTCTCCTAATATCATCTTACCAAAACCACTTAAGGGTTCAGATGAACTGTACCAATCAATAATCTTTTTTGGAGAAATATTATCAGTTGAAAGCTTGTGCTCTGCTAAATATTTAACACGTCCTATTCTTGGATAATCTTCATTTCTATCTATAAAGCTTTTGTAGTCATAGTATGAGGCTTTATTTCCCTTAGTTAGTAGATGTCTCCATTGAATAAAATTATAAATTGTCTTATCTTTCGCTTTCTTTGCTGTTTTTAATGCTGAAGGCCATTGAGCTTTTTTCATCTCTGAAATAGCTTTATTAGCTAAGTTAAAATCTTTTTTGCTATAATATTTAGATATTTTGATATCCTTTACTTTTTTTGATCCAGCAATTAAAGGTTTTTTCTTTGGTAAAATAAGCCCTATTTTTTTTTCTTTTTCGACAACCACTTTCTTTTCAACATTCTTTATCTCAGTTTTATCTATAGGTTTTGGTAATGGCTTTAATACATCAATAAGTAATTTTTTTTGAGTTTCTTCTTTTGTTTGGATTGGTTTTTTTAGAGGAATAATTTCAGATAAAGCAAAGCTTGTTATACTTGTAAAATGAAACAAAACTATAAAAAATAAGATTTTTTTTAACATAATCTTTACTATATGAATCAACAATCTATGTTATAAGTATTTATGTTTAAAGGTTCAAATGTTGCTTTAGTCACTCCATTTAAAAATAATAAACTTGATGACGAAACTTATATCAAGTTAATTCATTTTCACATTAAAAATGGTACAAATGGTTTAGTTCCAGCAGGAACAACCGGTGAATCTCCTACTTTAAGCCATGATGAGCATGAGAGAGTTATAGAATTATGTGTCAAAGAAAGTGAGGGAAAATTACCTGTTTTTGCAGGTACCGGTTCAAATTCAACAGAGGAAGCTATTTCTTTAACAAGCCATGCAGAAAAAATAGGTGCTAATGGAGCTCTTATTGTTACGCCTTACTATAATAAACCAACTCAAGAAGGATTATATCAACATTACAAAGCAATTAATGACAAATGTGGGATACCTATTATTATATATAATATTCCAGGTAGATCAGTGATTGATATGACGGTAGATACAATGGCAAGGTTATACGAACTTAAAAATATTATTGGTGTAAAGGATGCTACTGGAGATCTAAGTAGAGTGGATCAAACTTTAAAAAAAATGGGTAAAGATTTTATACAATTAACTGGTAACGATGATAATGCATTAGAATTTAATAAAAGAGGAGGCGTAGGTGCAATAAGCGTTACTGCAAATATTGCTCCTAAACTTTGTTCAGAATTTCAAAAATATTCAGTCATGAGTGATGAAAAATCAAAATCTGAAGCAAATAGACTAGACAAAGTACTTCAACCTATTCATCAATCTATGTTTGTAGAGAGTAATCCAAGTCCTGTAAAGTATGCCGCCAAATTACTAAACCTTTGCGAGGATGATGTTAGGTTACCGCTTGTAAAAGTAACGAATTCTACAAAAGAAATTGTTAAACAAGCTCTTCATTCTGCAGAATTAATTTAATGAATAGAAAGACCACTTCTGGTTTGAAAATAATTTGTTTAAACCGTAAAGCTAGTTTTAATTATTTTTTTGAGGATTTATTAGAAGCTGGAATCGTTTTAAAAGGCTCAGAAATTAAGTCGATAAGAGATGGAAAAGTAAATATTGCAGATTCTTATGCTATTGAAAAAAATGGTGAAATAGTTTTAATTAACTCTCACATAGCATCTTATAAACAAGCAAGTTATTCAAATCATCGACCACTTGATGAAAGAAAGCTTCTTTTAAATAAAAAAGAAATTAATAAGCTTATAGGAAAAATGCAAAGAGATGGATTTACAATTGTTCCAACAAAAATGTATTTTAAAAAGGGTAGGGCTAAAGTAGAACTTGCAATTGCAAAAGGGAAAAAACAATTTGATAAAAGAGCTTCGAAAAAAAATAGAGACTGGAATCGCGATAAGGCAAGATATGTTAGAAAGTCAAGTTAATACTGTTTATCTAGGAATTGGCTCTAATTTAGGAAATAAGATTAATTTTATCGAGAAAGCTAAATCTAAATTAATTGAAAATAATATAAAAATACTACAATCTTCAAGTTATTATGAAAGTTTGTCTTGGCCAGATATAAAAAATCCAAAATTTATAAATATTGTTCTAAAGATAAATACAATTCTAAAGCCTCTAAAATTACTTAAAATATGTAAGAATATTGAAAAAGAGCTAGGAAGAAAAAAAATGCCTAAAAACTCTCCACGAGAATGCGATATAGATATTCTTGATTACAATAGCAAAAAAGCGACTGGTGATGTTAACCTACCTCACCCAAGAATACATTTGAGGAATTTTGTACTTTTACCTCTTTTTGAATTAAATAAAGACTGGGTTCATCCAATATCAAAACATCATATAAAAACGCTTATCTCATCACTCCCAAATAGAGACATAAGATCTATTAAACTAATTTGATTTAGTGATATAATAAATAATGCTAAATTCTGAAGATTTAATAAATAAAGTAAAAATTTATAATAAATTTTTAAATCCTGAAAAATTAAATAAAGCTTATGATTTCGCAGTAAAGGCCCATAGTAATCAAAAAAGAGCATCTGGAGATCCTTATTCTGTCCATCCAATAGAGGTAGCTAATATACTCACTGACCTTAAACTAGATAGTGCAACAATTACAACAGGATTATTACACGACACTATAGAGGATACCTATGCCACTTATGAAACAATCAAAGGTGAATTCGGTGATGAAGTGGCTGATTTAGTTGATGGTGTAACAAAAATATCTGTTTTTGAAAACACAGCTACAACAAATTCTAAAGCAGAAAATTTTAGAAAATTAATTTTAGCTACATCAAAAGATATAAGAGTTTTGTTAGTAAAAATTGCTGATCGTCTTCACAATATGAGAACAATTAAAGCAATTGACAAAGTTGAAAAAAGAAAACGAATTGCTCAAGAAACAATGGAAATTTATGCCCCATTAGCTGACAGAATGGGGATGCATAGAATACGAGATGAACTTGAAGACCTTTCTTTTGAAATTCTAAATAATGAAGCGCGAACTTTAATACAAAAAAGACTTGATGAAATTAAATTTGATAAAAAAGATATTTTTGAAAATCTTTCAAGTGAATTTGATAAACTGTTAAAACAAAATAATATTAAATCAGAAATTTATGGTAGAGAAAAAACACCTTTCTCTATTTGGAGGAAAGTACAAAAAAAAAGAGTCTCACTTGAGCAGATAACTGACATAATAGGCTTTAGAATAATTTTAGAAAATATTGATGATTGTTATAAAACTTTAGGTTTTATTCACAAAAAATATAACTGTATACCAGGTAAATTTAAAGACTATATATCCTCAGCAAAAATAAATGGCTACAAATCAATTCACACTGCCGTAATTGGTTCTAACAAAAAACCAATTGAAATTCAGATAAGAACCAAAGAAATGCATGAATTTGCTGAAAGGGGTATAGCTTCGCACTGGCAATACAAGTCTTCTGAAAAATTTAGTTCTTTAACTTGGAAAGAGTATGATTGGTTAAAAGATCTTGTCGAGATTATCGAAAAAAATGAAAATCCTGAACACTCTTATGAATACACAAAGTTACAAATGTTCCAGGAAAATGTTTTTTGTTTCACTCCCAAAGGATCTGTCATCAAACTACCAAAAGATGCCACAGCTATTGATTTTGCCTATGCCGTCCATACAAAAATAGGTGACACTGCAACTGGATGTGAAGTAAATGGTAATAAAAGTGAACTTCAAACAATTTTAAGAAATGGAGATAGAGTAAATATAATTACCTCAAAAAGCCAATCACCTTCTTTGCATTGGATTCCAACAACAAAGACTGGAAAAGCGCGTGCGGCTATAAGAAGATATTGGCATGACCGGGGTGAAAAAAAACAAGAAAGAATTAAAAAATACAATACAACATTATGGATTTCGTTGCCCGATAAGCCAGGGCAATTAGGTAATGTAAGTTCTTTAATAGGTGAACATAAACTAAATATATCAAATTTAGAAATGACTGGTAAAAACCCACATTATATTAATTTTAAGTTTCAACTAATAATAAGAGATCTTAAAAATTTTACTAATTTTATTGCAGAGCTCAAACAAAAGGGTATAAAATTTAAAATAATTAGACACGAAGATAAAAGAAATGCTTTCACACAAAAAATCCTTAAATATTTTAAGAAAAACTAACGCATTATTAGAGGGACATTTTGTTTTATCTTCAGGATTACATTCCTCTAAGTATATTCAATGTGCTAAACTCTTAAGCTTTCCCACAAAAGCTGAAAAAATTAGTAAATCTTTAGCAAATAAAATTAAAAAATCATTTAAAAAGATTGATTTAATTTTAGCACCTGCAATGGGAGGAATAATAATTGGATATGAAATAGGAAGGCTTTTAAAAAAAGAGACAATTTTTTGTGAAAGAGTTAAAGGCAAATTTACTTTAAGGAGAGGGTTCAAAATTAAAAAAAGTTCTAAAGTCTTAATTATTGAGGATGTAATAACAACAGGAAAATCAAGTTTGGAGTGTGTAAAATTAGTTAAAAAAGCAAAAGCATCTATTATCGGTTTTGCAACAATTATTGATAGATCAACAAAAAAGTCTTTAAAAATAAAAAAAAAGATTGTTTCTCATTTGAAGATAGATGTTCCTACTTTTAAGGCAAATAAAATACCAAAAGATTTAAAATTAATACCAATAACTACCCCAGGAAGCAGATTTATTAAGTGATACGTTTAGGTGTTAATATTGATCATGTCGCAACATTAAGAAACGCTCGAGGTGAACTACACCCCGATCCTATTGATGCTGCCAAATTTGTAAAAAAAGCTGGGGCACATTCAATTACAATTCATTTAAGAGAAGATAGAAGACATATAAAAGATTTGGATGTTAAACGAATATGTTCAATTAAAAATCTTAAAGTTAATTTAGAGATTTCAACAAATCCCCAGATTATAAACATTGCCCTTAAAGCAAAACCTGATTTTATATGTATAGTTCCAGAAAATAGAAAAGAAATTACCACAGAAGGAGGTTTGAATTTAAAAAGAAATAAAAAACAACTTAAAAAAATTATTTCAAAGTTTAGAAATAAAAAAATTCGAACAAGTTTATTCATAAATCCATCGATTGGAGATATTAAGATTTCAAAAGAATTAAATACTGATTGCATTGAAATACATACTGGTAAACTAGCAAATTTAGTAAAATCAAAAAAAAAATATCAAAAAGAACTTGAACGGATAAGTGAATGTTCTCGTATTGCGAATAATCTTTCAATAGATGTTCATGCGGGTCATGGCCTAGATTACAAAACAACAAAACTATTAACTAAAGTGAAACAAATAAAAGAGTTTAATATAGGACACTATTTAATAGGTGAGTCAATTTTTTATGGCTTAAATACTGTCATTAAAAACTTTAAAAAGTTATTAAAAAGAAAAAAATGAAAATTTTAGGTATAGGGGTTGATGTAATTCAAAACAAAAGAGTTAAAAATTTACTTAATAAAAAATTTTTTATAAAAAGAAATTTTGGAAAAAATGAAGTAAAGTTTTCTAAAAAAATTTCTAATAAAACTAACTATTTTGCAAAAAGATTTGCAGCAAAGGAAGCATTTGCTAAATCTCTTGGAACTGGTTTTAGAAATAATTTGAGTTTAAAAGACATAGAAATTTTAAATGATAAAATTGGTAAACCTTATTATTTCAAATCAAAAAAAATCGATAAGATCATTCATGATATATTTAAGATAAAAAAATATGATTTATTTCTTTCTATATCTGATGAAAAAGATTATTCAGTAGCTTTTACAATTTTACAAACAAAATGATATTTAATAAAAAATTTTTTATAGAAAACACTAAAACACTAGTTTATGCATTAATAATAGCTATTATTATTAGGTCACTACTTATACAACCGTTTTATATTCCCTCATCTTCAATGGAACCAAACTTATTGGTTGGTGATAGACTTTTTGTAACAAAATATTCTTATGGTTATAGCAAACACTCTTTTCCTTTTAGTCCTCCAATTTTCGATGGAAGACTAATTGAAACAAAACCAAAAAGGGGCGATGTTGTAGTTTTTAAAACACCTGCAGATAATAGAACAGACTATATAAAGAGATTAATTGGATTACCTGGCGATCAAATTCAATTTATTGATGCTAATTTATATATTAATAATACTGAAGTTCTTAAATCTATCGTATCAAAAACTGATGAAATTTATTGTGGGAAAAAAATTATAGATGTTTTTACTTTCGAGGAACAATTATCTAATAATATTAGGCATAAAACAGTTTATCTAAAAGATTATTCGTATCAAAATTCAGATACATTTGTAGTTCCGAAAGATCATTATTTTTTTTTAGGTGATAATAGAGACTGTTCTAAAGATAGTAGATTTTTAACGAGTGTAGGTTATGTCCATAAAGATAATCTTGTAGGAAAAGCTCAATTTATTTTTTTTTCATCAGATAAAAACATCGGTAATTTATTTTCTTTTTGGAAATGGGATAAATCTATTAGACTCGAAAGATTTTTTAAAAGAATTAATTAATGAAAATCGATTATCAAAATTTAGAAAAAAAAATTAAGATAAATTTTAGAAATAAACAATTATTAATAAGGTCATTAACACATAAAAGTTTTAATAAAGAAAATAACAATGAAAAACTAGAATTTCTTGGCGATAGAGTTTTAGGTTTAGTTATGGCCAAAAAACTTTTAGAAATTTATCCAAATGAAAAAGAGGGTATACTAGATAAAAAATATGCAGCACTTGTTAATAAAAAAACCTGTTTGCAAATTGCTAAAAAGCTTGATTTACAAAAGTATATATTAACATTAAATGCAAATAGTAAAAAAAATATTATAGAAGATAAAGTTTTAGCTGATAGTTGTGAAGCATTGATTGGTTCAGTTTACTTGGAAAAAGGGTTTAGTTCCGTCGAAAAACTTATATTAGATATTTGGTCTGATCATATTAAAGACAGTATAAATACTCAAATAGATGCGAAAACAAAATTACAAGAATTCTCATTAAAAAAATTTAAGAAACTACCATTGTATAAATTAATTTCAAACACGGGGCCTCGTCATAAACCTCTTTTTAAAGTAGGTGTAAAATTGATTGATACAAAATTATTTATTTCTGAGGGTAAATCTAAAAAAGATGCAGAACAAAATGCTGCAATATTATGCTTAAAGGGTATTAAAAAATTATGATTTGGGATGATGTTGGTTTTCTATTATCTAAGAATAGATATAATGAAAATTCTGTAATAATAGAAATATATACCAAGGATCACGGTAAAGTTTCCGGAATAATTTTTGGTGGAACATCAAAAAAAATTAAAAACTATTTACAAATAGGTAATAATTTATACGTAAATTTTAAATCAAAATCTGATAATAGACTTGGATATTTTAAAATTGAAATTCAACAAGCTCATACCCCATATTATTTTGATAATCAAAAAAAATTAACATGTATTTCCTCCGCGATGCACTTAATAAAACTTTTGACAGCTGAGTCACAAAAAAATCAAATAATTTTTGAACTTATTAATGATTTCTATAAGTTATTAAAAGACGATAATTGGATTAAAAAATATATTTTCTGGGAATTAGAATTTTTTAAACAAATTGGATATGATTTAGAATTTAAAAATTTAGTCGAAAAAAAATTTATTGGAGATCAAATACAATACGTATCTAAATCTTCTTCAGATAAAAAAATTGTACCAAATTTTTTAATAGAAAAATCTTCAAATCCTGAGGATATTCTAAAATTACTTGAGGGATTAAAATTAGTAGGCGATTTTTTAGATAAAACTATATTAAAACCTAACAATCTAACTCAACCTCTTAGTAGATTGCTATTCATAAACTCACTGAGATGATTACTTTAAGATTTTATCAAGTCTATCAGCGTAATAACTAACTATTGCATTCGCACCAGCTCTTTTAAATGAAATTAAACTTTCTAAAATTACATTTTTATCAATTAAACCTTTACTGATCCCATTTGAGAGCAAGCTGTATTCACCCGAAACTTGGTATGCCATTACTGGAATCTTAAAGTTTTCTTTTATTAATTTAATTATATCTAAATATGGCAACCCAGGTTTTACCATTATCATATCAGCTCCCTCTTTTACATCTAAAGCAACTTCTCTTATTGCTTCATCACTATTTCTAAAATCCATTTGATAATTTTTTTTGTCACCTTTTAGTTGACCCTTTGAACCTACTGCATCCCTAAATGGACCATAAAAACTTGAAGCATATTTTACTGCATATGATAAAATTTGAGTCATCTTAAATCCATTTTTATCTAAAGATTTTCGAATTTCACCAATTCTTCCATCCATCATATCTGAGGGAGCCAGTACATCACAACCCATTTGTGCTTGTAGTAAAGATTGTTTTATTAAAATATTTACAGTCTCATCATTAAGAACATAACCGGAATTACGTAATCCATCATGGCCATGAGATGTATAAGGGTCTAAAGCTACATCGCACATTACACCTATTTCATTCTTGTATTTTTTTTTGATAAGTTTTAGTGCATTACAAACTAAATTATCATCATTTAAAGCTTCTGAGCCTACTAAATCTTTCTTTTTAGTTTCTGTAGATGGAAATAAGGCAACCATAGGCAACCCTTTTTTTAGTGCGTTATCAATTACGTAAGGTAATCTATCTATCGAGTAACGATAAACATCAGGCATAGATTTAATTGGTTGTTTTGAATTTTTTCCATTTTTTATGAATATTGGTAAAATAAAGTCGTTAGGCGTTAAGTTGTTTTCTTCAATTAGTCTTCTAGACCAATCATTTTTTCGACTGCGTCTAAGTCTCAAGCTTGGATATTTTCCTATAATCATGTTTAAATATATTTAAATAATGCGACAAATGTAATATACAAATATATCTTAAAAAGGATATTAAACAACATAAGGAGACAATTAGCTACAAATGGATTTAAATTTTAATGATTTTCAGAAACAAGATGTCAAATTTGACATTGATAAGCTCCAAAAAGCTTACAAAGAAATTTTAGCTTTAAAAGATTTCAGTGGACCAGAAGGAATATCTAATTTTGGTGCAATCTCTCTCACGCGAATTCCTGGTGATCCAGATTCTATAAAGGGACACAAGGCAAGGGGTGTGTTTTGGACAAAGCCAGATGCATCTGGAAAAGAAGTTATTAGAGATGAAAAAATTGATGAGGCTGCTTACTCAGAATTTATAGATGAGTATAAAAACACTTATTTCAAAGAAGTTTTTGATGTATTATCTTCCAAATATAAATTAGGTCGAGTAAGAATTTTACTTAAGCAACCTAGGTCAACTTTAAGTTGGCACAGAGATCCTGAGCCCAGACTACACATACCAATTATTACAAATCCTGGATCAATAATGGTAATAGATAATATTGCTAAACATTTACCCGCAGATGGCTCTGTGTGGATTACAAACAATACAAAATATCACAATGCTTTTAATGGTGGAGAGGAAAATAGAATTCATCTTGTAGCTTGTGTTTTAGATCATAAGTTTAATTAATTTGAAAAAAATATTTATTTCATCTGACCATGCTGGATTTAATCTTAAGGAACAAATAAAAAAAAAATTTTTAAAAAAATACAAATTTCAAGATTTGGGCACGAATAATTCAAAAATATCTGTAAATTATCCAGATTATGCTCACAAACTTTGTAAAAAGGTTGCAAATAGTAGCAAAAATATGGGTATATTGGTTTGTGGATCAGGTATGGGAATGTCTATGGCGGCAAACCGACACAAAAAAATAAGAGCTGCAGTGTGTTATTCTACCAAAAATGCAAAATTATCTAGATTGCATAACAATGCAAATATTATTACATTAGGGTCTAGGTTAACAAAAAAAAATACTGCTTTTAAATGTATTGATGTTTTCATGAATACTAAATTTGAGGGCGGAAGACACAAAAAAAGAGTAAGAAAGATTTAGGGATTTATGTCTAGTGAAACAAAATATATTAATTCTAATTATCAAGACTTTTTTGAAAAAAGTCTATCCAAAACTGATCCAGATTTATTTAAAGCAATTAATGACGAATTGATCAGACAACAAAATCATATAGAATTAATAGCATCTGAGAATATAGTTTCTCAAGCAGTGTTAGAGGCACAAGGATCTGTACTTACGAATAAATATGCAGAAGGATATCCAGGAAAAAGATATTACAATGGATGTGAACATGTTGATGTTGCAGAGCAATTAGCATTAGAACGGATTAAGAAACTTTTTAATTGTGAATATGCTAATGTACAACCCCATTCAGGAGCTCAAGCTAATGGAGCTGTATTTTTAGCATTGTTAAAACCGAATGATACTTTTATGGGAATGAGTTTGAATTCCGGTGGTCATATAACTCATGGTTTAAAGATCTCTATGTCTGGAAAATGGTTTAATGCTATAAGTTACGATGTAGATAAAAAATCTGAACTTATTGATTATGAAAATGTTGAAAGATTAGCGTTAGAGCATAAACCAAAACTTATTATTGCTGGTGGAAGTGCATATTCAAGAGTAATCGATTTTAAAAAGTTTCGAGAGATTGCTGATAAAGTTGGAGCTTATCTGATGGTCGATATGGCTCATTTCTCAGGTTTAGTTGCGGGAAAAGGTTATCCTAATCCATGTGATTATGCTCACGTGGTTACATCAACTACACATAAAGTTTTTAGAAGTGCTAGAGGGGGAATAATTTTGTCTAATGACCCTGAGCTTGGCAAAAAATTTGATACTGCAGTTTTTCCTGGTTATCAAGGCGGACCTTTAATGCATATTATTGCAGCGAAGGCTGCTGGTTTTTATGAAGCATTAAAACCAGAGTTCCAAACTTACATAAAAAATGTTTTGGCTAATGCAAAAATACTTGCTGAGACATTAAAAAATAATGGTTTTAAAATTTATTCTGGTGGAACAGACACGCATCTAATGTTAGTTGATTTAAGACCTTTTAATGTAAAAGGAAATTTAGCTGCTGAGAGTTTATGTAGAGCAAACATTACTTGTAATAAAAATGGCATACCATTTGATACAGAAAAACCAATGATCACATCTGGTATAAGACTTGGGTCTCAAGCAGCCACAACTCGAGGTTTTGGATTGAAAGAATTTGAAAAAGTTGGAGAATTAATAACTAAAGTTATTAAAGGTCTTTCTGAAACTCCTGATGATAATAGAAAAGTTGAGGATGAAGTAAGAAATGAAGTTGTAAATTTGTGTTCTGCTTTTCCAATTTATAAAAACTTGAATAAATGATTTGCTCTATATGTAAAAAGGGTGAGACCTCAGTTGTTGACTCTCGTCCAACTGAGGATGGTACCGCTATACGTAGAAGAAGATTGTGTGTTTGTGGAGCAAGATTTACAACATTTGAGAGAGTTCAATATAGAGAAATAATGGTTGTAAAAAAAAATGGGAGAAAATCAGCTTTTGATCGAGACAAACTTGCAAAATCAATTTTTATTGCTCTAAAAAAAAGACCTATAGATACCGAAACAACGGAAAAATTTATTAGCCGAATTTCGAGATCTTTAGAAGAACTAGGACAAAGTGAAATTTCAACTAATACAATTGGAACAATGGTGATGGAAGGACTTAAAGAACTCGATCCCGTCGCTTATGTTAGATTTGCCTCTGTTTATAGAAATTTTAGAGAGGAAAAAGATTTCGTACAATTTGTGGACAAACTAGATGTCTACAAAAAAAGATAAATTTTCAAAAAAAGATAAAAATTTTATGAGACTTGCGATAAATTTAGCAAGGGCTCGAATTGGTTTAACAGGTGATAATCCTTCTGTTGGTTGTGTTATAGTTAAAGATGATGAGGTTATTTCTATTGGTCAAACAGGTTATGGGGGCAGACCGCATGCTGAAAATAGTGCGATTAAAAATTCATTTCAAAATTTAAAAGGAGCAAAAATTTATGTTACTTTAGAGCCTTGCAATCATTACGGCAAAACACCACCCTGTACAAAAATTATAATTAAAAGTGGTATTAGTGAAGTCTATTATTCAATTGATGATATAGATAAAAAAGTTAAAGGAAAAAGCCATAACATCTTATCCAGAAAAAAAATAAAAGTAAAAAAAGGGCTTTTAAAAGATGAGGCTGATAAGTTATATGTCTCTTATAAGAGAAATAGAATAAGTCAGTTGCCTTACGTTACTGGTAAAATTGCAACTTCTAAAAATAAGTTAATATATAAAGAAGGTGAAAGAAGAATAACTGACCAAACTTCAGATAAATTATCTCATTATTTAAGGTATAAAAATGATGCTATAATGATTTCAAGCAGGACATTAAATATAGATAATCCAAAATTAAATTGTAGGCTTAAGGGCTTTGAAAAATTTTCTCCAATAAGAATAATATTAGATAGAAAATTAGATATTAATTATAATAGTTATATTATTAAGTCTGCAAAAAATACAAATACAATTATATTTCATAATTCTTCAGATTTATCAAAAATAAATTTTTTGAAAAAAAAGAAAATTCAACTTGTAAAATCCTTAATAGATAAAAATAAAAATTTTGATTTAAAGAAAATACTCAAAAAATTATTTGTTTTAGGTATAAGGAATCTACTTGTTGAAGGAGGAGACAGAATCACAAAAAGTTTTATTCAAAAAAGATTATTTGATCAATTTTATCTATTTATAAGCAAAAAAAAACTCATAAAAAATAAAAAATATTTAATTTTTACATCTCATAGTATATTAAATAAGAATTATAACATAAATCCAAAAATTAGTTCAAAGCTAGTTAAGGACAACATTATCATTTATAAAAAATAAAATGTTTAACGGAATTATATTTAATAGAGGTTTAATAACAAATATTTCTAAAAGACCAAAGGGAATAAACATTTTTATTAAATCTGATCTAAAATTATCATCTAAAGATATAGGAGTATCTGTTGCATGTGATGGAGTTTGTCTAACACTAATAACAATAAAAAAAAAAATTATGGAATTTTATCTATCGAATGAAACATTGAAGAGATCAAAATTTCAACATATTAAAAAAAATGATCTTATCAATTTAGAACTTCCTCTAAAATATGGTCAAAAAATCTCAGGTCATATTTGTCAAGGACATGTCGATACAATAGGAAAGATCTCTAGTATTAAAAAGATAGATAAATCATATATATTTAATTTTGAAATTAGTTTAAAAGAACGAAAAAATATTATTGAAAAAGCATCTATTTGTATTAATGGGATTTCTTTAACAGTTTCAAAGATAACCAATAAAGGTTTTCAAATTTGGGTAATTCCTCACACATATAATTTAACTAATTTATCAAAATTAAAAAAAGGTAGTTTTGTTAATATTGAAATAGATATTCTCTCAAAATACGTTAAGAATTTTTTTCATGAAAAAAAGTAACTATTCATCTATTGAAACTATTATTAGTGTTGCAAGGAGAGGAGGCATGTTTATCTTAGTTGATGATGAAAAAAGAGAAAATGAGGGTGATTTAGTAATATCAACAACAGATTCAAATGCAAAAAATATAAACTTCATGGCTAAATATGGGAGGGGATTAATTTGTTTAGCTCTTGATAGTTTACAAGCCAAAAGATTAAATTTATCTTTGATGTCACCAATAAATCAATCTAGAAACAAAACAGCATTTACGGTGTCAATAGAAGCAAAAAAAGGTATTACAACTGGTATATCCGCCAAAGACAGAGCGAGAACAATTAGAATAGCTTCCAAAAAAAATGTAACTAAAAAGGATATTGTTTCACCAGGACATATTTTCCCAATTATTGCTAGAGATGGAGGTGTTCTAGTAAGAGCAGGACACACAGAAGCTTCTGTTGATATTTCAAAATTAGCAAAAAAAAATAATTCAGCAGTTATATGTGAGATCATGAATGAAGATGGAACAATGGCAAAAGGCAATGATTTACTAAATTTTGCTAAAAAGCATAAATTAAAAATAGGTAAAATTGAAGACTTAATTTCTTACCGACTTAAAAAAGAAAAATTAATTAGATTAAAAAAATCGTCAGACATTAAAGTCAAAAATCAAACTTACAAAATAAAGATATATGAAAATTTACTAGATGGATCTGAACACTTTGCTTTAGTGAAGGGAAAGATTAAAAAGGATGTTATACCTAGAGTCAGAGTTATATCTTCAAACGTTGTTCATAATTATCTTATCAATCAACAATTACCAAATTCATTTAGCAAAACACTTAATTATTTCAAAAAATTCAATAATTGTGTTTTAGTTTTTATAAAAGATACAAATCTTAAATCTGTAACCCAAACTCTCAAGGATTATAAAAATAAAGACTTTTATAAAAAAGGTAATGATAAACTCATTAGAAATTATGGTATAGGTGCACAAATCATAAAAGATTTAAAAATTAAAAAGATGATTTTAATTACAAAATCCCCAAAAAAGGTTATCGGATTAGAAGGATATGATATAAAAATTACAAAACAAGAAATAATATAATGAAAAAAAATTTATTAATAGTCAGTGCAAATTATTATAAAGAAATATCATCGGGTTTGTTGAAAAGTGCGTTAAGTTTAATTCCTAAAAATTTTAAAGTAAAAATTATAAATGTACCAGGTGTATTTGAAATTCCTGTTACAATTTCAAAAAATTTGAAAAAATTTGATGCATTTATTGCACTTGGTTGTGTAGTAAAAGGTCAAACACCACATTTTGATTTTATATCTCAAGCATCTACAGATGCGATTATGAGTATATCTATAAACTCAAAAAAACCAATAGGAAACGGTATTATTACTTGTTTGAATAAGAAACAAGCACAAGCAAGAAAAAAAAAGGGTGCGGAAGCAGCTAATGCAGTGTTATCTGTTTTATCTCAAAAATGAGAACTTCTTTTAGTCCAAAAAATAATCCAAGGGTAATAATCATTCAAATGTTATATGGAAAATTCTATAACAAAGATGAAGAATTGTCTTTTCCAAAACATAGATTTAAAAAATTCATCAAAGATATTGTATCGGGTACATTAGAACGTAATGACATTATCCTAGAAGAATTGGATAAAAATCTTGGGGATCAATTCTCTTTAAACAAACTCGATAAATTATTTCAAGTAATTTTAAAATCTGCTACTTACGAATTTTTATACAAACCCAATTCATCTATAAATATAATTATTAAGGAATATTTAATTGCATCAAATTTTTTTTTAGATAATTCCCAGATAAAATATTTAAACGCATTATTAGATAATGTTGCAAAAAAATTAAGATCCTCAAATGCATGAATTTCAACTTATAGAAAAATATTTTTTAAAACTAGCTAAAAAAAATAAAAGCTCACTCAACCTAAATGATGATGTTTTTTTTGATAAGTCAAAAAAATTAGTTATTTCCATAGACACTTATGTTGAAGGAGTACATTTTGTTAATTTTAAAAAGCCTGAACTTGTAATAAAGAAGATAATTAGATCATCTATATCAGATCTAATATGCAAAGGGGTAAAACCAAAATACTATTTTATTTCGGGAGCAGGAAATAAAGATACTTTTTTACCAAAAATTTTAAAAAAAATCTCAAAATCTTTAAAAGAAGAACAAAAAAAGTTTGATATTTCATTATGTGGTGGAGACACAGTTCTATCTAAAAAGTTAAGCTTTAGTATTACTTCAGTAGGTTTTTCTAAAAAAATTATTTTTAGAAATAATGCTAAAATTAATGATGATATATATGTGACAGGTAATTTAGGTGATAGTTCAGTTGGCTTAAATATTTTAAAAAAGAGAATAACTACTAGCAATGATTTAACAAAATATTTTATTAACAAATATTATTTGCCAGATCTAAAATTAAAGCTTGCTGAAAAACTATTATCTTTTGCTAATACATCTATTGATTTATCAGATGGTTTAATTACAGATCTTGAGAAATTACTTAATAGACAAAAATTATCCTATAAATTGTATTTGAACTCTATCCCAATTTCACAAAATTTAAAAAAATTGCTAGATCTGAAAAAATTAAGCAAACTTTCATTTATTTCCCAAGGTGATGATTATCAAATTTTATTTACTGCAAATTCTTCTAAATCAAGAATCATTGCAAAAATAAGTAAATCTTTAGGTATAAAAATTTCTAAAATAGGAAAAATTTGTTCATACTCTCAAAATCCTGAAATTATCGATCAAAAAGGGAAGAAAATTGCCATTAAAAATAAAGGTTATTATCATAATTTTAAAAGTTAATTATTGCCTTTTACATCTTTTTTTGTATTGTCCGGATTTTAAAATAAACAAGCAACAACTTAATTAAGGTTAATATGAACTCATCTGTAGAAACTATACTTTTATATACTATTGCCGCAGGATTTTTATCAATCGTTTATGGATATTTCACTGGTAAAAATATTTTAAATTCAAGCTCAGGTAATAGTAAAATGCAAGAAATTGCATCAGCTATTCAAATTGGTGCTAAGGCATATTTAGCTAGACAATATAAAACTATAGCAATTGTGGGTATTGTTGTTTTAATAATTGTGAGTATTGCCTTCAGTCCTTTAGTTGGTTTAGGATATTTAATAGGTGCTGCTTTGTCTGGTATAGCAGGTTATGTTGGAATGTTAGTATCAGTCGAGGCAAATGTAAGAACTGCCGAAGCATCTAGAAAAGGTTTGGCTTCAGGGCTATCAGTTGCATTTAAATCTGGTGCAGTTACGGGTATGCTGGTCGCGGGATTAGCTTTATTGTCTATAGCTGTTTATTATTATTTGTTATTAAAATTTAATGTTGATGAGAGAGAAATTGTAAATGCATTAGTTGCATTGGGATTTGGTGCTTCTTTAATCTCAATTTTTGCAAGATTAGGTGGAGGAATTTTTACAAAAGGAGCAGATGTTGGTGCAGATTTGGTAGGTAAAGTTGAGGCTGGTATACCAGAAGATGATCCAAGAAATCCTGCAGTTATTGCAGATAACGTGGGGGATAACGTAGGTGATTGTGCGGGTATGGCTGCAGATTTATTTGAAACTTATGCCGTAACTATCGTTGCTACAATGGTTCTATCTTCAATATTTTTTCCAGGTGATATGTCTATGATGATTTATCCTTTAACTATTGGTGGCGCTTGTATTTTAACTTCTATTTTAGGAACATTTTTTGTCAAACTTGGTAAAAGCAAAAACGTCATGAATGCATTATATAAAGGCTTTGTTGTGTCGGCTGTTGCCTCACTAGCAATTCTTTATCCAGTTACTGATTATGTTTTAGGTTTAGAAAATACTTATAATTTAAACAATAAATCTTTTTCAGGTATGAGCTTATATTATTGTGGTATCATTGGCTTAGTTATCACAGGTCTCTTAATATGGGTTACTGAATATTATACAGGTACAAATTATAGACCTGTAAGAAGTGTTGCAAACTCATCAACTACTGGTCATGGGACAAATGTTATTCAAGGTCTGGCTATATCATTAGAAGCTACAGCTATACCTGCTTTAATAATAGTAGCAGGAATTCTTCTTACAAATCATATAGCTGGTCTTTATGGTATAGCTATTGCAGTTACAACAATGTTGGCTTTAGCTGGAATGGTTGTTGCGTTAGATGCTTATGGACCAGTAACTGACAATGCTGGTGGTATTGCAGAAATGTCTAAGTTACCTAATAATGTTAGAAAAACTACTGACGCACTAGATGCAGTTGGTAACACAACTAAAGCAGTGACTAAAGGGTATGCTATTGGATCTGCAGGTTTAGGTGCATTAGTACTTTTCGCAGCTTATACAGAAGACATAAAACATTTTTCAAAAGTAGCTGGTTCCAAACTTGAGGGTATTGTTGTCACTTTTGATTTATCCAATCCATATGTAGTGGTGGGTTTATTAATCGGTGGTATGCTTCCTTACCTTTTTGGTTCTATGGGAATGCAAGCTGTGGGTAGAGCAGGTGGAGCTGTTGTTGTTGAGGTGAGAAGACAATTTAAAAAATATCCAGGTATCATGAAAAGAAAACAAAAACCTGACTATGCAAAATTAGTTGATTTATTGACAGTTGCTGCAATAAAAGAAATGATAATCCCATCATTATTACCTGTTTTATCTCCAATAGTTTTATATTTTATAATTTTTGCTATTGGCGGACAAGTAGCAGCTTTAGCTTCAGTAGGTGCTATGCTTCTTGGTGTAATAATTACAGGACTTTTTGTTGCTGTATCAATGACAGCCGGGGGCGGCGCTTGGGATAATGCTAAGAAATATATCGAAGACGGAAATCATGGCGGAAAAGGTTCTGAAGCTCACAAAGCAGCAGTAACTGGGGACACAGTGGGTGATCCATATAAAGATACAGCAGGACCAGCAGTTAATCCAATGATTAAAATTACAAATATTGTAGCTTTATTATTGCTTGCTGTTATAGCAGGTTAATCCCTTTTTCTTTTTCCAAGGGGATCGTTGACTTTTTGTCTCATACTAGAAAGAAAGTCATAAATAAAATCCTGTTTCTGATAGTCAACAGATGTTTCTGCTGAAACTATTTTAAGCTTTTTCATTTTATTTAAATCGAAAAACTCTTTTTTGGCTGTAATTCCTCGATTGTCAATTTCAATAATTAAAACGTTATTTTCTAAAAATTTTTGTTTACCAAGTTTTATCAAGGGTTTAGTGGTAATTTTTCTTTCTATATAAAAATATAAATCATTGTCAAAAGTACTTATAGTTGAGGGTGGACCAAGGAGCTTTATTACATCATTTTTGTTTGTTTCAGCAACAATTATGTCTTCACTCTTTTTTTTTAACATATGAACACCATGATGATCTACACGTTTTTTGAAACCACAATTGTTTAGTATTGTAAATAAAAATAATAGTAATAATATTTTTTTCATGAAAGAAAATTACATATATATCTATAATAAATTAATCGAATTGACTAGAAATAAAGAACTTTATAAAGATTTCAATAAACCAGATGATTTTTCAGATCGGTTAGTTTTTTTCTTGATACATTTTGCCTTTTTTTTTAAGAATTTTAAAAATGAAGAAAATAGAGAAATTCTTCAAGAAATCTATGATTTTACTTTTAGACAACTTGAGCTTAGCATTAGAGAAATTGGTTATGGAGATCAGTCAATTAATAAAAAGATGAAAGATTATTTAAATTTATTTCATGATATTTTAGATAAGATACATTTTTGGGAAAATTTAAAAAAAGACCAAAAAAATGAATTATTAAAAAAATATGTTTTAAATTCAGCTAATCCATCATTATTAACCAATTATTTTGAAAATTACTTTGAAATACTTAAAAAAAACACTTTAAATTCTTATATAAAAAGTGTAATTAATCCAAATTATGGCAGTTCCTAAGCGAAAACAAACACCATCAAGAACAGGTATGAGAAGATCTCAGAATATGAAATTTTCATCAAAAAATATTGTTGAGGATAAAAAATCTGGTGAATATAGATTGTCTCATCATTTAGACTTAAAAACTGGTATGTATAAGGGAAGACAAGTTTTAGAACCTAAAAAATAAAAAATAAAATAAAAAAATGACTGATTTGATTAAAATTGCAGTTGATGCAATGGGCGGTGATGGTTCACCAAAAAAGATTATTGATGGAATTATCCACAATCATATATCAAATCGTGAAAATTTTTTTAGAATTTTTGGAAATGAAAATGAAATTAATCCTTACATTGAAAAAAAAATTGATAAAAAATTCTATGAAATCGTTCATACAGAAAATGCAGTAAAAAGCACAGATAGTCCTCTTGAGGCTGCTAAAAAAGGGAAAGACACAAGCATGTGGCTATCTATTGAAAGTGTTAAAAAAAAAGAGAGTGATATAGTAATATCTGCAGGTAATACAGGAGCTTTGTTAGTGATTGCCAAATTGAATCTTAAAATGATTGAGAATATTGATAAACCTGCTTTATCAGCTTTATGGCCTAATAAAAAGGGAATGAGTGTTGTTTTAGATCTTGGAGCTAATATTGAATGTAGTTCTAAAAATCTAGTTGATTTTTCAATCATGGGAGCGTCTCTATATAAATCTTTATATCCAAATAAAAATCCTAATGTTGCTTTGTTAAACATAGGATCAGAAGAATTAAAAGGTAATGAAATAATAAAAGAAACTTTTCAGAAATTAAATGAAAAAAAAAATAATAATTTTAATTTTTCAGGGTATATTGAGGGCAATCAGCTTATGAATGGTGAAGTCAATGTAATAGTTGCGGATGGATTTACAGGCAATGTGGCACTTAAAACGGCAGAAGGCACAGCCAATTTTATAACAGATGAGCTCAAACAAGCTTTAAGCGGAACAATTATGGGAAAAATATCATCTTTCTTAAATATATCTAATCTTAAAAAATTTAAAAAAAGATTAGATCCTAGATTGTATAACGGTGCAATATTTATTGGACTAGATACACCTGTAGTTAAAAGTCATGGAGGTACAGACTTTATTGGATTTTCTAATTCATTAGATGTTTGTAATAAGATAATCAAAGGTAGTTTGATAAACAAAATTAAAAATAATATAAGTTAATATGCGTATTAATTTGACTAAAAAAGATTTAGTTAATCTTGTTTATATGCAATTAGGATTTTCTAAACAAATTTCAGAACATTTAATTGATGATTTTTTTCTTACAATAGCAGACAATTTAAAAGAAAATAAAATTTTGAAATTATCAAATTTTGGCACATTTTCTTTAAGATTGAAAAAATCTAGATTAGGTAGAAACCCAAAAACAAAAGAAAAAAAATCTATCTCTGCAAGAACAGTTGTCTTATTTAAGCCAGCTAAAGAATTTAAGCTTTTAGTAAATCATGAATTCAATGAAAAAAAATGAAAATGCATATAAAACAATAGGGGAAGTTGCAAAAATACTAAATCTTAAAAATGATAAAAAAGGAACCTTTTCAACTCATACAATAAGATTTTGGGAAAAAGAATTTAAACAAATAAAACCAATAATTTTAAATGGCAGAAGGAGATATTTTGATAACAAGACTATTGACTTGTTAAAAAAAATTAAATTTTTATTAAAAGACAAAGGGATGACCATAAATGGAGTTAAAAAGATACTAGAATCAAAACAGACATTATCCCTTGACGAAACAGCTAATCTTTCTATAAAGACAAGTAAATTAAGAAATAAAATTTTAAATATTTCAAAATTAATTAAAACTTTAAAATAATAATTTTATGGCAAAAAAAACACATGTGAAGATTAGAATGGTCCCTGAACAAAAGCCAGATAGTCCATTTTATTATTATTTAAAAAAACCTGCCGGTGGTGAAAAAGCTAAAGTAAAGTTAAAAGCTAAAAAATATAATCCTGTAACAAGAAAACATGAAATTTTTGTAGAAAAGAAACTTCCACCACATAGTAAATAGAATTATTTTTTAAAATTCCTTTTTTCAAAATCAATATAAGACCATATCATATTTTTCCAAATTCTATTTGTAATCTTAGGGTCGATATTATTTTTTAGAGATTTTTTCTTGATATTATTTAAAATCTTTTTAATTCTTTTCTGATCAATAATTTGATTTTTTTTTTCTTTTAAAGCTAAAACTTTTTTTACTAAATAAGTTCTTTTTTTTATGATTTTTATAAGAGAATTATCTAGTTTATCTAATTCAGATCTAATTTTACTTAACTTTTTTCTTTTTAAAGGCGACATTTATATATTTGGATATTTAAAAAATTATTATATTTATCCGCTTATGTATACAACAAATACAAAAATTAATTATCAAATTTCAATTTGGCTAATTACAATGTTTTGGATTATTTCAATAATGATAATAGTTGGTGGACTAACTCGTTTAACTGACTCGGGTCTTTCTATAACTGAATGGGAACTATTTTTAGGTTTTTTTCCTCCAATGAATCAGAAAGATTGGGAGATTTATTTTAATCTATATAAGGAAATTCCAGAATTTCAATTACAAAACTATAACATGACTTTGCAAGAATTTAAATTTATTTTCTGGTGGGAGTGGGGTCATAGATTTCTTGGGAGATTGATTGGCATAAGTTTTCTAATACCTTTAATTTATTTCTCATTTAAGATTAAATTTTCAAACATGATAAATTTGTACTTAATTTTTTTTCTTATTTGCTTTCAAGGGTTTTTAGGTTGGTATATGGTAAAAAGTGGATTGGTAGATAAAATAGATGTAAGTCATTTTAGACTTTCAGTTCATTTACTTTTTGCTTTTATAATTTTATCGTTAATTTTTTGGAATTACTTAAAGATGCAAAAAAGAAACATAATCGTAAATAAGATAAATTCAATAATACCTTTATCCTTTTTAATTTTAATTTTTATTCAAATTATTTTAGGTGCTTTTGTTTCTGGAATGGATGCTGGAAAAATCTATAATTCTTGGCCATTAATGGGTAGCACTTATTTCCCAGATGACAACATCCCAAAAAATTTATTTAAATTGTCTGCTTTTAGCGATCCATCATTAGTTCAATTTATGCATCGTAATATAGCTTATGTAATAGTAATTTTTTATTTAGGTATATTTTACATGGTTTATAAAAATAAAATGTATGATTTATATAAATCCGTAAATATTTTGGGTTTCTTTATAATTCTACAGGTTATTTTAGGTATATTAACAATTATGTTTGGTGCACATATTTTAATTGCCTCCTTGCACCAAATTAGTTCAATTTTTCTAGTTAGCTCAAGTATTTATTTTTTTTATTTAAATACTGAGCTTAACTAACTGCTTTTAAATTTCCTTTAGAAGATTTATTTAAAGCTTGATCTAAATCATCAATAATATCATCAATATGCTCTATACCAATACAAAGTCTCACATAACTTTGGGTAACACCAGAAGCCGCAAGTTCTTTTTTATTTAATTGACTATGTGTAGTGCTAGCAGGGTGAATAGCTAAACTTCTAGCATCACCAATATTAGCAACATGGTAAAACATTTTAAGAGATTCTATAAACTTTTTACCTGCCTCTATGCCACCCTTCAGTTCAATCCCAACCATAGGTCCATTACCACCTTTTAAATATTTTTTAGCTCTATCAGCTATTGGTTTACTATGTTCAGTAGAATATATTACTTTTGAAACTTCATTATGTTTTTTTAAAAAATTTACAACTTTATTAGCATTTTCACAATGTTGTTTCATTCTAAGTGCTACTGTTTCAAGACCTTGTATAATTGCGAAAGCATTATCTGGCGCTAAAGCTGAACCTAAATCTCTTAATAAACAGACTCTGGCTCTGACGGCAAATGGAACATTTGCTCCAGTAAGCTCTGGAACAGCTTTTCCCCAAACTACACCACCATAACTATTATCGGGCTCATTAAATAACGGTTGTCTCTTGGGATCAGCTGTCCAATCAAAATTACCACTATCAACAATGCTTCCAGCTATAGCCGTTCCATGACCACCAATATATTTAGTTAAAGAATGAATTACTACTGCAGCACCATGATCAATAGGTTTACAAATTACTGGTGCAGCTGTGTTGTCCATAATTAAAGGGATATTATATTTCCTACCAATATCAGAAACTTCCTTAATTGGAAAAACTCTTAGATAAGGATTTGGCAATGTTTCACCATAAAAAGCTCTTGTTTTATCATCTATTAATTTTTCAAAGTTGTTTGGGTCACTTGGATCAGCATATCTAATTTCAATTCCAAGTTTACTCAAAGTATGTGTAAATAAAGAGACTGTTCCTCCATAAAGATCAGTTGAGCTTACTATATTATCACCAGCCTGAGCAACATTCAGAACTGCAAATGTTGATGCTGTTTGTCCTGATGAAACAGTTAAACATGCCAGCCCACCTTCTAAAGCCGCAACTCTTTTTTCTAAAACATCATTAGTTGGATTCATGATTCTTGTATAAATGTTTCCAAATTCTTTTAATGCAAATAGATTTGCAGCATGCTCTGTGTTTTTAAATTGATATGAGGTTGTCCTATAAATTGGTACTGCTACAGCGTTAGTAGTTGGATCACTTCTATAATCACCCCCATGAATAGCAATAGTTTCTGGGTTATTTCTTTTTTTTGTCATTTTACTCCTTTTTTAGTGTTTTAGCATAATGCAAGGCTCACAATATAGTTCAAATGCCTACCGATTTTATGATGATATTCCTGTTTAGCTGTATGCCCGCAATAGGATCAAATCGGCAATTTAAATATAACAAATAAACAGCATAAAACAATATAAATATCAATTTGACTTTATATATATTAATAGTATTAATCCACGCACAATGACAAAATTTGTTAAAAAAGACCAACTAACATCATCTTGGTACGAAATTGATGCTAAAAATGCAATTGTTGGAAGATTAGCAACAATTATTTCTAAAATAATAAGAGGAAAGAATAAGACCACTTACACACCACATATGGATGATGGTGATTTTGTTGTAGTAAAGAATATTGAGCAAATAAAATTTTCTGGAAAAAAATTTCAAGATAAAAAATATTATAGACACACAGGTTATCCTGGAGGTATTAAAGAAACAACACCAGAAAAACTTCACAAAAAAAAACCAGGTGAAGCTCTTAAATTAGCTGTAAAAAGAATGCTCCCAGGTGGTGTTTTAGGTAAAAAACAGTTAACAAAATTAAAGATTTATTCTGGAGAAAAACACCCTCATACCGCACAAAATTTAAAAGTTGTGGAAATTGCAAAACTAAATCCAAAAAATATTATTAGAAATTAGTATGGAAACTGCTCAAACAAATAATAAAAAAACTAAATTAAAGTTAGATTTTAAAGATAGTAAATATGCAACCGGAAGAAGAAAGACTTCCATAGCAAGAGTTTGGTTGAAAAAAGGAACAGGACTTATTTACGTGAATGGCAAATCTTTTAATGAGTATTTTGCAAGTGAAAATCACAAAATGCAAATTACTAGACCTTTCGAGATAATTAATCAACCAACTGAGTATGATGTACGTTGCAATGTGAAAGGTGGGGGGCCTACAGGTCAAGCAGGTGCCATGGTACATGGTATTTCAAAAGCCTTAGTTCAGTTTGATGAAAATTTTAAAACTACTCTTAAAACTGAAAAATTAACTACCAGAGATTCTAGGGCTGTTGAGAGAAAAAAACCTGGAAGAAAAAAAGCAAGAAGAAGCTTCCAATTCTCAAAAAGATAATTTTTTTTTTAACTTTTAACTGCTATAATATTAAATGTACAAGCTTAATGCTTTAATTGCTGGATCTACAGGATACATAGGTGTCCAATTAATAAAATTATTAGTTAGACATAAACACATTAATATTAAATATTTATGTGGCAACACTTCTGTTGGAAAAAAAATTTCATCTTATGATCATTTATTAAACTTAAAAAAATTACCTAAGATAACAAAATATAATAAAAGTTTTTTGAATAATGTAGATATAGTATTTACTGCTTTACCGAATGGTGAAGCTCAAAAAATTTCAAGACAATTACTTAAGAAAAATACTTTAATAGATTTAGCGGCAGACTTTAGATTAAAAAATAGTTCAGAATATTTTAAATGGTATAAACAAAAACATAAAGCAATATCAAATATAAAAAATAGTATTTATGCGCTCCCTGAAATTACAGGAAAAAAAGTCAAACAGTTCAATATAATAGGATGTCCTGGCTGTTATCCAACTTCTATACTTTTGCCATTGATACCCCTGATTCAAAAACAATCTATTAACTTAAAGAATATCATTATTGATTCAAAATCAGGATATTCTGGAGCTGGTAGAGGAGTACATAAAAAATATAGAAAAAAAAATTTATATGAGTCTTTAAGTGCATATGGTGTTGGTTTTCACAGACACAACTCTGAAATTAATCAAGAATTACAAAATTTTACTAATTCAAAGATTAATTTTACGTTTACTCCGCACTTAACTCCAATGTTTAGAGGTATCTTGAGCACTATATATGTTGATTTAAAATTAGGTTTTTCTATAGATAAGATCAAAAAAATCTTAAAACAATTTCATAAAAAAAATAATTTTGTCAAAGTTTTAAGAAATGATTCATTAATTAGTACAAATGATGTTATTAATACAAATAATTGTTTTATTTCAGTGTGTAAAACAAAGTATAAAAATAAGATTATAATATTGTCAGCAATTGATAATCTAATTAAAGGTGGGGCAGGTCAAGCAGTACAGAATATGAACTTAAAATTTGGCTTCAATGTTAAAGAGGGTTTGCAATGAAATATTTTTCTTTGATCATGATTTTTTTTCTTATTTCTTGTAGTTCGAAAGTTACAAATAATAATATTAATTTTTCAGATGAAATGAGTTTTTCAGAATTTAAGATTAAACTTATGAAATATTCAGAAAATAATTCGTACCCCAATATAGATAATTAAATGACTAAATTTGTAAATATAGCAATTGTTGGTTTAGGACAGGTAGGAATATATCTTTATAATGAGCTTAAATCCAAATCAAAAGCGATCGAAAATAAAACTGGAAAAAAAATTCGTATAATTGCAATTTCAGCTAAAAACAAGAATAAAAAAAGAAGATTTCAAATAGATAAAAAAATTTTCTACTCGAACCCTTTGAATATTTTTAAAAAAAATAAGATTGATATATTGTTTGAATGTGTTGGGTTATCTAATGGAATATCAAAAAAAATTGTTGAAACAGCTCTGATTAATAAAATAAATGTTATTACACCTAATAAAGCTCTTATAGCTAAAAATGGTGACTATTTAGCTAATCTTGCCGAAAAAAATAAAGTTAATTTAGAATTTGAAGCTTCTGTTGCTGGAGGCATTCCAATTTTAAGAACAATAAAAGAAGGTCTAGCAACCAATAAAATTTATAAAGTCTATGGAATTCTAAATGGGACAACCAATTATATCTTAACTGAAATGGAAAAAACTGGAGAAACTTTCGATAAGGTTTTAAAAAAAGCCCAACTATTCGGTTATGCAGAACCAGGTAATCCAAAGTTAGATTTAAATGGCTTTGATGCTTTCGCAAAAATAAGAATTTTGTCTGCTCTTTCATTTAATACAAAGATTTCTAAAAAGAAATGTATTATGGAGGGTATTGAAAATATTAAACTAGAAGATATTAAAATTGCTGCTCAATTGGGTCTTAGAGTGAAATTACTTGGGATCTCAGAAATTATTAATGGCCAATTATTTGAAACAGTACATCCATGTTTAGTAAGTAAAAATACTTATATAGGTAATGTTAATGGTGTTATGAATGCAGTTATTACTGAAGGTAAACCTGTAGGTGAAAGCGTTTTCCAGGGTGAGGGTGCTGGACCTGGTCCTACTTCCTCCTCCCTATTATCAGATTTATTATCGATTTTAAGAGGAAATACAAAATATCCATTTGGTATCTCATCTAATAAAAGAATATCTATCAAGCCATTTAATAATGATAAATATACTAATTCTTTATATCTAAGATTTGATGTTAAAGATAAGCAAGGTGTTCTTTCATTAATCACAAATAGACTAGCTAAATATAAGATATCAGTTAAAAGAATAATTCAAACACCCGATAAGAAAAATAAAAAAGCGACAATCGTAATTATTACTCATAAAACAACTGAAATTAATGCAAAAAATTGCTTATCAATATTTAAAAAGAATAAAAATATTCTCAAATTTCCAACTTTAATTAGATTATATAATTAATGGATATCTACTATAAGCTTTTTGAAGTTTTGTTTCCTGTATTTTTTGTTGTTGGTATTGGTTATTATTTGGGTAAAAAAAATCCAAAGATAGATACAACATTTATTACTAATTTTGCGGCAAATGTAGGAACGCCTGCAATGATTATTTATGCTTTAAACCCTGTAAACATTTCATTTAACATTTTTATAAATTATTTTTGGTATTATGCCCTTGCTATTTGTGGATTTATAATTACTGGAATTATAATTCTATATCTTCTAAATACTAAAGATATTATTAGAGAACTTCCTCCTTTAGCAATGCCTAATACAGGAAACATGGGTTTACCTATATGTTTATTTGCTTATGGCTCTCAAGGCCTTGGTGTTTCAGCGGGAATATCAGCTTTAATTATTTTATGTCACTTTACTTTAGGGGTTTTTTTAGCTGACAGAAAATTTAGTATAAACGTTATAATTAAAAGTCCTCCTTTCTATGCAATAATAGTAGCTGTATTTTTACTTTATTATGATTTAGAGCTTCCAGGTTTTGTTGAAAACACCACTTTCTTATTAATGTATGCAACTATATTTCTAATTTTAATGTCTTTAGGTATAGCTTTAACAAGACTAAAGGTTTTTTCTCTTGATAAAGCTATATTCTCTTCTATAGGACGTGTAATCATTGGACCTATAATTGGATATTTACTAATTCTATATTTCAATTTGGAAGGTTTTGCTGCCGGTGTTTTATTAATTCAATGTTCAATGCCTAGCGCCGTTCTAAATTACTTGGTTGCTTCAATATATTCACCAAAAAAAATTGTTGATAGTGTTGCCAGTACTATCGTTGTGTCAACGTTAATGTCATTTATAACTATCCCAATTGTTGTATTCTTTGCTTTAAAATACTTTAATTAATCTATATCCTTCCTCTAAAAATGAAGGCTATAACTTTTAATTTGTTGGCATGGGTAATGCTTCCTATAATGGATGGATTCGCAAAATATTTAAGTGCTGATCTTCCAGTATTACAAATTACATGGGCAAGATATTTTTTTACAGTAGCTTTCACTTTTCCAGTTATGTTTTTCTTTTTTCGAAAAAATCTTGTTTGGACAGATAAACCGAAATTACAATTCATTAGAGGTTTAATTCTTTTAACTGCTAATATTTGTTTCTTTTACGCAATTTCAGTTATTTCTTTAGCAAAAGCATTAACTCTGGCCTTTGTTGCTCCTTTAATTGTTACAGCTTTTTCTCCAATTTTTTTAGGTGAGAAGGTAGGATTTAGAAGATGGTCTGCTGTAATCATAGGTTTTATAGGTTCTTTAGTAGTTATTAGACCGGGCTTTGTTGAAATTAATTTAGCAAGCATAGCTGCTCTTGGAACAGGAGTAATGTATGGGTTTTATTTAATTATTACTCGTAAACTAAGTACTTCAGATAATCCTTTGTTAACTTTATTATTAACTGGTGTAGTAGGGGCCATAATTATTTCAACTGTAATGCCCTTCGTGTGGGTTAAACCTAGCTTAAATCAGTGGTCAATGATGGCTGCTATAGGTATATTTGCCTGTATAGGGCATTTATTCTTAATATTGTCTCTTAAATACGCTGACGCCTCTAAATTAGCTCCATTTAGCTATTTTGAGATCATTACGAACATTATAATAGGCTATTATTTCTTTAGTGATTTCCCGGATAATTGGACTTTCCTAGGATTATTTATTATTGTTCTAAGTGGTATCTACATCTCAAGAAGGGAAAATTTAGTTAAAAAAGTTAAATAATAGGTATTATTTATTTACTATTATTTAAAGTATTACATTAAGTAATTAATATAAACTACTGTATTTATTATATTTTATTAATAATATAAATAATGCAATTATTAGAATATTTTCAATTATTTCATAAATATGCTGTGTAATAGTTTAGATTTTTGGCAAATTATAAAAAACATCAAATAATCCTTAAAAATAAGGGCTTTTTTCGATGCCAGTAATGAAAATTTCCTTAAAATAGGGGAGTTTAAAATCATTGATATAGTTGAATAGTAGAGCGATGCACTAATTGAATATACCATTTAAACGCCCGTAGAGGGGTCTATTTTCATTATAGCCTCATATATGGTACAACTGAAGGGTGAATTGTTATATTTAGTTATAAATCACGTAAAAAGGTTAAAAAAATGTTGATTTTACTAACTTTTTTAAGTTAAAAAAGCCCTAAAATAAGCCTAAATCGCTACCTTTTCAGATCTAAGTAATTTAAGCTTTTGCCTAATTCCACCTCTCCCAGAGTAGCCACCAAGGGCTCCATCGGACCTAATCACTCTATGACAGGGTATTTTTGGAGAATATGGGTTTTTAGCACAAGCATTAGCTACAGCACGAGCCGATTTAGGGCTTTTTATGCCAATAGCCACTTGTTTATAGGTTTTTACCTTACCTCTTGGTATAGTTTTAAGATATTTCCAGACTTTTAATTGAAATTTCGTTCCCTGCACTTATTTTTAGCGTGGAATTAATAAAATAATGTAACTTACAAAGAATATAATAGCCATTACAGATAAAAATATCGTGTTAAAGCTCTTACCAGTGTTTCTGTATTGAATAAAAGTCAATATAACAAAACCTATCGAGCTTATTAAAAACCATACTGCTGGTATTTCTCCATCAATTGAACCCATAATTTTTTTAATTTAAACTATTGACATAAAAATTCACCTATTATATAACTTCCGATAATTAATGGTTATCGGAAATTAAATGAATAAATTGTTAACAGATCTAAAAAGCTTAGAATTAGAAACATTAAAAAATTTAAAAAATTCTAAATCGAATAATACATTAAGAGCCTATCAATCAGACTTTAAAGATTTTTCATCTTTCTGTGCTAAAAATGGTTTTACTTCAATCCCAACACAACCAAAAATTATTGCTTTATACCTAACTAGTTTGTCTAAATTAGCTAAATTTAGTACTTTAAAACGAAGAATAGCCTCAATAAGCGTAATTCATAAGTTAAAAGGGCATTATTTAGATACAAAACATCCTATAATTATGGAGAATTTACATGGAATTAAAAGAACTTTAGGCTCAAGACAGAAAGCCAAAAAACCTATATTAATCAATGATTTAAAATTAATTATTAATGCAATAAATGAAGATAAAATAAGTGCTAAAAATTTAGTTGAAAGTAAAATTAAAGGCCTAATTAAGCTTAGAGATAAGGCTTTAATACTAATTGGTTTTGCAGGTGGATTTAGAAGATCAGAGTTGGTGAATATTGATTACGAGGATTTAGAATTTGTAACTGAAGGTGTTAAAATATTAATTAAGAGATCTAAAACAGATCAATCAGGAGAGGGAATTATAAAAGCTATCCCCT
The DNA here is from genome assembly GCA_902624185.1 of uncultured Pelagibacteraceae bacterium. Lineage (GTDB taxonomy): Bacteria > Pseudomonadota > Alphaproteobacteria > Pelagibacterales > Pelagibacteraceae > Pelagibacter. The sequence goes on from CACNWU010000005.1 coordinate 42,145, forward strand.
ACTTCGATAATAAAGAATTTTGCCCAGTTATAGCTCTTAAAAATTATATCAAATACAAATTTTCTAGCAATAAGGGTGGAAAAGTTTTTGAAATTTCAGATAAATCAGTAGCTTTAATAATTAAAAAATACGCAGAAAGGTCTGGTTTAGATTCATCTAAATATGCAGGACATAGTTTAAGATCTGGTTTTGCAACAACAGCAGCTGAATTTGGAGCTGAAGAAAGAAATATAATGGCAATGACAGGTCATAAAACTACACAAATGGTTAGAAGATATATCCAGGAGGCAAATTTATTCAAAAATAATGCTTTAAATAAGATAAAGATTTAAAATGAAGAACTTATTAACTGTTGTAATACCATCATATAAATCTGGAACAAAAATACATAAACATGTGCAAAATATTTCCAAAAAAATTAAAATAATAATAATAGAAAATTCACAAGATAAAGAATTAAAAAAAAGATTAGAGAAAAAAAATAGAAATGTGAAAGTTTATTTACAAAATAATATCGGTTATGGAAGAGCTATAAATTATGGAGCCAAATTTGTAAAAACAAAATTTTTTTTTGTAATAAATCCTGACACAAAAATTTTTAAAGAAACTTTAAAAAATTTAGTAATTGCAGGTACAAAGATTAAAAAATTTGGTGCAATAAGTCCTAAATTATATGGAAAAAAAGAAAAGAAGATTAAAAAATTGATTAAACTTGAAAAAACACTCAATGGTGGTGCTATGTTTTTTAAAACAAAAATATTTAAAAGCATAAATGGATTTGATGAAAATATATTTCTTTATTATGAAGATAATGATTACTTTACCAAATGCCGAATTAAAAAGTTAAAACTTTATACAGCATTAAATGCTTATTTTTATCATAAAAAAAAGGGAAGCTCTTCAGCAACATTTAAGAATTCTCAAGAAAAAAATTATGCTGATTTAATTAATGCATGGCATGGACAATGGTCCAAGTTTTATTATATAAAGAAATATAATGGTTACCTTTATAGTTATATGAAAGGTGTACCACGATTGTTTTTATTGATAATTCAATTAATTTTGAATTCAATAATTAACATAAAAAAAACAAAATATATCTATTTCAAGATAGAAGGTCTTTTTTGCTCCATGATTGGTATCAAATCTTTCAAAAGGACTAAATATGATCAAAACTCATAATTATTTTTTAGCATAAAATTTTTCAATTCTTTTACTAAAATTGTCCAGGATTTAACCTTGTAATTGGTTAATTTTTGAAATTTTTTCGAATTAAGAGATCTATCAATTTTAAAATCTTTAAATTTAATAATATCTATCTTTTTTTTGAATATTTTTTTAATAATTATTAAAAGATTATATTTTGAAATCTTTTTGCCACCAACATGTAAAACGTCGTTATATAGATTATTTTTTTTAATAAAAAATTTGAAGATAATTTTAGATAATTCAAGAGATGTTAGACCTGAAAAAAAAGCATTTGTATAACCTGTTGTTGAGTTAGATTGAGATAAAAACCAATTAAGAAGAGATTTATTGCCATTCTTCTCAGGTCCAATAAATGAAGTTCTGATTGTAGTAGAAAATTTATTTTTAACTTCTCCAAGGTTTTTACTCAAACCATATAGATCTTTGGCGTCTTTTTTCGAATTTTCTTTATAATTGCCTTTAGTTCCCAAGAAAACACAATCAGTACTTATATGAAGAAAATAGATTTTTTCTTTAAAACAAAGATTAGACAAAAAAATTGGTAATTTGATATTAATTTTTTTTGTTACTTTTTTATTTTTATAAGATTCATGAAATTTAGTCACACCTAAACAATTTATTATATAATTTGGATTTATCTTAAGAATTAAATCTTTTAGTTTTCTATAGTTTGAGAAATCCTTTAAATAATAATAATCTTTATTTAAATTTTTTCTTCTGGATATATAAAAAAGTTTTATTTTTTTTGTTTTAAGATATTTAACTAATGAACTTCCTAATATACCTGTAGATCCGAGTATAAGTACTTTCATAATTAATAAAAAAATTTGAGATAAAGATAGTTGAATTTACAAATTATTAAATCAATATAATATGATACTGATTTTTTTGGTTCACTTAAAGGTGATATATATTTTATGTCTGAATTAAGATAATATTTTTTAAAAAATTTAATTGATATTTTCCATTTTAATAAGAAAATCTTACCACCTTTACTTCCAGATTCTGTTTTTATTGTTGGATGATTTTTATATTTACGTGTAACTATTGATCCAAAATGATATACTTTGCAATTATTGAGACCTTTAAAGACCCTCACCCCTTCATTCCACAATTTCATATTTAAATCTGGATCTGATCCAGTACCTGGAAAAAATTCTTCACTAAATCCCCCAACTTTATTCCATAAATCTTTATGTATTAAATGTGGAGCCCAAGTTGATCCTTGAAAATCATAAAGATTATAATTTTTATATTCATTAAGTAATCTTTTTTCGTCAAAATCATTTATGCTATTTCCACAATTAAATTTAATAGGACCATTATTCATCATTATTCCAGATAAATAAAAGTTATTATGTCCAATTTTATCTACCTCCTCTCTCATTATTTTGTCCCAACCTGGACAAAAATAAAAATCATCATGAGCATATAAAATATATTCAAATTTAGCTTTTTTTGCAGCCAAATTCATTCCTTTACATATACCAGCGTTATCATTCGTATATGTGTGATCAATATTATTTTTATCTAAGTAAGTTTTTGTTCCATCTTCACCAACATTGACATGTGGTATTATTTGATGTTTGTATGTGGAGTTTTTGTCAATACTTTTTAGACATAATTTGAGATAATCTAAATTATTGAATGTTGGGATGATAATTGAAAACATTTATTTAATATTTTCCCAATAGTATCTCTTATTTAACCCAAAAGATTTATTCAATATAAATTCAGCAACTTCAGTTGAATTAAAATATTTGAAATATTTATCTCTGCCCTTTCTTGCAATTTTATTTCTAAGATTATGATCATTTGTAAATTTTATTATCTTTTCAGATAAATCAGATTTATTTTTGTATAAAACAATTTCATCTTTATTAAAAAAATTTCCAATTTTAGTATTTTCATCAATCATTACTAATAGTCCATTTCCAATTAATTGAGAAAATCTGTCACTACTATAATATTTTGCTGGTTTTCCTTGACTTAAATTTAATCCAATTTTTGATTGTGATATTGCAATTAAGTAATCATCTGCCCATAGTGGCTGAATGTTATTCATTCCATATAAATCAAATCTTACATTAGGTGTTATTTTCATAAGATTGTTAATAAAAATTTCTCGCTGATCAAATTTACCTTTTTTGAGAACCCCTCGATGAACCCCATGGCTCATTGCAAAAAAAACATCGTTATTAAAGTATTTATTATTGTAATTTTCAAGGGTTTCAAAAGATAAATCAACAGGATTTGGCATATAAAAAACATTATGTTTTTTATTTAGTTTTAATGATTTTGGGTCTGTTGTACAAAAACTAGCATCCATTAAATCAATTTTATCAAGGAACCTACTCTTGTTATTTAACCATTGACTGTCCATTCTATCTAAAAACCATTGTGCCATTTTAATATTTGGATAATTTTTTTTAATATAATCAAGAGTGTCTTTTTTAATCAAATCTGCATGTCCCAATATTAAAATATCTGGTACATAATTTGAGATCACTTCAAGTAATTTCTTATTGAGTCTCTTTGAACCATTTAAATCATTTATATTTCTATAATAGCTAACAATATCGCGATCACTAAATTCTAGAACACTATGATTTAATCTTACGAAACCATTATTAATTCTTTTCCCAGTATTATAAAATAATCTTCCATTATGACGTTCATTAAAGTTTGTTACATGAAGAATCTTAAGTTTCTTAATGTTATTTTTTTTGTTAAAATTTAAAATAAATTTTCCATATATTTCTTCTCTATAATTATCAATTTTATTACAAATGTATCGATCTGTAAGATGAAAGTTTTTGTAAGACTCTTTTTGTAGATATTGTAATTTTTTTTTATCTAAAATTAAATTTTCTATTGCTTTAAATAAGGTAAGAGAGTCTAAATTTCGTAAAATTACTCCATTTGTAATTGTTTCAGGCAAGCCACCTCGATTAGAAATTATAACAGCACATCCTCTACTAGCTGCTTCTAAACTAGTTCTTCCAAAGGGTTCTTCCCATCTAGAGCAAGCAACTGCAATACTAGTTTTAGAAAAAGTTTCCAAAACTTTTTTATGATTTTGAAAACCTAAATTTTTTAGATTCTTATGAAATAATTGAATTTTTTCACGAGGCTCATCACCTATAACTAAAGATTTCCAATCTGAGTATTTATCTAAAATTTTTGTTACAGCATTTCCAAAAATGTCATAACCTTTTGCTGAGTTTAATTTTCCTACAAAAGTAATTAATTTTTCTTTATTTCTAAAATTAATTTTTGATTTATTGGTAGATTGATGAATTACTTCAAGTTTTTTTGATTTATGGTAAAAATTTTTAAGATCTTTAAGAAATTGTCTTTTTGACCATTCGCTATTAAATATTATCTTTGAACATGTATTTAATAAATCAATTCTTTCTTGGACAGTTTTAGAGCCAATCATACTCACTGGATCATTATGAAAATATAAAACTAATTTAGTCTCAAGTTGCGTTAAATTTTTGATATAAACTGGTCGGTTATGAATTTCAATAATATCAGGCTTATTTTTTTTTTGAATTTCTAAAAACTTTTCAACATATTCTTTTGACTGACTTCTCAAAATTTTTTTTGAAAGATGTATATTCACATAATTTTTCGCTAATTTTCTTTTATGATTAGTTGAGCCAAATACAGTTAAACTTTTTCTATATTTACTAACATTATTTGTTGAATTAACAAAAATAGATACAGCACCTGGATAATTTGGTGAGTAATTTTCTTTATAAGGTAATAAAATAGAAATCTTCATCTAATATAAATTAATGAATTGAATTTTTTTTTTAAATAATCATTTTTTATTTTTAATCTTAATTTATAATTTTTTTTTAATTTATACTCTTCCTTCATAGCTTTTGTTTTTGACGAATATTTGTTCGAGTAAATTAAAATCCACTTTTTCCCTTTTGTAAATTTTGCACCTTTTGAATTATTATGCAACATAAGACGTTTGGAAGGATTTGAAGAATACCCTACATAACTTATATGTTTATTTTTGATTTTAGCTAAAATCATATAAACAAAATATTTGGGCATAATATGGCGGTCCCTAGGGGAATCGAACCCCTCTTTCGAGGATGAAAACCACGTGTCCTAACCGATAGACGAAGGGACCATTTTGAGGTCTTTTATTTGAAAAGTCCTTATTTATCAAGTCTAATAAATCACAATACCAAATCTTTAATTATTATTTGAAGATTTTTTTTATTATTCCAAAAATTTTCGTTAATTTGTCCCATCACATTTAAATATTTTTTATAATTTAATAAGTAATCCCCTACTTTTGTATTAATGGCATTAAAACATATTGAGTTCATTGAAAAGCCAATTTTGGATTTTAAAACGCATGATATATGTTTTTCACTTAATATTTTTGATTTTATAATCTTTAATTCTTTAAATAAAAAAATTGGTAAAGGATTTCCTGCACCAAAAGGTCCTATCCTTTTAATGTCATTAAAAAATTCTTTATTAAAACCAATTGATGAAATTTCAGCATCATAATTTAATTCGAGATTTAGTGTATTATATTTCTTTTTAATATCAGTTATTAAGAAATTTTTAAAAGTTAAAAGATTTTCTTTTTTAAGAGAAAAACCTGCTGCTGCACTATGACCACCCCCATTCAAAATAATATTTTTATTCAATGAAATTTTAATAGATCTACCTATATTATAATTTTCAACGGACCTAGCAGATCCTTTAAGCAAATTATTAGAATTTGTGATTACAATGGCTGGTTTATTAAAATAATCCTTCAATCTAGCAGCTATTATACCTATTAATCCTTCATTAATATTTTGCTCATAATAAAAAATAATTTCTTTGTTTTCTTTATTGATCTTTTCGTAATTAATATTATTCAAAATATTTGTCTCAATTTTTTTTCGTTTATTATTTAACTCAATTAATTCAAATAATTTATGGTCTATCTCTTCTTTATTATTTGATGATAATAATTCTACTGCGTATGAAGATTTACCTAAACGTCCACCAGCATTTAATATGGGTCCAACCAAAAAAGATAAATCATCTATATCAATTTTTTTTTTTATATTTGTTATTTCATATAATCTTTTTAAAATAGCACATTTATTAAGGTCAAATTCTTTAAGTGTGTTTATTGCAATTAATCTATTTAATTTACGAATTGGCATAACATCACAAACAGTTGCTAACAAAACATATATTAGGTGTTTTCTTAGATTAATTTTTGTTTTAACTCTTTTTTTTAAAATTTCTAAAAAGAAATAAACAAGGGATGTTGCGCAAAGATAATCATATTCAATATAGCCATTATTTTTTTTGGGATTAATAATAACATTTGATTTTGGATAGGGTCTATCTATTTCATGATGATCAATTATTAAAGATTTGATATTATTTCTATTTAAAAAATCGATAGCCTCCACTGATGAAGATCCGCAATCAACCATAATTATTAATTTTGGTTTGTTTAAAATTAATTTTTTAAATAATTTTATACTAGCACCATAACCATCTTTTACTCTATCGGGGATATAATAAAAAAATGGATGATTTAAATAGTCAAAAAATTTTACAAATAAGGATGTTGCCGCTGAGCCATCCACATCATAATCGCCAAGTATACATATCTTTTCTTTTTTTTTTATTGTGTTAGAAATTATTTCTATTGCATTTTTAAAGTCTAAATTATTAGAAAACATATTTACTAGATCTAAATTTTTAGTTATTTGATAAATTTCATTTTTATCGAAATTCCTAGATACTATTAACTGAGATAAAATTCTTGAAAAACCATGTTCTTGTTGAGTTTTTTCTAATATATTTAAGTTAACTTTTTTTTCTTGCCACTTTTTATCAGTAACAGATATCATTTTTTAACTATGGTCATAATTAAAAGATTATTCTATTTTTAATAATTTCTTGATTATAATTACTTAAAGCTGAAAATGTAACTAGTGTTTCAGTATTGAAAATTTTATTAGCTTCTTTAGTTACACCTTTTAAATTTAATGTATTTGTTATCGCAGTAGCACAAAAAATTGCATCACCCTTAACTATATCTTTTAATTCATATTTTTTGTCGAGCTCAGTAATTCCCATTTTTTTTGCATCACTAATATTCTTCTCATTATCAAAAATGAACTTACCTTGAAAATGACATTCGTAAGCATCTAAAGCTGCGGCAGCAAGTACACCTTCTGGACCACCACCAATACCCAAAAAAATATCTACATTATATATTGGTTTAGTAACTAAAAGCGCACCTGCGACATCACCATCAGAAATTAATTTAATTTTAACTTTTAAATTAGCTAGATCATCAATAATTTTTTTATGTCGAGGACGATCTAAAATGCATGCTGTTAAGTTAGAAGGAGTTGTATTTTTAAATTCTGCTAAATTCTCAATGTTCTTTTTAACTGAAAAATCTAAATCAATTAATCCTTTTTCAACTTTTGTTGTTGCAATTTTATGCATATAAGTTTCAGGTGCTTTAAATAAATTCCCTTTTTCAGCTACAGCTATTACTGATAAAGCACCGGGTAAATTGTTAGCAGCAAAATTAGTCCCTTCTAAAGGATCAACAGCTATATCAAACTCAGGGCCGCTTTTCTTACCAAGAATTTCACCAGTAAATAACATTGGAGCTTCATCTAGAGCACCCTCACCAATAACAATTTCACCTGTCATATCTATTTTATTTAATTCAGATCTCATGGCGTCTACTGCAGCTTGATCTGCAGAGATTTTATTTTTTTTTCCAACTAAATGTGATGAAGCTATAGCAGCTTTGGTTGTAACATTGATAAATTGATCTATATATTTTTTATCTATTGTCATTATTTTTTTTATAATAATGTCTTTTCAAAATACCTTTTTTTTCAAGTTCATTTTCATGATCATTTATACGTTTTACTAATTTTCTATCATAAGCATGAACAGAAAATATTATGATTACTATAAATAGTACAATTAATAATAATAAGGTTGTTTCGCTCATAAAGTTTATGCTCTAGCAAATCTTTCTAAATTATATTCAAATTCACTTAAACGTTTATAAATACTTCTTAGTTCTGTAATAGTCGTCCAATTATGTAAAAATAAAGCAAAACCACCATGAACTCTAGCAAATGCATTAGAGACTTGAACAAGAACTCCTAGGGTAATTAAACCAGTGAATAATCCTGGACCCATAATCAAATAAGGAGCTATAATCATAAATTGATCATATGTTGTCATCCATCCATCGAAATATCCATAATGAAGGAAAAGTCTATTGTAATTATATTTTATTCCCGTAAACAAGTCTTTTAGAACACTTGTTTGAGCATAATCTTTTTTATTATCCTCCCCTAGAACTAAATCTTTTCTAAAGGCAGCCTCAACTCTTTGATTGTTATATTCAAGACCAGGCAATTTTATACCTACAAACCATGATATAATTAATCCACCAAGGGAAACTACTAGAGAAAACCAAACCAATGAACCTTCTATGTCCCTTAAAACAGGTATATCCACCTTATCACTTAAACCCCATAATATCGGAATAAAAGCTATTAAAGTCATAATTGCTCTTATTACTTGTAGTCCTAAAGTTTCTACAATTTTTGCAAATTTATAACAATCATCTTGAATTCTTTGACTGGCACCCTCGATTTCCTCTTCTACAGTTTGCCATCTTGGTATGTAATTAAAAGTGATAGCTTCTCTCCATTTCAATCCATAAATTCTAGTAAACCAACCTGTAAAAATAGCTATGAAAATATAAGGAAAAACAATTTCTGCAAAAGAAATATCACCCTCAAAACCATTTAAAGTATATTGAACTGAGATTAATTTAGAATAGAATATTGAAATTCCCTCTAGGGGATTTTCTTTATAATCTGCAGAATTTTGTAGGAGATCATAAAAGCCACCGTACCATGTGTTTATAGCGACTGTCAGGCTGACTTGTATCCATAGAGAAATAATTAATACAAGTAAACCTCCCCACGACCATAATCTCCAATTTTTGTCATAAAAAAAACTTTTTAACATAATGTGTTAGTTTAAAAAATTATCTGCATAAGATTTTTTAATAGTTTTTCTTTTCTTAGGTTCTATTATCTCAAAATCTATTTTCATTTTTTTGGCATAATTAACAGCGAGTTCTTTAGATGAAAATTCCAACCTTAATTCCGATAAAGTATCGTTTGAACTTTCCCAGCCCATCAATGGATTTCTTGTAGGATCATTAGTTTCATATTCTAATATCCATTTATCAGATTTACCTAAACCTGATTGCATAGGACTTTTATTAGGAATATAAATTTTTGCTTTTCTCATATAATGGTCGGAGTGGCAGGATTCGAACCTGCGACCCTCTGGTCCCAAACCAGATGCGCTACCAGGCTGCGCTACACTCCGAGAGAATTACTAATACAGTACTTATCAATTTTTTCAATGTATAAAGCTAATCAAATTAAGGAAATTTCGATTATATTTGATATATAGATTATATGATAATTGAATGTAAAAATTGCAAAAAAAAATTTGAGCTTGATAGCAATTTAATACCTGAAAAAGGTAGGTTGATACAATGTGGCTCATGCAATTATACCTGGTTTTTTACTCCTAATGAAAGAGAGTCCATTTCTGATGACGAAAAGCAAACTATCCAAAAAACAACCAAAGATATTCCAATCCAAAAAATAGAGAAAAAGAATATAGATAATTCAAAAAATAAGATTAAAGAAAAAACAAAATTTAAGGAAAATAATAAAGATTCAAATTCTATCTCTTATATTAGAGTAATTTTTTCTTTTTTGATTGTTTTCGTTGTTTCTTTAATAGCTATAATAATATTGATAGACACTTTCAAAGTTCCTTTAGGTTCATTGATACCAGATATAGAGTTATATTTATTTAGTTTATATGAGGTGTTTATTGATATTAAGTTATTTGTTAAAGATTTAATTTAGGAAATAAATGATAAATTATATTTCAAAACCTTTTAAATGGTTTTTTAAACTGGAAGCCGCAAGTGGTTTAGTTTTACTTTTTGCTGCCATAATAGCATTAATAATAAGTAATTCTTATTTATCAGATCTATACTTCTCAACTTTAAACAAATATTTATTTATAGGTATAAATCAATTTGGATTAAAATTGTCAATTATTCATTGGATTAATGATGCATTAATGGCTATCTTTTTCTTTTTTGTCACTTTAGAAATAAAAAGAGAGTTTTTACAAGGTGAGCTATCAAATATTAAACAGGCACTTTTACCAATAATTGCTGCCGTTGGTGGAATGGTAGTTCCAGCAGGAATCTATATTTTTATTAACTTTAGTGATAGCGAAACATTAAATGGTTGGGCTATACCTTCTGCTACTGACATTGCTTTCTCCTTAGGAGTTCTTTCTTTATTAGGTAAAAGAGTACCTTTGTCTTTAAAAGTTTTTTTAACAGCACTTGCCATAATTGATGATCTTGGTGCAATTGTAATTATTGCCCTCTTTTATTCTGGTGACTTAAGTATCAAATATTTGTGCTTAATGCTGATTGCATTCATAATCTTATTAATCATTAATAAATTCAATATTAAAAAATTTTTACCTTATCTAATAGTTGGATTATTTCTTTGGGATTTTACTCATAATTCAGGAATACATGCCACCATAGCAGGTGTATTATTGGCATTAACAATACCCCATAGAAAAAAAGAAAAAGATTTTTCTCTTTTAATAAAAATAGAACACGCAATAAGCCCTTACGTAGCATTTGGTATTATGCCATTATTTGCTTTTGCAAATGCAGGTGTTTCTCTAGAAGGATTATCTTTTTCGTCTTTATTAGATAAAGTTCCATTAGGAATTGTGCTTGGTTTATTTGTTGGAAAACAATTAGGAGTGTTTGTGTTTTCGTATTTTTCTATTAAATTAAAGATTGCCCAGATGCCAAATAATTCAAACTGGTATAATTTTTATGGAGTTGGTATTTTAACTGGAATTGGATTTACTATGAGTCTTTTTGTTGGAAATCTTGCTTTTGTTGAAAATATTCAATATATGGATGGTGTAAAAATTGGTGTCTTAACTGGGTCATTATTATCCACTTTAACTGGATACTTCTTGATATTACTTACACCAAATAAATAAATTTATAAATGAAAAAAATTGTACTAATAAGTCTATCAATAATTATGTTTTTTTTAAAAGATACTGCTGTAGCTAACTATGAAAAAGTTTTTTATGATTTTAAAATTGAAAGTATTAATGGAGAAATTATTGATCTTAAAGATTATAACAATAAAGTCGTATTGATGGTAAATACTGCAAGCTATTGTGGTTTTACAAGACAATATGAAGATTTACAAAAACTACATAATCAATTTGAATCAAAAGGTTTAGTCGTACTAGGTGTTCCTTCAAATTCGTTTAATCAAGAAAAAAAAAATAATAAAGAAGTAAAAGATTTTTGTGAGGTAAATTTTAATATTAATTTTCCCTTAACATCGATTACAGAAGTTAAGGGTGAAGAAGCTCATGAAATATTTAAATGGGCTCAAAAAAATTATGGAAAACCAGCAGTTCCCAAATGGAATTTTCATAAGATTTTAATAAATAGAAGTGGAAAAATAGAGGATACATTCTCATCATTTACAAGTCCAATATCAAAAAAAGTAGTAGATAAAATAGAAAAAATTTTATAGTTTTATTATTAAGCCGTCATATGCAGGAAAAACATTTTTTGGCAATTTCTTTTTTAAATTATCATAATCTAACTCTGAATGAAGATTGGTTAATATAGCTTTCTTTGGTTTGAATTTATCTATTAACTTTAGACTACCTTCTAAATTAAGGTGAGATGGGTGTTTTCTTATCCATAAACAATCAATAATAAGATATTCTAAATCTCTAAAGTATTTAAAATCTTTCTTATCTATGTAACTTACATCGCTTATATAAGCCAGTTTTCGGTCTATTATATAACAAATACAATCAACTTTACCATGCTTAACCTTTACTGTTTGTATCAAAATTTTTTTATTACCATGTTTAATAAAAAAATTTTTCTTAATATCTTTAAGTTTAAGAGTTGCTGGATATTCTTTACTATAATTAGTAAAGCAATAACTAAAGGTTTTAAGCAAATATTTTTTTGTTGGATTGTCAGCATATATTGGAATTGGTTTTTTGTTTTTTATGTAAAAAACTCTTAAATCATTAATACCATGAGTTTGATCTGCATGCATGTGCGAATAGAAAACTCTATCAATATTTTTAATCTTATTTTTAATCAATTGATGTCTTAAGTCTGGTGAGGAGTCTATTAATATAGTTTCACTTTTCGTTGAAATCAAAGCCGAACACCTCGACCTGAAATTCTTTTTATTTTTTGGATCACATTTACCAAAATAACCATCAGATCTAGGCACACCCATTGAACTTCCACAACCTAAAATAATAAATTTCATAAAAATACTAATTAAATAAAGTATTGAAATTAGAAGAAGTTACCTTAACTAAATCATTATTTGTTAATTCTTTAATTTCTGCTAATTTTTCTGCAGTGTATTTGACAAATGAAGGTTCATTTTTTTTCCCCCTTTTAGGCTCAGGTGCCAAGAATGGGCTGTCTGTCTCTATAAGTAATTTTTCTAATGGAATAAATTTGAAGGTTTCTTGTAAATCTGTTGAGTTTTTAAAAGTTATAATTCCACTTGCTGAGAAATAAGCATTTAAATCTAATAGTTTTTCAGCAAATTTTTTTGAGCCCGTATAACAATGCATTAAAATCTTAAGATTTTTATTTTTATATTCGTTCAAAATTTCAAATGTTTCATTTTCAGCATTTCTTGAATGAATAATAATAGGTATATTTAATTTTATTGCAGCATTTATATGTTCTTCTAAACTTCTAAACTGATCAGTTTTTTGACTGTTATTATAGTAAAAATCTAATCCAGTCTCTCCTACTCCAATAATTTTTTTATTATTCTTTACTTCTTTTACAATTAAATCGCTTGTTACACGATCATTTTGCGCTTCATGTGGATGAATACCATAAGTACCATAAATAATTTCATCTTTTTTAACAATTTCCTTAATTTTTTTAAAACTGCTTAAAGTAGTGCAAATAGTTAGTATTTTTGTAATACCAACTTTTTTAGATCTTTCAATGACAGCTTCTAAGTTACTTTTAAGTGGCTCATGGTCTAAATGACAGTGTGAATCAATCATTTTTTTTTTCAACTTTCTTAAATAATATATCGATATTTTTTAAACTTAAATTTGCTTTAAAATAATTATGATTTTCCAATGTTGAGAATATTATATCTTTTTCTTTGATATTGAAAATATTGAGTGCTTTCAAAACTGATTCTGGAATAATAGGATAAAGCATATAGCTAATTTTCCTCACAATTTCTAATGTAGTATATACAATAGTATTAAGTCTAACCGAGTCATCTTTTTTTTTCCATGGTTCTTGGTCATTAAAATACTTATTTGTTTCAAATAAAGAATTAACAATAAAATCTATATAAAAATTTATATCCTGTTCGTCTATTTTAGTCCTAATTAAATCTAAATTATTTTTAAATCTATCTAAAATTTTAAGATCTTCCTCTTTAAATTCTATTTTATCAGGAATTTTGCCATCGCAATTCTTCTTAGCAAAAGCCGTAACCCTTTGGCATAAATTCCCAAAATTATTAGCTAAATCACTGTTAATACAATCTTCAAGCCTTTCTTGGGAAATATTACCGTCGTTACCAAAAGAAACTTCTTTTATTAAATAATACCTTAGAGGATCCAAACCATATTTATTAATAATTTCTATCGGGTCTAAAATATTTCCTTTAGATTTTGACATTTTTTCCTCTCCTGAAAGTATCCAGCCATGTCCATATACTTTATTGGGCAAAGGTAAATTTGCAGCCATTAGAAAGGCAGGCCAGTATATGGCATGAAATCTCAGAATATCCTTACCTATTAAATGAATTGAAGCGGGCCAAAACTTTTTAAACATATTATCTTGTGTATCAGGGTAATTTAATGAACTAATATAATTTGTTAATGCATCAAGCCATACATAAATTACATGTTCTTTATCATCAGGTACGGGAATACCCCAAGAAAAACTTTTTCTGCTCACTGAAAGATCTTTCAAACCACTTTTAACAAAACTTATTACCTCATTTTTTCTTGATTGAGGAGAAATGAAACTTGGATTTTTTTCATAATATTCAAGAAGAGGTTTTTCCCATTTCGATAATCTAAAAAAATAAGATTCTTCATCTAGCCATTCAACAGGAGACTTGGAATTAATTGCTCTTTTCGAATCTTCAAATTCCTCCACTTCATCTTCGGAATAAAAAGCTTCATCTGAGACCGAATACCAGCCTGAATATTTTGATAAATAGATATCATCATTTTTTAATAGCTGCTTCCATAGATTTTGAACTGACAATTTGTGTCTATTTTCGGTGGTCCGAATAAAATCTGTATTAGATAAATTTAGTGTTTTTGAGAGGTTTCTGAAAGTTTCACTGATTTCATCACAAAATTTTAATGTATCTAAACCTCTTTTTTCTGCAGCTCGTTGAATTTTTAGACCGTGCTCATCAGTTCCAGTTAAAAAATGAACATCAAAACCATCAATAATTTTAAATCTAGCAAAAAAATCGGCAATAATACTTGAATATGCATGCCCCATATGTGGTTTTGCAGAGGGGTAGTAAATCGGAGTAGTAATATAAAAAGATTTATTCATGCATTAATTTCATTCTTAATTTTGTAAATAGATTTTCATTATCTAAATTAAAAATTTTAGCATCATTAACAAATTTTATATAACCCTTATAATCTTCAAAATTTTGATTTAATTTTGTTCTTTTTAAATAAAGCATATGAATTAAGTCGTAGATTAAATCTTTAATGTCTGAATCTTTTTTATAAAAATTACCATCAATAATCTTTATCAAAAAATTATCTAAATTTAATTCTGAGATATCAATTTT
>CACNWU010000006.1 GCA_902624185.1 uncultured Pelagibacteraceae bacterium
TTTTGGACTATAACTTTTCAACTCATTCCTAACTTGTTTGTAACTTTTTTTAAGATCATAGTTTGTTATATCAATCATGTGTAAAAGAGATTTGCATCTTTCTATGTGTTTTAAAAACTGTATACCTAAACCAGTTCCTTTATGTGCTCCCTCTACCAATCCTGGAATATCAGCTATTGTTACTTCTTTATCATCATAACTTGCTACTCCAAGATTTGGATTTAAAGTTGTAAATTGATAATTAGCAATTTTCGGATTTGCATTTGTTATTGCTGCTAATAAACTTGATTTTCCTGCATTAGGTAATCCAATAATTCCAATATCAGCAATAGTTTTTAACTGAAGCCATATAATGAATTCCTCCCCAGGAGTTCCTTTAGTAAATTTTCTGGGAGCTCTATTCGTTGAACTTTTAAATCTAGTATTTCCAAGTCCACCTTTCCCTCCTGCAGCTGCAACAAATATCTCCCCAACTTTTGTGAAATCAAAAATTAAAGTTTTATTATCTTCTTCAAAAACTTGTGTCCCCAGGGGTACTTTAAGAATTAAATTATCTCCACTTTTTCCTGTACGATTTTGACCTGCTCCGTTATTACCTCTTTTTGCTTTATGATGTTGTTGATATCTATAATCAATTAATGTATTAAGATTTCTTTCAGCCTTTAATATTACTGAGCCACCATCTCCACCATCTCCACCATCGGGTCCCCCATATTCAATAAACTTTTCTCTACGAAAACTTGGAGAACCATCTCCACCACTTCCAGCTTTGATATAAATTTTAACTTGATCTAAGAATTTCATAATACAACTCTAGTTTAAAGTTGTACTATTAATTGGGCTTTACTGAAACAAAAGTTCTATCTGATTTTGTTTTTTTAAAAACAACTTTACCTTTAACTACTGAGAATATTGAGTGATCCTTACCCATACCAACATTTTCGCCTGGAAAAATCTTGGTTCCTCTTTGTCTAACAATTATATTCCCAGGTATTACAGACTCACCACCATATTTTTTTACACCAAGTCTTCGGCCAGCACTATCTCTGCCGTTCCTCGATGATCCACCTGCTTTTTTTGTTGCCATAAATGTTCCTAATTATTTTTTTTCTTCTTTTTTGGCCTCTTCTTTTTTAACGGGCTTTAATTTTTCGGCCTCAGATAAAATTTTACCATCTTTTGAAAAAATTTTATTAATTCTTATCATGGAGTATTGTTGTCTATGACCATTTTTTCTTCTTGAGTTTTGTCTTCTTCTTTTTTTAAAAATTAAAATAGTTCTGTTTTTACTATTTTTTATAAGATTTGCCTCAACCTTGGCCCCTTGAATAATTGGTAACCCAATCTCAATAGCTTTACTATCCCCATAAGCCAAAACTTCTTTAAATTCTATTTTAGTGTCAGGTTTTGAGTCTATTAATTTCTCAATCTTTAATATCTCTCCAGACCTCACTTTGTACTGTTTACCACCTGTTTGTATTACTGCGTAAGACATAATGTTTATGTAATTTTTAATTAAGGCAATATAGTCTGAGCAGTGTTTTAGTCAAGTAATATGAGCTAAAAATTATCCTTTAAATCTCTTAATTTTGAAAAGCTTTTAATATCATCGGCTCTTAAAAATATATTACATTCTAATTCATCATTTAAAATTGTTGGTATTGTAGGAAGACCATTCTCAAGTTTTTCTTTAATTTCAATTATTTTCTTTTTTAACTTTAAATTTTCAGGATCATTTAATTTACAAAAATTTGAATTTTGAAGTGTGTACTCATGGCCACAATAAATTTCTGTTTCTCTCGGCAGTGCTTTGATTTTGGATAATGAGTCAAACATCTGTTTGTATGTTCCTTCAAAAATTCTACCACATCCTAGAGAAAATAGAGTATCACCAGTAAAAATCTTTTTTTCATTAAAAAAATGAAAGGCAATATGTCCCGAGGTATGACCAGGAATATGATAGACTTTAGCTTCGAAACTTTCTTCTTTCCAAATTTGGTTATCAGAGACAAGAATATCAATTTCCGGTATCCGATCTTTGTCTCCTTTAAAACCCACAATTTTAGAGTTATATCTTTTTTTTAGTTCTTGATTTCCACCGACATGATCATAGTGATGATGGGTATTAAGAATAAATCTTAAATTAATTTTATTTTTTTCAATGAAATCAATTATTGGTTTTGCTTCACTAGGATCTATTACACAAGCATTTTTGCTTACTTCATCGACAATTACATAACTATAATTATCTTGAAGACATTTAATTATTCTAATTTCCATGTTATTTTTCAATCTGAAAAATCCCGAGTTCTGCAAATAAATTCTTAAAAAAAAGATTTGAAACATTAATATTTGAAACTTTTTTATCCTTTAAAGCTAAAGATTTAGAAATTTTAAAATTTACAATTTTTGAAAACTTAACAAAATCTTTAATTGTACACATATGTATGTTTGGCGTATTATACCAATTGTTTGGCAGCGTTTTAGTAACAGGCATGGTTCCATGAGTTAACAAGTCAAATCTTACTTTCCAATGTCCAAAATTGGGAATTGTCACAATTGCTTTTTTTCCAACTCTTAAAAGTTCTTTAATAACAATTTCGGGATTTACAAAAGCTTGTAATGTTTGTCCTAAAATAACGTAGTCAAAAGAATCTTTAGGAAATTGTTTAAGGTCTACTTCAGCGTTACCTTCAATAACTGTTAAACCTTTCGATATACAAATCTGAACTTTATCTTTTGATATTTCAATCCCCCTTATATTTACTTCTTTGTTCTTTTTTAAAAACTCCATCAAAGTTCCATCGTCACAACCAACGTCTAGAACAGATGTTTTTTTTTCAATCATAGCTGCAATTACCTTATATTCTGGTTTCATAAATTACTCTGAATATGATTTATCTAAAAAGTTTTTAAGAGCTTTTAAAAAATCTGGAACATCTAATAAGAAAGAATCATGCCCTTTGTCTGACTCTATTTCTACAAAACCTACATCTGCTCCAATAGCATTTAAAGCAATGACTATATCTTTATTTTCTTGTGTGGGATAAAGCCAATCTGAAGTAAAAGATATTACAAAAAATTTTGCTTTTGTATCTTTGAAAGCATCTGATAAATTTCCATTATATTGTTTTACCAAATCAAAATAATCCATAGCCCTAGTAATATATAGATAGCTATTAGCATCAAATCGATCAACAAAAACAGATCCTTGATATCTTAAGTAGCTTTCTATTTGAAAGTCAGCATCAAAACCAAATTTAAGATCATCACGTTCTTGAAGTTTTCTACCAAATTTTTCTTGAAGACCCTTCTTTGATAAATAGGTAATATGTGCTGCCATTCTTGCAACTGCCAAACCTTTATTTGGAATAATTTTTTTTGAGGAATATTCACCATTTGACCAATTGTGATCAGCAGTTATAGCCTGTCTTCCAAGTTCATTTAAAGCAATATTTTGAGCTGAATGACTTGAAGTACACGCAATGGGTACAGCTGTTTTTGTTTTATCTGGAAAGTTGCTTACAAACTGTAGGACTTGCATTCCGCCCATTGAGCCACCAACAACTGAAAATAGTTTTTTTATTCCAAAATGATCTAACAAATTTACTTGAGCGTTAACAATATCATTTATCGTAATGACAGGAAAATCCGTACCATAAATTTTTTTTGTTTCGGGATTTTCATGGCTTGGACCAAATGAACCCATACATCCCCCAATTACATTTGCACATATTACAAAATATTTGTTTGTATTTATCGATTTATCTGGACCTACCGCATAAGACCACCATCCATCCTTATTAGTCACTGGGTTTAATCCTGTAACAAATTGATCTCCAGTTAAAGCATGACAAACCAGAATTGCGTTATCTTTCTTTTCATTTAGAGAACCATAAGTCTCATATGCTAGGGGGTAATCATTAATAGTTAGACCACAATCTAACTTTAAAGGTTTCTTAACAATTAGTAATTTAATATTTTCTCTATTATTCATAACAAAGGTCTAAAAACTGAATTGTGAGAAAAAAACTTTTTTAGCGGTTTTTTTAAAGCGCTCGCAATTCAGTTAAATCAGCGCATAAATTTTGTACAAGATGTTATTTAGTATGTCAATTTTTTAAATATTGTCACTAATGCTATATAAATAATTGATATTTTATTTATAAAGAGTCTTAAATTTAAAAAAATGACAAATTTACGATTTAGAAAATTAAAGATTGATGCTTATAAACCAGGCAAATCTCAAGTCAAAAAATTAAAAAAAGTCATAAAACTTTCAGCTAACGAGTCTGCTTTAGGATTTAGCCCAAAAGTTAAGAAAGTTTTATTAAGTAAAAATCTCAATTTTTTCAGATACCCGGATGGCAAGTCAAAAAGACTAAGAATTCAAATATCTAAAAAGTTCAAGTGTAATAAAGACAGAATTATTTGTGGTGCAGGCTCTGATGAAGTTATTCAAATGTTGTGTCAGCTATTCTTGAGAGAAGATGATGAGGTAATTGTTCCACAATTCAGTTTTTTAATGTATAGAATTTATTCAAAAATTGTTGGAGCTAAAGTAATTTTTGCTAAAGAAAAAAATTACAAAGTGTCGGTTGATGAAATACTTAAAAAAGTTTCAAAAAAAACAAAATTAGTCTTTTTAGCTAACCCAAATAATCCAACAGGCACATACCTTAATAAGTTTGAAATAATAACACTTAGAAAAAAATTGAGAAAAAATATATTATTAGTGATAGATGATGCTTATGCGGAGTATATGAAAAATTCAGATTATAAATCTGGGCTTAACTTATTTAAAAATAAAAAAAATGTTTTTATTTTGAGAACATTTTCAAAAATATATGGTCTAGCCTCCTTGAGAATCGGCTGGGGTTATGGACCTAAAGAAATTATTAATGCATTAAATTTGATTAAACCTCCATTTAATGTGAGTGAAATTGCACAAAAAGCAGCAATAGAATCCCTGAAGGATAATAAATTCATATCGCACTCCATAAAGCACAATATAATTTACGCAAAAAAAATTAAAAAGTTTCTTAGTAAATACAATATCGATACAAATAATATATCTGCAAATTTTTTACTATTAGATTTTTCAAATTGTAAATTAAAGTCTAAAAACTTTTATCTAAAATTGAAAAAAAAAGGTATAATTTTGAGATCGACTGAAGATGGTTATAAAATAAAAAATATGTTGAGATTAACAATTGGTTCAAGAGCTGATAATATCAAATTTATGCAAGCCACAGAAAGTATATTTAAAAAATGAAAAATATTTTAATTATTGGTTGTGGATTGTTAGGGTCATCTCTGCTGAGAAAAATTTACAAAAAAAAAATTGCAAAGAAAGTTTTTGTATACGAAAAATCTAAAAAAAATATTTCAAAATTTAAAAAATTAAAATTACCAGGAATATTAGTAAAACGGCCAGAAGATGCAGTCATGAAATCTAATTTAATTATTATATGTGCCCCTATGAGTGAATATAAAAATATTATTCTTAAACTTAATGATTCTTTAACTCAAAAACATTTTATTACTGACGTAGGTTCTTCAAAATTAAAATCATTGATAATTATAAGGAAAAATTTGAAAAAAGGTGTTATTTGGGTCCCAAGCCATCCGATTGCTGGATCAGAAGTAAGTGGTCCAGAACATGGAAAAGAAAATCTTTTTAAAGACAGATGGTGTATCCTTATAAAGGAAAAAAGAACTAAAGCTAAGCATATAAAATTTCTAAGCTCTTTCTGGAAAAAAATTGGGTCTAAAATAGTTACTATGAACTCAGAAAAACATGATAAAATTTTTTCAATAACTAGCCATCTACCTCATTTAATAGCTTACAATTTAGTAAAATCGGCTCAAGATTTTCAAAAAAAACAAAAGTTTGATTTGATAAAGTATAGCGCAGGAGGTTTGAGGGACTTTTCAAGAATTGCAGCCTCTAATGAAATTATGTGGAGGGATATTTTTTTTGACAATAAACAAAATGTCTCTAAAGCTATTGATTTATTTATTAAAAATCTTATTGAATTTAAAAAAGATATTAATTCGAAAAAAAATAAATCAATTTTAAAAAAATTGACTCAAACTAAAAAAGTAAGGACTCAAATTATAAGATTTAAACAAGATATTAATAAGCCAGATTTTGGTAGATAATTCAGTATTTGATATTTTCTACTAATTCTTTAAGAAACTCTTTATAAATTTCAGATTGTTTGATTGCAGACTTATATATCGGCCTTCTTGCCTGTGATGAACTTGCAGTTTTAATTGATCTTGTATTTTTGTGGTGGTTTAGACAATTTTCGTCCCAATTTAATTCACAATAATCTAAAAGTTTAGATATTTCTTTTTTGGGATTACTGATCAAATTTTCGTAGTTCATATCATAAATAAATTTTGGGAATTTTTCCCTCCAAAAAGAAAGTAATTCTTCATAAGCATTATAAAAATTAGCAATATCTTTAAGGTTATTGGAAAAATGTAATGCACCTGAAAAATAATTTTTGAAGATTGACCAAGAAACATCTATTGAGTCTCTTTTACAATTAATAATTTTTGCTGCTGGGAAAATATATTTTATAAAACCAATATACCTAAAATTTAGAGGGGCTTTATCAGTAAAGAAGGTTTTTTCCTTATCTAAAAAAGAAATCTTATTAAAATATTCTCTTTCAGAAATTGAGAGTAATTCTTGAAAGTTTATGCCATTATTGACATTATCTAGAAAATACTTTTTTATCATTTTATCTAAAAATACTAATTCGCCACCACCAAAAACATTTTTATGTGATGACAATATTTGTTCAATTAACGAGGTACCAGATCTTGGCATACCAACAATAAAAATTATTTTTCTATCATCAGTTTTTTTTACTTCCTTTAATTTATTAAAGGGAAATTTCCTTATTTTTTGGAAAATTTCCTCATCTCTTTCAAAATTGTATTTTGAAATATCTTTTATAATTTTATTACCTTTAGAAAAATGAGTAAATGATTTTTTATAATCTTTAATATCTTCATAATATTTTCCTAAACCAAAATATAAGTGAGAGGATTGTAGTTGATTCATATCATTGTTTGATAGTTTATTTTTCATTTGATTAAAATGTTCGTGATTTTCATCGTATTTAATAATATTTGAATAAATTCTATCAGCTTCGGTAAAATTTGGCTGATAAATTTGAATTTTTTTAAGATACTTTTTTGCATTTTCAAAATCTCCCAACGACTCATAACTAAGAGATAAATTAAATAAAACAGGAACAAGATCTTCTTTTATTGATAAGCATTTTTTGTAAAAACTAATTGCCTCTTCAGTAAAATTTAAATCACGTTTTAAATTTCCCAAATTATTAATAATATTTATATATTTAGGTTCAACTTCAAGGCCTCTTTTAAAAAAGTATTCTGCTTTGTCAAAATTATCAAGTCTGTAATGGCTTACACCCATATTATTTAAAAAGTGAGGATTTTTGGGATTTGCTTTTAAGGCTTGGTCCATTATTTCTATAGCTTCATTAAATTTACCTAAATTTTGGTATGCAATACAAAGTATATTAAAAAAAACTTGATGTTTTCTTTTTTTAAGTAAAGTTTTAGACTCAATTATAACATCTTCAAACAAACCAGCTTTTAATTTGTTGTTAAGAATTTCAAATTTTTTTTTTAATTCAGTATCTGAAATCATCTATATTTTAATTGGTTTTAATTTTGTTGTCTGAAAAATTTTATCTATTGTTTTATTAATATCCATTATTAAAACCTTCTTTTTAGGACCGTATGCATGAATTAATTTTTTTTTAGTCAAGCAAAAAGCCACATGTCCCTTCCAAAAAATAATATTTTTTTTACGTAAAAACTTAATTTTTTTTTTCTTACAAAATTTAATTTGATCTTTTGTATCTCTCGGAAAAAAAATTCTATTATAGTAAAAAAAAATTTGAATTAAAGCTGAACAATCGATACCATTCACAGTTTTTCCACCCCATAGATATTTTGTATTTAAAAATAATTTAAAAATTTTTGAAAAATCTTTTTCATAATGGTTAATATCCTTTAGATCATTTCTTCTAATCCATTTATTTTTTTCAAATTCAACGTATTTTTTATGGGTATTTTTTATTGAAACTCCTGAAGCAAAATATAAAAAATTTTTTATCGGAAGAAATTTATTTTTTTTTTTTTTAAAAATTTGTGATTTAATTTTGTAAACCTTATATTTTGGATTAAAGTTTTTATCATAATCAGAATTTTTTATAAAACCAGTATAATTGTCAAAATAAGTTTTTATTTTTATCCAATTTTTTTTTTTAGATAAAATTTTAAATTTTTCACCATATAAAATTTGAGAGACAACTTCAGCATTTAATGAAGGTCTTAAATTTAAATTTGTTACAGGTTTTTTAAAAAAATTATTTTTCACTTAATTTAAGTTTATCTTTCATAAGCCATAAAATGATAAGTGATGGTATTACCATTAAAGCTGTTAAAATAAAAAAAGTTCCCCAATCTCCATTCAGCCAATCAACAAGCGCTCCAGATGATGATGCTAATGTCGTTCTACCTGCAGTTCCTATTGATGCTAATAATGCATATTGGGTTGCTGTATACGCTCTATCAACAAGTAATGATATAAACGCAACAAATGCTACAGTGGCAAAAGCAGCAGCAATATCATCAAAAATCACTGCTATAGCAAAAAGTATTTCTGATTTATCACTCCAAGCTAAAATACTAAATAAAATATTCGTACTAGCCATTATGACCCCTGCCAAAAACATTGCTTTTAATACACCAGATCTAATTACAAAAAGACCTCCTAATAGAGTAAAAATTACAGTTGTGATCCAGCCAAGGGTTTTTGAATAAATAGCAATATCAGTCTTACTAAAACCGATTTCTTTATAAAAAATTATAGACATTCTACCTAAAAAAGCCTCTCCAACTTTAAATAAAAATACAAAAGATAAAATACCTAATGCGATTGAAAAACTGTTTTTTTTAAAAAAACTTATTATAGGTCCACCGAGTGTACCACCGATCCATGTAGTAAACTTAGTAAAAAAATTTTCATTTATAAAATTTTTTGAAATTAAATTATCTGTTTCTTTTTGTTTATTTAACCTTTCATATGATCCAGATTCTTCAATAAACATTAGGCCTATATTCATCAAAATAACCAAAGTTCCCAAGATTAGAAATGTTAATTGCCAGTAGTTTTCAAATCCTGCTCTTTGTAAATATTCGGCAGAAAATAGGGATAATACCCCTCCAAGCTTATATCCACTCCACCAACCAACAACTGCCATTGCTGCTCCAGCGGCCATTGATTTTCCCTCGTGTTCCCCAATTTGCTCAATTCTTAGAGCATCTACTGTGATATCTTGAGTTGCTGACGCAATTGCGATTAACAATCCAACTGAAATTATCAATGCTAAATTTTCTGATGGCTTCATTACACTCCATAATAAAAGTGAAATTAATATGGATATCTGCATAAGAACTATCCAGCCTCTTCTATGACCTATTTTTTTTGTTAAATAAGGAATTTGAATTCTATCAACTAAAGGAGCCCATAAATAATTAAATGCATAAACTCCAAATATTAATCCTGCCCAACCAATAGTAGATCTACTTAATCCATCCTCTTTTAACCACAAGCTAAGACTGCTACCTATCAAAACCCATGGAAAACCTGAAATTGATCCTAGTAATAAAATTTTTAACATCCTTTTATCGAAATAAACTAAAAACATTTCAGAAAAAGATTGTTTTTTTATTTCTAACATTTTAATTTTTCCAAAAAGAAGGTAAGAATAATACTAATATTGCAAACAGCTCAAGTCTACCCAAAATCATACCTAGAGATAATATCCATTTAGAAACGTCAGGTAATGAGGAAAAATTTCCATTGGGTCCAATAATTGATCCCAATCCAGGACCAACATTAGAAATTGAGGTTGCCGCACCAGATATCGAAGTAATAAAATCCAAACCTGTCAGAGAAAGTAAAGCTGAAATAATAAAAAAAATAACCAGATACATATAAATAAAAGATATTATCGAAGCAACAAACTTGTCGTCGACAGGGTTCCGATTATATTTTAGAACAAAAATACCTTTGGGATATATAATCCTCTTTAACTGATTCGATATAAATGAATATAAAATTTGAATTCTAAAAATTTTGATACCACACGTTGTTGAGCCAGCGCATCCACCAATAAACATTAAACCTAAAAACAAAATTAAAGGAAAACCTCCCCAATTGTCAAATTGGGCATTGACATATCCTGTACCTGTTAAAATTGAAACTACATTAAAAAAAATTGATCTTATGTCAACGCTTTGTGAATTATCTAAAACTAAATATGTTGAAATAATAATTACACTGAATAAAATAATTTTTACAAAAGTTTTGACCTGAATATCAGAAAAAAAAATTTTTTTATCACCATTCAAAAATTTTATATAAGCTATAAAGGGCAAACTTCCTAAAATTATAAAAACCATTGCTGAAATTTCTATGGGAAAGCTATTAAAAAAACCAATAGATTCATTATAATTTGAGAATCCTCCTGTTGCAATTGTAGTCATTGAATGTGTTAAACTGTCAAAAAAATTCATTCCAAGAATTTTATAGGAAATAGCGCATAATACAGTCAAACCAAAATAAATATAAATTAATCGTAAAGCAATTTCTTTAGATTTGGGTAGAATTTTTTCTGAACTATCATTGTTTGATATTTTAAATAATTGCATACCACCAACATTCATTATTGGCATTAGTGTAATTGCCATTACTATTATTCCTATACCACCTAACCATTGGAGAATAGCTCTCCATAATAAAATACCTTTCGGCATACTTTCTAAGTTGGATATGATTGTTGATCCAGTTGTTGTAATTCCTGACATGCTCTCAAAAAAAGCATTAGTAAATGAAAATTCAACGCTTGAAAAAATAAAAGGAAGAGACCCAAAAATTGCTATACTTATCCAAGATAAAGCTGTTAATAAAAAAGCCTGTTGAAGATTCAATTTTTTATCATGATCTAAATTTGATAAAAAAAATAAAATTCCAAAAATAATTGTGACAATTGATGCACCAAAAAAAGATGAGTCAATTTCTTTATAAAAAAATTGCACTATAACAGGTATCAACATAAAAATTCCAAGAATTATTTGAAGAATCCCAAGTGTAAAAAAAACAGTTTTATAATTTGACATTTTGAAAGGACATTATTTTATGGTAAATAAATTTCAACTCTATAAGAATTAACTAAATCGTTAAATTTAGATTTTATTTGAATTATTCATGATTAAAAAAGAAAATTTAGAAAAAACAAGCGCATGGCCTTTTGTTGAAGCAAAAAAGATGCTTCGAGAGAGAAAATCTATTATTGAGAAAAAAGGAAAGATAACTCTTCAAACAGGGTACGGTCCAAGTGGTCTTCCTCACATAGGAACTTTCGGGGAGGTTGCTAGAACATCAATGATGGTTAATGCTTTAAGTTATCTAACTGATTTGCCAACGGAAATAATCACTTTTTCAGATGATATGGACGGATTAAGAAAAGTTCCAGACAACGTGCCACAAAAAAATCTGCTAGAGAAAAATTTACAAAAACCACTTACTCAAGTTCCTGATCCTTTTAATAAATATAGTAGTTTTGGGGAGCATAACAATGAAATGTTAAAAAAATTTTTAAATAATTTTAATTTTAAATATACCTTCAAAAGCTCGACATCACTTTATAAATCTGGTTTTTTTAATTCTTCTCTTCAAAAAATTTTAGAGAATTATGATGAAATAATGAAAATTATTTTACCCACTTTAGGAAAAGATCGTCAAAAAACTTATAGCCCATTTTTACCTGTTTGTCCTGAAACAGGAAAAGTTCTAGAAATTCCAGTTAAAAAATTTGATGAAAAAAAATCAAAAATAATTTTTGATAATAATG
The DNA here is from genome assembly GCA_902624185.1 of uncultured Pelagibacteraceae bacterium. Taxonomy (GTDB): domain Bacteria; phylum Pseudomonadota; class Alphaproteobacteria; order Pelagibacterales; family Pelagibacteraceae; genus Pelagibacter. The sequence continues at coordinate 11,976 of CACNWU010000006.1, forward strand.
GGCAAGAATTAGAGACGAGTATTTTAAATGGAGATTGTAAATTACAATGGAAAGTAGACTGGGCTATGAGATGGTATGCTTTGGATGTAGATTTTGAGATGTATGGAAAGGATCTAATTGAAAGTGCAATTTTATCAACTAAGATAATTAAGTTACTTGGAAAAAAAAATCCATCTGGATTTGCATATGAACTTTTTTTGGATGAAAAAGGGGAAAAAATTTCAAAATCTAAAGGTAATGGAATTACCATAGATCAGTGGCTTGAATATGCCTCTCCTGAAAGTCTCTCACTATTTATGTATCAAAATCCAAAAAGAGCAAAAAAACTTTATAATGAGATTGTCCCTAAGGCAGTCGACGAATATTTGGATTTTATTGAAAAATCAAAATCTCAAAATGAATTACAACTACTTATGAATCCAGTGTGGCATGTTCACAATAGTGAAATCCCAAAAGAAAATATGATAATGTCTTTTTCAATGCTGTTAAACCTTGTTGAAACTAGCAACGCAGATAACAAAGACCTGTTATGGAAATTTGTTAAAAAATATAAAACAAATATCTCGGAAAAAGATCACCCTATCTTTGATAATCTAGTTGGATATGCAATTAAGTATTTTAATGATGTTATTAAACTTAAAAAAAAATATAAAAAACCTAATAGTGAAGAAAAAAATGCTTTAGAGGCATTAACTTTAGCTCTTGATAAGTGCAACGATAAAATGACTCCTGAGGAAATACAGACAATTATTTATTCCACAGGTAAAGATAATGGATATTCTGAAAATCTTAGGGATTGGTTTAAATTGATTTATGAAGTCGTATTTGGTGATGAAAATGGTCCTCGAATGGGTTTTTTTATAAGTTTTTTTGGTGTTAATGAAACAAAAGATCTTATAATAAATAAAATTAAATAATGTTTTCAAATTTAAGATCCTTAATTTTTAAATTAGATCCTGAGACAGCTCATAGTTTAGCAATTAAGTCTTTAAAATTTAATTTTGTGCCAAATATTTTCGATGAGAATAAAAATAATCCTTTATTTCATACAAAATTATTTAATAAAAATTTAGAAAATCCAATAGGCATTGCTGCGGGTTTTGACAAAAATGCTGAGGTATATAACTCATTGTTTAGGTTAGGTTTCGGTTTTGTTGAAGTTGGAACAGTCACGCCATTAAAACAATATGGAAATAATAAACCAAGAGTTTTTAGACTGTTAGAAGACGAAGCTTTAATCAACAGACTTGGTTTTAACAACGTTGGTGCCAAAAATGTTGCAAAGCGAATAAAACTAAATCAACCCATCGGTCTACTTGGGATCAATATAGGGCCAAACAAGGATACAACAGATAGATTAAACGATTATATTGAATGTTTGAAAACTTTCCATAATCTAGCTGATTACATAACTATAAATATATCTTCACCAAATACAGAAGATTTAAGAAGTCTTCATAATCAAAAAAAATTAAATCAGTTGTTACAGATGATAGATTCAGAAAAGAAAAATTTGAACTCTAAAACTCCAATAGTAGTAAAAGTTTCTCCCGATATTGAAGAAAGAGAAATAAATGAAATTTCCGAGGTTCTTTTGAATAATTATATTGAAGCAGTAATTATTTCTAATACATCAGACGCAACAAGAGATAATTTAAAAAATCATCAGAGCCACCAAAAAGGTGGTTTATCAGGTAAGCCAATTGACAAAAAATCAACTAAATTAATCAGCAAATTTTATAAAATTTTGAAAGGAAGAATAAACATTATTGGAGTAGGTGGTGTAAGTTCAGGTAGAAGCGCATATGATAAATTTTTAGCAGGTGCAAATTATTTACAGCTCTATACCGGTATGGTCTTTAGAGGGCCAAATATAGTTAACATGATAAAAAAAGAGCTAAAAGAATTATTAATAAAAGATGGAGTTAAAAATTTTAGTGAAATAATAGGAAAAAAAGGGTAACTCAAATCTTATAAACTTGACGCAATCACCTTCTCACTTTATATAGTCGGTGTTATTATGCCAAAAAAATGTGAACTTACAGGAAAAAATCCTATGAAAGGTCATAATGTTAGTCATGCTAACAATAAGACTAAAAGAAGATTTCTTCCTAACCTAAAAAAAGTAAAATTTACAAGTGAAGTTTTGAAGAAAAGTTTAAAGTTAACTGTTAGTAATGCTGGCGTTAGATCAGTTGATAAAAAAGGAAGTTTTGATGAGTTTTTAAAAACTGTAAAAAATAAAAATTTGTCACCAAGATTAAAAAAGTTAAAAAAAAGTATTCTTGTAAAAGTACCTTTTCAAAAAAAAGTAGCTCAATCTAAAACAGCTTAATGAGTAAACTATTTTTATTACTCTCATTTATAATGGGGGTTGTTGTATTGGCCTCAAATTATTTAGTTCAATTTCCAATACATTATTATGGCCTTGAAGAGATACTAACTTATGGGGCATTTAGTTATCCAGTAGCATTTCTAATTACTGACCTTGCCAATAGATCTTACGGTAAAGCGGTTGCTAGACAAATTGTATATATTGGGTTTGCCATAGGTGTTACTTTTACTCTTATATTTTCGACAAATTTTGCAGATATGATATCAGTTAGAATCGCGATTGGATCAGGAACAGCATTTCTCGTTGCTCAACTTTTAGATGTAAAAATTTTTGATAATCTTAGAAAAAAAGAATGGTTTATAGCTCCTTTAACCTCATCAATTATTGGTTCAACAGTTGACACTTTTTTATTCTTTTCAATATCATTTTATGCGACAGGGGTGCCTTGGTTGACACTTTCTCTAGGTGATCTATCTGTAAAAATTTTAGTAGCATTGATGATGTTAATCCCTTTCAGATTACTTTTAAAAACATTTAAACCAGTTTGAATTTAAAATAAATATTTATAAGACAATATTTTATATGCTAATTTTGCAACTAAAAAGTTATAAGAGTTAAAACCTTTAATTGGCGCAAGTTCATTTATATCTGCTCCTACGATATTAGAGTTTTTTGCAGCAATTTTTATTATATCTAAAGTCTCATCCCACAATAATCCACCCGGTTCTGGTGTGCCAGTAGCAGGCATAATACTTGAGTCTAAACCATCCACATCAAAGGTTAAATACACCGTCTTATTTTTTATCATCTTCTTAAAACTTTGTAGGCTCCATTTATCTTTATCTTTTGCCCAGAAAAATTTTATCCTAGATTTATTTTTATTTAAAAAAGGTATTTCACCCTGAGAAATATTTCTAATACCAAATGAGATTAATGATACATTTTTATAATCTAAACATCTTCGGATAGCTGAAGCATGTGAAAATTTCTCACCATTATAACTTTCTCTTAAATCTGCGTGTGCATCAAAATGTAAAAGACAAATCTTTTTATATTTTTTTGTAAAAGGCTCTATACATCCAGGGGTTATTGAATGTTCACCACCTAAAGTCATCGGAAAGAGTTTTTTATCCAAGATCTCTTTATTTACATTTGAAATTTTTTTAAGGGCTTTTTTAATATTCTTATCAATTTTAAAAGGTTTCAATGTTTTAATACCTATCTTTTTGTAAGGTTCACATTTTAACTCTTCATCGTAAAGTTCAACCTGATGTGAAGCTTTAATAATTTCCTTAGGACCATTTTTTGTTCCACCACCGTAGCTAACGGTTTTTTCTAAACCAAATGGAACAATTACAACTTTTTCTTTAAAATTGAATTTATTATCAATTCCCAAAAAACCATTTTTATTTGACAAATATTGCAATATTTTATCCGAAAATTTTTGAAAAGTTTTTTCTGCCTCTGTTTTTCCACTCACCTCTATGATAAGCATCACTTGCAATTAAAGGTAAAACGCTTGTTGCTTCAGCAAAAACCATTTGTTCTTTTGTCACGTCAACCTTTCCCCATGAACTAGCTTCTTTCAAGGTTGAGCTACTGCAAGCCCCATCTCTAGAATCTGCAACGGTTATTTGTATAGCATATTTGTGCATATCAACTTCTTTGCCTAATAGTTCAGCACAAATTACTGTATCCTGTATAAAATTTTTTGGAACACCCCCACCAATCATAAACAATCCAGAGCCTTTAGATTTAATCTTTATTTCAGTCAATTCTCTAAATTCTCTTATTGTGTCGATTGTTAAGTGTTTTTTAGGATTTTTTTCCTGATGTATCACAAGTCCAAAACCAGCGCTCGAGTCTGTAAATGCAGGACAAAATATTGGAACATTATTGTCATAGGCTGTCTCAATTAGAGAGTCTTTTTTTACTGAATTAGTTTTAAGATATTTACCTATCTCATAGATAAATTCTCTAGAAGTATAGCTTTTAGCTTCTAAACCATCAGCTATTTCACAAATTTTTTTATCACAAATTTGTAATTCATCCTCATCAATATAAGTATCATAAATTCTATCAATATAATTTTTTCTTAACTCCTTATCATCTTGAAATTGAGATCCCTGATAATGTTTAAATCCTAAAGCCTCAAAGAAATCCATATCAATTATTGAGGCACCTGTAGCAACAATTGCATCAACCATATTATATTTTACTAAATCTTTATAAATATTCATGCAACCAGCCGCAGAAGTTGAACCAGCTAAAGTTAAAAAAATTGTACATTCTTGGTCTTTAAGCATTTCGTTGTAAATATTTGCTGCATTAGCAGTTTCTCTAGAAACAAATGACATTTTTTCCATTGATGAAATTATTTTTCTGGAATCGAAAGAGGTTATATCAATATGTTCAATTGGTTTTTGTAAAAAATCTTTTTTACTATTATGACCTAAATTTTTATTTTCTGACATCAAGCCACCAAAGTAGCTTTATTGATACTTTTATCATAAAGGCTCATTATTGGATTATCCTCAACTTCATAAATTTCATCAGAATAAAAACCATTAAATTGAGTTCTAAATGTTAATCCATAAGACCCTAATTGACCAAGCTCAATATAATCATTTTCTTTTATGTTATTTGGAAGAAGAAAAGGACCTTTCATGTAGTCCATGCTATCACACGTTGGACCATAGAAATCAAATGCAGTCATCTTTTTTGAAATAATTTTATGAGAACTGTCTTTAATCATCTTTGATGGAAAAACTATATTTGGAGTTCCAGCATCAAAAAGTGTGCCATAGGTTCCATCATTAATGTAAAGTTTTTGTTTTTTTCTTAGATTAACCCTCACTATTGTTGAGCCACTTTCAGCAACAAGTGCTCTTCCAGGTTCACAAATTATTTCTGGTAAATTATCAATCTTTAAATTTTCTAATCCTTTCTCTATTTCCTTAAAATAATTATTTAAAGATTGTGGAATTAAGTCTGGATATATTGTTGGAAATCCACCCCCAATATTTATATAATTTGGAATTATTTTTGTTTTCTTAATAATATTTCCTATTTCACTTATACCCTTTGCATATGAGATTGGGTGCATACATTGAGATCCTACATGAAAACTTAAACCAATTTTATTGGAATGTTGTTTCGCTAGCCTTAAAAGGCCAGCTGCCTCTGAATTTAATGCACCAAATTTTTTTGATAAATCAATCTCTGCATGCTCATTTGAAACAGATACCCTTACAAATAATTCCAAGTCTTTTGCGTTATTTGTACTCTTGATGATTTTTATTAGTTCGTCTTTTGTATCCAACGCAAACGTTTTAATTCCAAATTTAAAATAAGCCTCACTTATACTTTCTCTACTTTTAACCGTATGCATATATGAGCATTTAGCTGATTGACTAAATTTTCTTACAGCTTTTATCTCTTCAATTGAAGCAACATCAAATTGATTAATACCACTTTTTATTAGAGTTTTAATTACCTCAGGATGAGGGTTTGTTTTTACAGCATATAAAATTTTTCCTGGAAATTTTTTTTGAAAGAAATTTGATGCAGAAAGAATTGAATTCTTTCTAATACAATAAACAGGTTTATCAGGTTTCAGCTGATTTACTAATTCTTCAACTGACTTAAATTTTTGCATTTAAAATGCCCCCCAAAAAAATTTAACAAAAAAAAGTCTTTTTAAATTTAAAAAAACTTTAGTAATTGCAGCAATTAATTCAATAGTTATTCAATGTAAAGCAAATAATTACCTATTGAATTGTGGAAAAAAATAACCATATCTAGGATATGAAAAATGAGCCTGTATTACAAAATTTAAGCGATTTTGATAACAAATCCTTATTGATTGTAGATGATGACAATCCATTTAGAGAAAGATTGGCAAGAGCCATGGAAAAGAAGGGTTTTGAGGTTATTCAAGCTGAAGGTGTACAAAAAGGCATAGATTCGGTTAAAGCAAAAAAACCAGGTTTTGCTGTAGTTGATTTAAGACTTGGGGACGGAAATGGTTTAGAGGTTGTAAAACAAATACAATCATCTAACGCGCAAAGTAGGATAATTATGCTTACTGGCTATGGAAATATCCCAACAGCGGTTGCTGCAATAAAAGAGGGTGCGATAGATTATTTAGCTAAACCAGCAGATGCAGATGATGTTGAAAAAGCACTTCTAGCCGACCCTTCAAAAAAAGCTGCTCCACCAGAAAATCCAATGTCAGCTGATAGAGTTAAATGGGAACATATCCATAGAGTATTTGAATTATGCAATAGAAACGTTTCAGAAACTGCTAGACGACTTAAAATGCATAGAAGAACTTTACAAAGAATTCTCTCTAAAAGATCACCTAAATAAATTTTCTTAGTTTAAAAATTTTTTTTGCTAAAATAGTAAGTATTATTAACTTTAAAAACTCTGCAAGTAAAAATGGCATTACTCCTAATTCAAAAATAGGCTTATCCCATCCTATTAATGTCCCTAGCCATAAAATGCCAAAAATATAAATAGTGGAAACTGATAAAACTAATTTAAAAAAAACTAAAAAATATTTATCATCTATTTTAACAAAAGAAGCTAAAAAACATGCCGAGAGAAATCCAATCAAATACCCCATTGTGGGACCTGTAAAGTAGATTAAACCGATTCCTCTTTCTGGAGAGTTTGAAAAAACTGGTAAACCGATTATGCCCTCTAACAAGTATAAACCAACCGTAGCTAGAGCAATTTTATATCCAAAACCTATCCCTAGAAATAAAACTACAAAAGTTTGCATTGTCATAGGCACAGGATAAAAAGGTATTTTAACTTTAGCTGAAATTGCTAGAATAATAGAACCTAAAAAAATAATAAGTAATGATTTAATTATTTGTGATTGAGTATTTTGCTTTATAAGTTCCATAAAAAATAATACTCTTATTTTAATCGATAATCTATAAATTTATAATGGACAAAATTCAAAAAACAGATCATTTTTATCTCATTGATGGCTCAGGATATATATTTAGAGCGTATTATGCATTGCCACCTTTAACTAGAAAAAGTGATGGATTGCCAACAGGTGCAGTAAGCGGATTTTGTAGCATGTTGTTTAAGTTGCTTGAGGATTCAAAATCTAAAGAGAATAAACAGAGACCAAGTCATTTTGCAGTAATTTTTGATTCAGCAAGAAAAACTTTCAGAAATGAAATTTACAGTGAATATAAAGCAAATCGGGCAGAAGCTCCTGATGATTTAGCACCACAATTTGAATACATCAGAAAATCAGTCTTAGCTTTTAATCTACCTTCAGTAGATTTAGTTAATTATGAGGCTGACGATTTAATAGCAACTTATGTTGAGCAAATTTTAAAAAAAGGTGCAAAAGTAACAATTGTTTCTTCTGACAAAGATTTAATGCAATTATATAAGAAGGATGTTCGAATTTTTGATCCCATGAAAAATAAATTTATTTCAAGTGAGGATGTAAAAAATAAATTTGGAGTAAGTGCTGAAAAAGTAATTGATGTTCAAGCTTTGGCTGGAGACAGTAGTGACAATGTCCCAGGTGTTCCGGGCATTGGAGTAAAGACTGCAGCTGAATTAATTAATAAATTCGGAAATTTAGAAACTCTTTTGAAGTCTGCAAATCAAATTAAACAGAATAAAAGAAGAGAAACTCTTATCGAAAACAAGGATAAGGCAATAATAAGTAAGAAATTAGTAACCCTTAAACACGATGCTCCCGTAGATAGGGATTTAACTGAGTTTAAATTAAAAGAGATAGATAGAGGTAAACTTTATAAATTTTTAAGAGAAATGGAATTTAATAGATTATTGAGTTCTGCAATATCAGCCTACGGTGAACCAAACTTTAACAATGTAAAAAATAATCTAAAGCTTAAAGAAAATCAAAAAGTGATTGATAAAAGCGCATATCGATTAGTCACAGATGTAAATGAGATAGATAATTGGATAAGAGAAGCTGAGGAATTGGGCGAAGTTGCTGTCGACACTGAAACAAGTTCATTAGATCCTCACCAGGCCGATTTGATTGGAATTTCTTTGAGTTCTAAAATAGGTAAGGCTTGTTACATACCAATCGGACACAATTCACACAAATGTCTTAACAAAGAATTAGTTTTAGAAAAACTGAAACCTTTACTTGAAGATGTAAGCATAAAAAAAATAGGTCAAAACATTAAATTTGATTTTATAGTTTTGTCTAAACACAACATAATTATTTCCTCCATGGAGGACACAATGTTAATGTCATATGTTTTAGATGCTGGAAAAAATAGACACAATATGGATACCTTATCCGAAATTCATTTAAATCATAAAACAATCCCCTTTAAAGATCTGGTGGGTACTGGAAAAAAAGCAATAAATTTTAGTGAGGTAGATATTGAAAAAGCGAAAGATTATGCAGCAGAGGATGCTGACATAACTTTAAGGTTATACAAAAAATTTTATAAAAGTCTTAAAGATGATAAAATGATTAAGATTTACGAAATTTTTGAAAAACCAATGATAAAAATTTTAGCTTTTATGGAAATTGAAGGTATTAAAATAGATAGTGAATTTCTAAAAATTTTATCTTCGAAATTTGAAAAAAAAATTGAAAAAATTCAAAAAGAAGTTTTTAAAATTTCAAAAAAAGAATTTAATATTGCCTCTCCAAAACAGTTGGGAGAAATTTTATATAACGATCTTAAAATTGCCGACCTAAAAAAAACGAAAAAAGGGAGTTTTGCTACAAGTGCATCGGTATTAGAAGACCTTGCTTTTAAAGGACATAAATTCCCAAAACTAGTTTTAGACTGGAGGCAAGTTTCTAAATTAAAAAATACCTACTCGGACTCCTTACCAGAACACATAAATCCTAAAACAAAAAGAGTGCATACGTCTTTTTTACTTGCAGCAACTACAACAGGAAGATTAGCTTCTAGTGACCCCAATTTGCAAAATATACCAATTAAATCAGAAGATGGCAAAGATATTAGAAAAGCTTTTATTGCCAAAAAGGATTATGTTTTGATCTCAGCTGATTATAATCAGATTGAGATGAGGATTTTAGCAGACTTAGCTAATGTAAAAGAATTAAAAAAAGCTTTTAAAAATAATGAGGACATTCATTCACTTACTGCTAGTCAAATTTTTAACATTGATATTAAAAAAGTTAATCAAGATCAAAGAAGAAAAGCAAAAGCGATAAATTTTGGAATTATTTATGGAATCTCACAATACGGACTAGCAAAACAAATTAATGTATCTAATTATGAAGCTGAAGAGTTTTTAAAAGCTTATTTTTCTAAATTCCCTGAAATAAAAATCTATATGGACCAAACAATTAAATTTTGTAGAAAAAATGGTTATGTGAATAACATTTTTGGAAGAAAATCGCATTTTATCAATATTAATGATAAAAATTACAATATTAGGAATTTTCAAGAACGTGCTGCAATAAATGCTCCTATCCAAGGATCTGCATCAGAAATTATGAGATTAGCGATGATAAGATTAAATAAGAAATTAAATGAGAAGAAGAACCAAAATTCAAAAATGTTACTTCAAATTCACGACGAATTGATTTTTGAGACTCCAAAAGACGAGGCAAAAAGAATTGGTAAAATAATAATTGATGAAATGTCTAGCGCAGCTATTAGTGATCAACATTCTTTTTCAATTCCTTTGACTGTAGATTTGAATATTGGTGATAACTGGGGCACTCTTCACTAATTTTAATTTGATTGCCCAAATTAGAACAATTTAGTATTTTTATATTAAGTTATGCATAAACAAACAATTGCCCTGATAGATGATGATAGAAATATTTTAACTAGTCTAAGTATTGCATTAGAAAAAGAGGGATTTAATGTTCAAACTTATATTGATGGTGAAAGTGCTTTAATAGGTTTAACAAGAAATCCACCAGACCTGGCTATAGTTGATATAAAGATGCCAAAAATGGACGGAGAAGAATTATTAAAAAAATTAAGAAAAAAAACATCCTTACCTGTAATTTTTTTAACATCAAAAGATGATGAAATAGATGAATTACTTGGTTTAAAATTAGGTGCTGATGATTTTGTAAAAAAATCTGGAGGTTTTTCAATTAAAGTTTTGATTGAAAGAATAAGAGTTCAGCTTCGAAAAAAAGATTCAAAAGAAACACTTGAAGAAAACAAAAGTATCATTTCTCATGGAAAATTAAAATTAGATCCTTCTCAATTAGAATGTGAATGGAATGGAAAACAGCTACCAGATAAATTAACAACAACAGAATTCTTACTTGTTAAAGAATTAGCAAAAAGACCTGGGATTATAAAAGAAAGAGCCCAGCTCATGGACATAGCATATAGAGAGGATACCGATATTGAAGATCGAACAATTGATAGCCATGTTAAAAGAATTAGGAAAAAATTTAAAAAGGTTGATCCTGAATTTTCTGCAATAGAGACTAGATATGGAAGTGGGTATAGGTGGAATGTTAGCTAATGTTCAACAATATTCTTAAAAATCTCTCTATACTTAAAAAATTTTTATTTATAAATTCAATTTTTTTTACAGTTATTGGTTTATTCACATTTATTTACATAAAAAATGTACAACCTAATTTGATAAAAAAAAAATCTTCAATTCATATTGAAGTAATAAATAATACAATAGACAATCTAAAAAGATTAAATGTCAAATTTGTTGAGGAAGATATAAGAAGCTTCTTATTTTCTACAAGATTTCTTTTTCAAAATCTTGATAGAGTCATATTCTTTGATAATGAACTTAATTTGGTTGGAGACACAGATACTTTGGATCTTGATCCAAGATCATTTTCAAAAAGATTAGATACTGTTGAATTAGAAATATTGAACGAGAAAAAAACAAAAGAAATAACAGAAAAAAAAAATATTGATATTGGAAATGAAAATGCGATTTCTTTAAACGATGTATTGTATAATTACGCTGCCTCAAAGAATTTTGGTATTCCTTTTACTTTTACCCAGGAAGAATTTAATAAATTCAAATTAACTACAATAAAAAATGTAATGCAAAATGGTAAAAATATTGGCTATTTAGCAATTACAGAAAATGCCAATGACATTAAAGCTGCGATTGATGAAAGAAAAACATTTATTATTAGAACAGCTATAGCCGTTGGAATTGTAATATTGATTTTTTCATTTGTATTAAATAGATATTTTTTAAAACCTATTAAAAATTTAGTAAGTTACACAAAAACAATTAAAAACAAAGATCTTAAAACCACTAATATTGACTCATTAAAATTAAGAAATGATGAGTTAGGATTACTCTCAAACTCTTTAGATGACATGACATTAGAATTGCAAAAACGGATAACACATGCAGAGAATTTTTCTACTGATCTTGTTCATGAGATTAGAAATCCCCTTGCTTCTCTTAAAAGTGCTTCTGAAATTTTACATGATACTAACGATATTAATCAAAGAATTAAATTGATTGATATTTTAAGCCATGATGTACAAAGGATTGAAAGATTGATTACTGATTATTCCCAAATTCTTAAAGACGAAGTTGCTTTAAGTAAAGAAAAAATAAAAAAATTAGATATAGAGCCTATAATTAAATCAGTCGTAGATGATTTTAATAATATATATAAATTGAAAAGAGGGATTAAAATTTCTTATGCAAATGATAAAAAAAATAAATACTTTGTTTATGGGATTGAAAATAGAATTGAACAAATAGTAGCTAACTTATTAGATAATGCAGTTTCTTTTAGCGAGGATAACAAGGAAGTAATTGTTAGAGTATCAAAATCAAATGATAATAAAGTAATTATAAATATATTAGATGAAGGAGAAGGTTTTAAAGAAAAAGATACAAACAAGATATTTAAGAGATTTTATAGCAATAGACCTGATAAATTTGGTCAACATTCTGGTCTCGGTTTGAATATTGTTAAAAACTTAGTTGATTTACACAATGCTACAATTAAAGCTTCCAATAGACTAAATCAAAAGGGTGCAAGCATGGAAATAATATTTCCCAAAGTGTAAAGAGTGCTATTGATTAATTAATCCTTTATTGTTAGAAGACTTTCGATGGATGATTTCAAAGTAAAAGATATTTCGCAAGCAGAATTTGGCCGTAAAGAAATTTCAATAGCAGAAAGTGAAATGCCTGGGTTAATAGCGTTAAGAGAAGAATATTCAGGAAAATCACCTCTTAAAGGAGCAAAAATTATTGGCTGTCTCCATATGACAATTCAAACTGCTGTATTAATAGAAACTCTTGTGGATTTAGGGGCGGAGGTAAGATGGTCTTCTTGTAATATTTTTTCAACTCAAGATCATGCTGCCGCTGCAATAGCAAAAGCAGGTATACCTGTTTATGCATGGAAAGGAGAAACAGAAGAGGAATATCTTTGGTGCATCAAGCAAACAATCATAGGTAAAAAAGATTGGAAGCCAAATATGTTGCTGGATGATGGTGGTGATTTGACAGCTATAATGCACAATGAATATAAAGATTTGCTTAAAGATATTAAAGGTGTTTCAGAAGAAACAACTACAGGAATTAAGGCTTTAAACAAAATGGAAAAAGACAAATCTCTTTTAGTGCCAGCAATCAATGTTAATGACTCAGTTACCAAATCAAAATTTGATAATCTCTATGGCTGCAGAGAAAGTTTAGTAGATGGAATAAGAAGAGCTACAGATGTTATGATGTCGGGAAAAATTGCTATAGTTGCAGGATTCGGGGATGTTGGAAAAGGTAGCGCTGCATCTCTAAGACAAAGTGGAGCAAGAGTTCTAGTCACTGAGGCAGACCCCATATGTGCATTACAAGCTGCGATGGAGGGATACGAAGTAGTTTTGATGGAGGAAGCTATTTCTAAAGCTGATATTGTTGTAACAGCAACTGGCAACAAAGATATAGTTACAGCTGATCATATGAGAGAAATGAAAGATAGAGCAATACTTTGTAATATCGGTCATTTTGATAATGAAATTCAAGTTGAGGCTTTGAAAAACTATAAATGGACTGAAGTTAAACCACAAGTACATGAGATAGAGCTTCCAAGCAAAAAAAGAATAATTCTTTTAGCGGAGGGAAGATTAGTAAATTTAGGTTGCGCGACAGGTCATCCGAGTTTTGTGATGAGCGCATCATTTACTAATCAAGTAATTGCTCAAATAGAGCTTTGGAATAATCATAAAAATTATGAAAATAAAGTTTATGTTTTACCAAAGCATTTAGATGAAAAGGTGGCAACTCTTCACCTTAGAAAAGTCGGAGCAAAATTAACAAAACTTTCAAAAGAGCAAGCTGACTATATTAGTGTCGGAGTAGAAGGTCCTTTTAAACCTAATGCCTATCGCTACTAAAAGTGATAAAATAGACCTATCTTCAGAAAATAAAACAGAAGAATTAGCAAAAAAATTTTTAATAAAACTGAAACCAGGTAGCATAATTTTTCTATATGGGGAAATGGGAGTTGGTAAAACAACTTTTGTGAAATATTTAGTAAATGCTTACCAAAAAAAATATAATTTGAAACAGACAGAAGTAACAAGTCCTACATTTAATCTGCTAAATGAGTATCAAATTAAACAATTTAAAATAAATCATTATGATCTATTTAGATTAAAATCGAGTAACGAATTAAGAAATTTAGGATTATTTGAAGATAATTTAAATACAATTACACTAATAGAATGGCCACAAATAATTAAAGAAAAACCTGAAAACTTGATAGAGTTAACTCTACTGTATGAAGATAATCATAAAAATAGATCAGCACAAATTAAAGGTCTAGATTTGTAAGTTTTTATGAAAAATCTAAAAAAAATAGCTGGCGATGCATCAATCAGAAAATTTTATAGAAAAAAAAATAAATTAATAAATACAATCTTAGTTTTTTCTGAAAAAGAAAAAGTCGAAAATCTACTTAATTATGATGCAATTAACAAAATTCTTATTAAAAATAAGATTTTAGCACCTAAGCTATATCAGGAAAATTATCAAAAAAACTATATAGAAATTGAGGATTTTGGTAATGATACCATTTTTACAATTTTAAAAAAAAATAAAAAAAATAATTTTTTTTATTTCAGAAAAATTATTAAAACCTTAAATCAGATACAACTAATTAAGAATACGAAAATCAAAAATTTCCAAAAAAAAGGATTTTATGTTTCAAAATATAATAAAGAAATTTTGATTAAAGAGGCTAATTTATTTTGTGATTGGTATATGAAAAAAAATTTTTCAATTAAAAACAAAAATTTGTTTACGAAAAAATTTAAAAGCATTGTTAGAAAATTAACTTTAAATTTAAAACTTAAAAATAATACTTTTGTTCATCGAGACTTTCATGTTTCAAACTTGATGTTGGTTAATAATCAAATAGGAGTAATAGACAGTCAAGATGCCTTGATTGGAAATAAAGCCTACGATTTAGCATCTTTAATTGATGATGTTCGTTTCAAAACTTCTATATCATTGAAAAATAGAATTTATAAATTATACATTAGAAATCAAAAAAAATTAGATAAGCAAAAATTTAAAAATGATTTTGAAATATTATCAATTTTGAGAAATTTGAAGATAATCGGAATATTTACACGTCTGGCTATAAAAGATAAAAAAAAAGATTATCTTAAATTAATACCTTACGCTTGGACCTTAATAAATATTAGAATTAATAAAAACGAAATATTTAAAGATTTAAAAGAACTTTTAAAACAAAATTTTAAGGGAAAAATAAAATGAAAATTAATACAGCTCTTATATTATGTGCAGGGTTAGGCAAAAGGCTAAATCCGTTAACTTTGGAAACCCCTAAACCACTTTTAAAATTAGGTAATAAAACATTGTTGGAGAGGTGTATTAATTTAATCAAAAAATTAGGAATAAAAAAAATTTTACTAAATTCCTTTCATTTAAATGATAAAATTTTAGATTATATTAAAAGAAATAATTTTTCTTTAGACATCCAAATTATAGATGATGGAGAGAAAATTTTAGATACTGGGGGTGGATTACTTAATATGATTAATCATTCTCAGGATAATGATTTTTTAATTTTTAATCCTGATACTCTTTGGTCGGATAAAAATATTGATGAAATAACAAAAATGCAAAAATTTTATTTTTCAAATAAATTGAATAATATTCTTTTAGTTGCAAAAAGTGATTTAAGTTATGATCCAGATCTTAAAGAAGATTTTGAGCTTATCAAGAATTTATTAAAAAAAAATGAAAAAAAAAATGTAATTTTTATTGGATGTCAAATTCTTAATAAAAATTTATTTAAAAATTACAAGGTAAAAGATTTTCCTATTTCAGAGATCTGGAATGAATTACTAAAAAACAATGACCTTAATGGATATGAAAGTTTGAGCAAATTTTATCATGTGACTAATTTGAAAATGTTTAAAAAACTACAAGACTTTTAGAACGTTCTTTATCGAGATACTCACAACTTTTTATATTAAGTTGATTATCAATGTTTATCATTAACGGATTTCCTGTTGGTATCTCTAAAGTTGAGATTTGTTGATTATCCAATTTAAAGAGATATTTACATAAAGCTCGTATTGAATTTCCATGTGCTGAAATTAGAATATTCTCATTTACTAAATATCTATTTATCTCTTTATTAAAATATTTAATAACTCTGTCATAAGTATCTTTTAAAGATTCAGTATTTGGTATTATTTCTTTAGGAATATCTTTATATACTTCAATATTTAAAGGATGATATGGACTATCTTTCTTTAATGGCTCAGGTTTGACGTCCCAAGACCTGCGAAATTCAAATACTTTATCACTACCAATTTTATTGCTCATTTCAATTTTATTTAAACCTGTTAGTGCACCATAATGTCTTTCATTAAGTTGCCAAGCTTTAGTAAAACTTTTTTCACTATCTAAAACTTTTTGAATTATTTCTAAAGTATGATTTGCTCTAAGCTGAAAAGACGAATAGAAACGATGTATTTCAATATTTTTATCTTTAATTAAAGACCCAGCTTTTTCTGCTTCCGACTCACCTTGTTCAGTAAGACCAACATCTACCCATCCAGTAAATCTCTTTTCAAGATTCCATGTACTCTGACCGTGTCTTACTAATATTAAAAAACTCATGTTGTTATTTTTAAGATATATTTATAAATAAAACTATAAAATTAAATGATAAAATTTTTTTCTAAATATAAAATAATTTTTTATTGTATCAACTTTTTTTTGATTATTTTGTATCTTTATCCGGGAAGTTTATTAGGTTTAATTATTTATGAGGATAAAAGAATACAACCTCAAATAACACCTGATTTCATTGTTTCATCGAATCATTTCTATGTATTTTTTTTTATTTCTATAATTGGTTTTCTAAGTTTCATTAAGCCAAAACAAATTAATCTTCTAATAATTTATTTAATTTTTTTGTCGATTTTATTGGAGATTTTACATGTATTTATCCCTGAAAGAAGTTTTCAATGGTCAGATTTAACCGGAAATATATTTGGAGTGATGATTGTAATTATAATTAAGAATCTTATAAGTAAATATGGTCCATTTAAAAAATAGATTAGTCATATTAATTTTTTTTTTACTAACTGGATGTTCCTCAATACCAAAGGACACGGCTAATAGCTGCTCAATTTTTAATGAAAGATATCTTTGGTATAAGCATACAAAAAAAGTAGAGAAAAAATGGGGAACACCAATTTATATTCAGTTAGCAATAATAAAGATGGAGTCAGATTTTGATTGGCTTGCTAAACCAGCAAGGCAAAAAATTTTTAAGATTATACCTTTTAAAAGACCTTCAAGCTCTTTTGGCTATTCTCAGGCAGTAAAAGGAACTTGGGAACAATACAAGATAGAAACAGGAAATAGACTAGCAATAAGATTAAGATTTAAAGATAGCGTTGACTTTATTGGCTGGTACACAAATAAAACTGAGACTATTTTAAAAATTTCAAAGAAAGATGCTTTTAAGCAATATATCGCATATCATGAAGGCTGGGGTAATTTCAAAAATTATAAAAAAAATAAAAAAGTGATCGATTTAGCTAAGAAAGTAAAAAAACAATCAAACATTTATAAAAAACAACTACTGAAATGTAAAAAAAATCTCAATAAAAATAAATATATTATTTTTTAGATAGTTCTTTTTTTAGCTCTAAATCTACTTCATCGATTCTCTTCGTATTTTTTGCAAACGCTAAATACATTGACGGAGTAATGTATAATGTAAAAAATGTTGAAATAATCATGCCACCTAATATTGTAGAGCCTACAGCTAATCTAGAGCCTTCACCCGCACCTGGACCAATATTACCTATTACAAGAGGCATCATTGCAATCATTGTACTAAGAGAAGTCATGAGGATAGGTCTAAATCTGACGGCGCATGCCTCTTTTACTGCTGTTTCGATATTTTTACCTGTAGTTCTAATTTGATTTGCATAATCAACAATTAAAATACTATTTTTAGTTGAGATACCTATAAGTATAATTAATGCGATTTGGGAAAAAATATTTACTGAACTGTTCAAAAATAAAATAAATACTAAACCACCAAAAATAGCTAATGGTACTGTCAAAATAATTATAAATGGATGTATGAATGAATTAAAAGTTGCTGCCATTACTAAATATGCTGTTAATAAAGCCAAAGTAAAAATAATGAACATTTCGTTACTTGTTTCTTTAATCTCCTCTGATTTTCCTTTCCAGGTAATCTGATTTTCTGGAGCTAGTTCAAGCATGGTTTTTTCAAAAAAACTTATAGCTTCCGTTAAAGTATAATTATCTCCAATATTAGCTGAAATCGTAACTGCTCTTTGTCTATTATATCTTGCAAGTTCTTTAGCTATACCTTCTTCTTGAAAGTTAACAAGATTTCCTAAAGATATAAGTTTACCATTAGTTTCAGATCGCACAAATATTTTAGAAATTCCATCTTTATTTCTTCTATCAGATAAATATTGTTGAACAATAATTGGATACTCTTTTCCAAGCTTATTAAATGTAGTAATTTTTTTCCCCCCGTAAAGTGTCTCGAGTGTTTCGCCTATTGCTTTTGTTGAAACTCCGAGATCTTTAGCTTTGTTTTTATTGATCCGTAATTTTACTTCTGGTTTATTCCGATTGTAATCAGACTCAATTCTTGAAAGATTTTTATTTGTTCTAAGTTTTTGAATTACGTTTTTTTGAATTTCTTCTAGTTCTTCATAAGTATTTCCATAAATTACCATCTGTACCGGTTTATTATAATTCGAAACTCTTATTGATTGAGGGGAAATTGGAAAAGCTACTGCTTGTGGCAAAGTTACAATTTTCCCAATTGCTTCCCTTAAAATAGTTTGTTGACCTTTTTTTCTATTTTTCCAGTCATCAAGAAGTGCAATTATTATGAAACTATTGTATGTATTGGCTGAACTTCCAAATCCAGGGACTCTCATGATAAATCTAGAATATGGGCTATCTTCAGCTTGTAATAACGGGATTAATCTTGCTTCTACTTTTTGAGCTTGCTCTTGTGTGTATTCAAAAGAACTGCCTTCATCAGTCATTCCAATTATTAAATATGCACCTCTATCTTCCATAGGCAAAAGTTCTTTCTTTGAAAAAGTGAATAATAATACAGATGCAATAATAATAAAAATTATAAAAAAACCTATGACTTTAGTTTTATGCATTATTGTATTTAAAGTTTCTTTATAAAAATTTGCAAAGTTTAAAAAAATTTTTTCAAATTTCATCAAAAAATTTTTTTTAGATATTTTTTTTTGTAAAAATTTACTTGCAAGCATAGGAGATAAAGTAAGTGCTACAAAAGATGATACGATTATAGAAAATGATAAAGCTATTGCAGTCTCACGAAATAAGGTTCCTGAAATACCTTCAATAAAAATTAAAGGTAAAAAAACAGCTACTAAGATTAAAGTAGTAGCTATAATAGCAAATGAAATTTGCTTAGAACCTTTGAAAGCAGCGACTAGTGGTGTTTCACCATTTTCAATCCTTCTATAAATAGCATCCGTCATAATAACAGAGTCATCTGTAATTATTCCAATAGCCAAAATAAAACTTAAAAGAACAAAAATATTTATTGATAAACCAAAAATATAAAGACCCAAAAATGATGCGATTAGACTTACTGGGAGTGCAATAGCAGGCACAATTACAGCCTTAAGGTTACCCAAAAATAAATAAATAATCAGTACCACTAAGATAAACGCTATTAAAAGAGTTTTATAAACTTCCTCAATAGCTGCCTCGACGTAATTTGCCCTATTAAAGGAAACCCTTAAATCAAGCTCTTCAGGTAGAGATTTTTTTACCTCTTTTATTCTTTCTTTTACATCTTTTGCAAGTTCAACAGTTGATGCTCCACTTCTGGCATAAATTCCAATTCCAACGGTTCTAAGATTTATCTGGTCCTTAGTTTGTGCTTTAAACAAAGTTTTTTCTGAAACTGGTCCAAACTCAACATTAGCAACATCAGATAGTAATATAACCTTATTATCTGTTTTTTTTATTGGTAGTTGTTTAATCGCATCTATATTATTATATGATTTATCTAAATTGAGTGTTAAATCAATATTATTTGCTTCTAATGTACCAGCTGGAAGACTAATATTTTCTCCTCGTAAAGCAACTTCTACTTCTTGAATTGTCAAATTATTTGCTGCTAGTTTAATAGGATCAATCCAAACTCTTATACTTAGTTCTCTAAGTCCACCCACTCTTATTCTGCCAACATTTTTCACACTTGAGAATTGATCAATTAAATACCTTTCTGCATAATCACCTAATTCTAAATCACTCCAAGTAGATGAGGATAACGATAGCCACATCGTTGTAGTAAAACCTGCTGCTCTTTTAAGTATTTGTGGAGGTTCAGACTCAGAGGGTAAATTATCCACAACTCTAGCAACTCTTTCTCGTATATCGTTTGCAGCATTATCTAAATTAATGCTCGTATCAAATTCTACATTAATTGTGCTTCTTCCATTTTCAGACTTTGAGTCAATATTCTTTATTCCTTCTGCTCCTCCAACAACATCCTCAACAATTTGAGTTACCTCTTGATCAACTATTGATGCTGCAGCAGAACTATAATTTATTTGGACTTGAACAACGGGTGGTTGGATCCCATTAGGCAATTCTCTTACAGGCAGTTTCCAAAAAACAAATAATCCAAAAATTATCAAGATTAATGACATAACCCATGAAATGGTTGGTCTCTTAATACTTAATTCCGTAATAAACATTTAATTTTTAATAGGTTTAATTTTTCCTCGAGGTCTTACTTTTTTCAAACCCTCAGCCACAATTACATCGCCTTCAGTTAATCCAGATATAATCTCTATATTTTGTTCACTTCTTAAACCTGTATTTACCTCAGTTTTGTTTGCAATATCTTCATTATTTACTTTGTAAACATAGGATTTATCACCTTCAACCATTATACTGGTATCAGGAACACTTAATGAACTTCTTAAGTTAAATTTTACACTTACCTCTAACAGGGAGCCAGACATTAATTCTAAATTTTTATTTTCAATCTTTATTCGAGATAATAAACTTCTAGTGTCAGCATTTATTCTACTTGAGACAAAGTCGATTTCACCCTCAAAAATCTGATCTTTATAGCTTGATATTTTTACTTCTACAGGTAGGCCTTTTTTTATGAATGCTGAATAATTTTCTGGAATTTTTATATCAGAATAAATAGTTGAGTTGTCATCAAGGGTAATTACAAATATATTATTTGATAAAAGAATATCTTCAGTCAACCCCGTGTAACCAAGAACACCACTAAATGGAGCTACTATATCCCCACTTTTTAGTTTAATTAAAACTTCTCCTTTTTTTACAATATTTTTTAGTTTCATATCTTCATAAAGATCATCTTTTTTAATTTTAAAAGACTCCGAGTTTTTTGATATAGCTGTTCCGAATGTTTCAATTTTTTCCGAGAATTCTCTCATAACAACTTCGGTTACGATTATCCCAGGAGGTGGAGTTTTACTAAATTTCTTCTTGAAATGATTTCCAATCATAGTTCTTCCTATGATTACAATTGCTATGATAAGAAAAAAAATAAATATTATTGAAGTAATTTTTGTAGATCGTTTCATATTAAATTTAAATTATGCCGTATTCAGCCCAAGAACCATCATAGATGCATGGGTGATATTTATCATTTATTAGAGAATAAGCTAGTGCCAAAACACACGCAGTAACACCAGAACCACATGAAAAAACAATATTTTTTTCCTCTATATTTTTTAAACAAGTTTTAAAAATAATTTTAAGATCATCTTTTTTTTTAAATGTTTTGTCATCATTTAAACATTCGTTAAAAGGAATACAAAAGGAATTTTTGATATTACCACTTCTTAAACCCTTTCTCGGCTCTGGAATTTTTCCTTCAAATCTTTCTTTACTTCTAGCATCAATCACTATGAATTCTTGTGAATTGATATTTTGATCAATAAATTTTTTATTTTTAACAAATTCTTTATTTTCAAAACTTGTATAATCAGAAATCTTTATATTAGTAAGATGATTTGTAATTTCTTTTTTTTCAAGCATCCATTTTTTTAATCCACCATTAAGAACATGAACTAAGTTTGGATCGTGTCCAAAATAAATAAAATTAAACCAACATCGACAAGAACTTATAACATCTGAATTATCGTAAATAATTATTTCATCATTTTTTTTTATTCCCATTTTAGAAACAATTTTTTCCCAATTATTCTGACTTACTAACATATGTGGTAAGTCAGTATTTTTTTCTGAATTATCGTCTAAATTAAAAAAAATTGCATTAGGAATGTGTTGATCTTTGTATTCTTTATAACCATCTCTCTGCGTTTGAGGCATATGCCAAGAACAATCTATAATTTTTACATCATTTATTTTTTTTTCTAACCAATCTGTCTCTACTAATGACATTCTATCTTTTTTCTAAATATTTTTGATGATACTCTTCAGCTGGACAATAATTTTTTAACATAGAAATTTTAGTAACCACCTTACCTGATAATCTTTCATTAACAGCATTTAATACTTTTTCAGCAACAGTTCTTTGAGTATCATTTAAACAAAATATTTCGCTTCTGTATTGTGTCCCAAAATCCGGCCCTTGAGAATTTAAAGTGGTTGGATCATGGATTTGAAAAAAAGTTTTCAAAATTTTTTCATAAGAAATTATTTTTTCATCAAAATCAAGTTTTACCACTTCTGCGTGATTAGTATTGCCAGAACAGACTTCTTTATAAGTTGTGGTTGGACTGTTACCCCCACAATACCCAACTTCTGTTTTAATAATACCATCAATTTTACTAAATTTAATTTCTGGTCCCCAAAAACATCCAAGTGCTAAAACTGCTATTTCCATTGATTATGATTTAAATTAATTTACAAATTATTCATATGCTTAGTAAAAATCAATTAGGTTTTTTGTACATGTTTATGTCTATTTGTGCATTTTCTCTAATGGATGTTATAGTTAAATGGTCTGTAGATTACCCAATTGGTCAGGTTTTGTTTTTTAGAGGTTTTTTTGGAATAATTTTTTATTTTTTCGTTATTCCAAAAGAAAGATTACATAATTTCTATACAACTAAAAGACCTGGTTTACATTTTTTAAGGTGTACATCAGGATTGATCGCTTTAGTCGCAATATTTATTGCCTTAAGAGAATTGCCCTTAGCGACAGTGGTAAGCATATCTTTTGCAGCTCCAATATTTACAACTATTTTTTCAATTTTTTTATTAAGTGAAAAAGTGGGGATTTTTAGATGGCTTGCAGTAATTGTGGGGTTCATTGGTATATTAATTATTACCGAGCCAGGAATTAGTGAACTAAATATTTATTATATTTTTCCAATAATTTTTTGTCTAGGACTTTCTTATGTTGCGATTGCAATTAGACAGCTTTCTTCAACAGAGCCAGTTTGGTTAATTTCATTTTATTTTTCTCTCTCAATTACTTTATTAAGTTTTTTTACAATCCCACAAGGTTGGGTGATGCCAAGTTTAAATCATTTAGTTTTGCTATCTCTGGTGGGGATATTTGGTGGGGTTGCTAATTTATGGCTGAGCCAGTCTTATAAATACTCAGAAGTTTCTCTTGTTACCCCACTGAAATACTTGGCATTAGTTTTTGCTATAATTTTTGGTTATTTCATTTGGGACGAAATTCCAACTATTAAAACTTTAGTTGGTGCTTTTTTAGTAATTATTTCAACATTAATTATTTTTAGAAGAGAAATTTATAAAAAGAAGATTATTACCTCTAAAGCAATTAATGACTAGAACACCAAAATATTGGATTAAGGCAAAAAAATATTTGTCTAAAAAAGATAAAGTAATATCTAAGTTGATTAATGATTATAAAAGCCCTTCAGAAACTATCCTTACTTCTAGGAAAGATATTTTTTTTTCTTTGTGTAAAAGCATTATTGGTCAACAAATTAGTGTTATAGCTGCTGATGCAGTTTTTTTAAAATTTAAAAAAAAATGTAAAAATAAAATTAATCCTAAAATAGTATCGAGATTATCTACTCAACAATTAAAAAGCTGCGGGTTGAGTCGACAAAAAGTATCTGGAATTAAAAACTTAGCTAAACAAATATTAGACAAGTCGTTTAATCCAAGATTAATCGAAAAAATGAATGATGAGGAGGCAATTGTTTACCTGTCTAGCTTAAAACAGATAGGAAGATGGTCTGCTGAAATGATTTTGCTTTTTACTTTTAATAGATCAAATATATGGCCAGTGCAAGATATTGGACTTTTAAGAGCTATATCAAAAAATTATAAGAGAAAATATTTACCTCCGGAAACATTTGTAAACCTTTTAAAAAAAAGATTTTCTCCTTATTGTTCTGTAGCTACATGGTATCTTTGGAGAAGTATTGATCCAAAACCAATTCAATATTAGGTGCCTTCGACGATTTGTATATGTCTATTAAATTCTCCCTTACCAATCTTCATTGCTTCTTGATATTCATTTGAATTGTAACATTGCAAAGCATCACTCATTGATGGGAATTCTATTAGAACAGTTCTAGGCGAAGGATTGCCTTCAATGGTTTCAGTTTTACCACCTCTTGCAAGAATAATTCCATTAAATTTTTTTATAGCCGGTGTCGCTTTCTCACCATATTTTTTAATGTTCTCAGGATTTTTCATATCTTTATATACTGCGATCCAATAAGCTTTCATAAATAATCTATTCAATTTTTATAATTAATTTATGTTTTTTAATATATAAAAATATTTATTGATTTCAAATTTTTCTTATTTTCTTAAATAAATTTTTACACTGTACTTAAATTCTATTTATTAAGAAAAATTGAATTAATTTTTGTAAAACCAATTATCAAATTTAACAAAGTTATCTTTAATATATTTTGGTAATAACTCTTTATTAAAAAAACTTAATTTTTTTTTAGTATATCTTTCTGATCTTTTATCAGCTGCATGGTCATAATTAATTTCTCTTTCATTGATCATTTTTTCTAAAAAGGTCTTGTCAGTGATATCTTTTGGAATTTCACCATGATGTAAATAGGATCTTAACTTATACTCTAATTTTTCAGGACTCATTATATTAGTAAAATGCCAACCCCCATTTTCAACTATATGTATATTAGTATATTTTTTTTTTGAAAAATAAGCGTCTAATCGATAAAAATCATATTTCTTATTTTTAATATTTCTCAACCATTGTGGAGATATAAAATTTTTTTTCGAACAAGCTTTTGAACCAAAGAAAAAAAAATTATCTAAAAACAAATCAAATCTATACTGAAAAAAATATTGTTTAAATAAAATAATCTTATTTATATTTTTCTTAAAATTTACTTTTTCTAAATTTGGTATTTCATCTAAATCTGAAATTAAAATCATATCATCATTTTCTGCTGAGTTTAGACCTCTGTTAAGACAATTGCGTTGAAAATTTTCTATTAAAAGTGCATTTTGAATTTCTTTATGACACTTAATTACCTCATTATCTGTAGTATCTATTACAGATAAATTTTTTGGATTATCATCGATTTGTATATATTCAATTTTATCAGAAAATTTTCTGAAATTTTTTATATCAAAATTATAATCTTTTGTTACTCCACTGTGCGTATGTTTGCTCTCAACAATAACAAATTTATCAATTTTATTATAAAGTTCGTGCAACCTAATATCTAAAATTAGGTCCTCATTAAAATACATGAAACAATCAAATATTTTCATTATTACTATTATACATTAAAAAAAATTTTAGCTGTCATTGATTAACTTATAATATTATCATAAAATTTTTTTTCATTAAAATTATTATTAAAAAATTTAATCTCAAATTTTTTCAAGCCTAAGATGTAGGACTTATATTTATTTGACTCCCTTTTTGGAAAATCTTTAAATTCATTAAGATTTTTAATTGTATAACCACATTTAAATTTACTAACCTTTTTAGAGAGCCAGTCATTTTTTTTAAAACAGATAATTGGAACTTTTAAACGCACAGCTAAATATAAAGTGCTTACCTCAAGTCTTTTATCAAATAAATGATCATAAAGTAATATAATATAATCTAAAGATTTGCTTTTTTTAACCAATTGATCAAATTCTATAAAATCTTTTTTCGAGGTAAACGATTTATTCAAAAAACTAAATTCTTTTTTGGTTTTTTGATTTGCATACCCACCAATTATTGAAAATTTATAATTTTTTTTTTTCTCAAAATAATCATTTAAAAATCTTAAAGATTTGCCATCTCTAATCTGACCAACACTAGCAAATTTTAACTTTCCTTTTTTTTTTATTTTTTTATAATTAAATGAGGGGTAA
Source organism: uncultured Pelagibacteraceae bacterium (assembly GCA_902624185.1). Lineage (GTDB taxonomy): Bacteria > Pseudomonadota > Alphaproteobacteria > Pelagibacterales > Pelagibacteraceae > Pelagibacter. The sequence goes on from CACNWU010000006.1 coordinate 38,176, forward strand.
TCAATACTTTCAATATATTTTATTTTTTTTTTATAATTATATAAAATTTTTTGCCAAGATTTTTTTAGTTCTATTGTTCTGCAAAAAATTTGAACATTATTTAAACTGAGAAATAACTTGAATAAACTTGTTTTTAGAAGAGATTTTTTTAAAAATTCTGGACCAAAAAAAACATATATAATAATTTTTTTCTTTTTAAAAAGGGGTCCTAAAAGTATAAAAAAATATGCCAAAATAAAAGCATGAAAATCATAAAAGAAAAACACATCAAATTTTTTTCTAAGATTGTAAACATAAATTAAAGCTTTAATTGCATTCATATTGCTTACAGAACTTTTGGATGATTGAAAGGTGTGTATTTTCATATTTTTTTTAATCTTAATAAAGTCTTTGAAAAAAACTTTGTTTTTAATTTTCATATTTAAAGACATCAAAAATTCATAACTTTTAAATTTTCCAATATTTTTAATAAGATTATTGAAAGATTGAAAAAAATGACCTCCATAAAAATAATAAGGTTGAATAAATAAAATTTTTTTTTTCATAAATTTATTTTTACTTTTATTTATTTATATAATAAAAACTTTCATGGCAGAGAAATTAATTATTAGTTTTGATGAATACTCAAAAATCGTCGAAAAATTGGCTATAGAAATTTATAGAGATTATCAGCCAACTGTTTTAGTAGGAATTATGAGAGGTGCTGCTCCCATTTTAGATATTCTCTCTAGAATATTGAAATTACCAATAGCATATATTGTAATCCAAAGTTATTCTGGGAAAAAAATGGAAGACCAGCAAGGCCAATTAATGTTTGCTAGAGAGATAAGTTCTTTGGCAAAAAATGAAGATTTTAAAAAAGTACTTTTAATTGATGATTTATCAGATACTGGATTAACACTTAATAAAAGTATTGAATGGTTAAAAGATTACGGACCCATTAAAAATTATATTAAAGAAGTTAAAACTGCTTGTTTATGGAAAAAAAAATCATCGACCTTTGAACCAGACTTTTGTCCTGTGAGATTAGACTCAGATCCTTGGATTGTTCAACCTACCGAGCACTATGAAGAATTATCTATTGACGAAATTATAGAAAAAAATAAATAAGGCCAGCTTAAACTGGCCCTATTAAATTTTAATTTATGCAACTACAAAGCTTATTATACTAAGTATTGCCACAACCCATATAGCTGGGGAAGTGCTTGCAAATTTTCCAGTAAATATTTTAATTAAAGCATATGATACAAATGCCAAGGCTATACCATTACTTATACTGTAAGTTAACGGCATCGAAATCATTGCAAGAATAGCAGGAGCAGATTCAGCAATATCATTCCATTCAATATCTGTAATATTTCTTACAAATAAAACAGACACAAAAAGTAAGGCTGCACCATCAATTTGTTTTGGCAAGCTAGTTGCTAAGGGAGCAAAGAAAATACATGCTAAGAAAAGTAAACCAATAACAAGAGATGTCATTCCAGTTTTTCCTCCAGCTTTTACACCCGCTCCAGACTCAACATAACTCGTGACTGTTGTTGTTCCCATTAAAGCTCCGGCAACTGTTCCAACGCTATCTGATAACATTGCTTTATTAATATCCTGAACTTTTCCTTTGCTATCTACTTTTCCGGCAACATTAGCAACTGATGTTAAAGTTCCAGCTGTATCAAAAAAATCAATAAACAAAAGAGTGAATATTACAGTTGACATTCCAGCAGTCATCGCTGCGGACAAATCAAACTCAAAAAGATAAGTCATTGGTGGTGGTGAGCTTGCAATACCATTAAATTTTGCAAGTCCTGCAACCCAAGCTATGATACTAAATGCTAAAATACCTATAATGATATTTCCTTTTACATTCATCTTTTCTAATACAATTATTGTAATAAAAGTAGCACAACCTAATAGAACCAATGGATTGCTAAGGTCTCCCAATTTTACCAGTGTAACTGGATCATCAACTACAACTTCCATTATTTGTAGTCCAATAATTGCTAAGAATAAACCAATACCAGCTCCAATTCCTAATTTAAGGCTTTTTGGAATTGAGTTAATTAACCACGCTCTTATCGGAGTGAGTGAAATAATTAAGAAAAGCACTCCCGCAACCAGAACAGCTCCCAAAGCTTCCTGAGGTGTGTAACCCATTCCTGCACAAACTCCAAAAGCTACAAAAGCATTAATTCCCATTCCTGGTGCTAATCCGATGGGCCATGTTTTTCCATAAAAAGCCATTATAAAGCAAGCTAAAGCTGTAGCTAAAATTGTTGCCGTATATACTGCACCAAAATCAAAGAAACCTTTATCAGGTCCGGCAAATTCTCCTGATAGAATAAAAGGATTTAAAAACATTATGTAAGCCATGGTTAAGAATGTTGTTGTCCCAGCTATCACTTCAGTTTTAAAATCTGTTTTGTGTTTTTTATAATTAAAATAATTTTCAAGCATTTGTCCTCCTATCCATGATAAATATTTGATTCTTTTGAAAATTACCCATTAAAACTCTTATTTATTCACATATTTCAACTAATAAGTTTATATTTAAGTGATTATTTGCTTGTTAATATCAATTATGTCTAAACTTAAATTTATTCTATTAGGTTTGTTTTTATTAATTCTATTTAGTGGATGTGAGACTATTAAACAAAAAACAGATGCAATAGTTGAAAAAGAAAATCAAAAGTTAAGTGAATTTATAGGAAAGACCTTAAGTAATCTCAAAATAGAGCTTGGAAACCCAGATGAGGATTTTAAAAATGAGAGAGGGAATTTAGTATTAGTTTATAATTCCAAAAAATACGGTATTCCATGTGAAAGAAGATTTGAAATTAATTCTAACTCAATAGTAATAGGTTTTTTATCTAACGGGTGTTTTTAAAAAAATACTTGCGGAGATTTTCACTCCGCAAGTAAGGTTAAACTTATCTAATTTCTATAAGTTTTTTCTTTTTATGTTCTGGAACTATTCTTTCACAAGATATTGTTAAAAGACCATCTTTTAGCTCAGCCCCGTTAACTTTTACATCGTCTGCTATTGTAAACGACCTGGCAAACTGTCTTTGTGAAATACCTTTGTGAATTATTTCTCCATTTCCATTTTTATCTTCAGATTTATCAACTTGTTTTGTCCTCACAGTTAATAAATTATCTTCAAACTCCACCTCAACATCTTTTTTATTAAAACCGGCCAGTGCAACCTCTATAGCGTAGTTATCCTTACCAGTTTTCCTAATATTGTATGGTGGATAATTAGATTGCATAGTCAATGCACCATTACCCAACATATTTTCAAATTGGTCAAACATATCGTCGAATCCAATTGAAAATGGTCTTAGTGAGTTAAATATAGATAGATCCTTACTTGTCATAGTATCCTCCTTTTATTAAGCAAGTTATAATTTATAAGCCCCATTAGGCAGCCTATAAAAAATAATATGGGTATTAAGTATTTTTTTTCAAGATGAGATAATCAAATTTTTTTTGAGATTTTTAAAGCAAAAGCATAATCAAGAGCAATCTCTTCAATTGCACCATCCCTACCAGATTTACCACCATGACCAGCATTCATCTCTGTTTTTAAAAGTAATAAATTGTTATCTGTTTTATAATCTCTTAACTTTGCTGTAAATTTTGCTGGCTCATCAAATAGCACTCGGTTGTCACTTAAGCTTGTTGTAATTAATATATGGGGATAATCCATTTTTTTTATATTGTTATACGGGGCGTATGAAAAAATATAATCAAAATGATCTTTATTCTCTTTTGCATTTCCAAATTCATCAAATTCACCAACCGTTAATGGCAAGGAATGATCAAGGTTAGTTGTTAACGAGTCCACAAATGGTACAGCCATTAGTAGTCCTAAAAATAATTCTGGAGCCTGATTAGCAACAACGCCCATTAATAATCCACCAGCCGATCCACCCATCCCAATTATTTTACCCTTAGAAGTGTATTTTTTATCAATTAAATATTTTGCTGCGTATATAAAATCTTCAAATGTATTTTTTTTATTTGTTAATTTTCCCTCTTTCCACCACTTCATTCCTTTTTCCATACCACCTCTTATGTGTGCAGTTGCCCAGATTATATCTCTATCAATTAAACTAAATTTAGTTGAGGAAAAACCTGGACTCATTGAATTTCCATATGAACCATATCCATATAATAACAAATGTGCGGAACCATCAATTTTTGTTTTTTTATGTCTTGTGATTGTCAAAGGAACCAACCTACCATCATGTGATTTAAAATCTATTCTTTCAACAATATAGTCATCTGGTTTATGTCCTGAGGGAATTTCTTGTTCCTTTACTAATTTTTTTGATTTATTCTTGAGATTATATAAATAAACTCTTGATGGAGTTTTTGGCGATGAATAACCTAGGTAAACTTCATCAGTATTTTTATCTTTTTGTCTTAAAGAAATATTTGGCACGAAAACTTTTTCATCAGTAAACACCAATTGCTCTTCATGTCCTGTAGAAATATTTTTAACGTATAACTTGTCTAATGCATCAGAGGTCTCAGATCGAATTATCCAATTTTCCAAAAAAACACAACCGCCAATTAAAACTTCATCTTTTGCGGCTATATAGGTTCTCCAATTTTGATTATCCAAACTGTCTGAAATATCAATTTTAAAATCTTCGGCGTCTTGATTTGTATGATTATAAAATTTATTTTTCCACGAACTTATAGAATATAAAATACCTTTTTTTCTTTTTCTAATTAACACAGGATTTGGAACTTTTTCATTAACATTAAAGTAATATTGTTCAGAGGTATTGTGATCAGAAGTGGTTATAAAATAATATTTTTCATCAGAACTTAAGCTTATACCAACTGTAAAAGCTTCATTTTTTTCCTCAAAAATTAAATCATCGTCCTCTTCAAAATTTCCTATTTTATGCCTATAAATTTTTCTAGCCCTATGATTTTCATCTAATTTTGAGTAAAAAATATATTTATCATCTAAACTAAAAGTAATACTTCCGGAGGTATCAATAATTTTTTTCGTTACAATTTCATTAGTATTAATGTTCCTAATAAATATCGTGTAATATTCAGAACCTTTAATGTCCAGAGAGTAGGCAAGAAATTTGTCGTTATGACTTACTTCGAGATCTCCAATTCCAAAATATTCTACACCTAATTTTTTCTTCTCTTTATCTCCATTCCAAATTTCCTCAATTTTTGTTTCACCAATTTTTTTTCTTAATTTTATAGAATAATTTCCTTCTGTGGTAGTTTTAGTCCAATATTCGTATGTATGGTCTTTGTAAGGTAGAGACTCATCATCAAGTTTGATTCTTCCTTTAATTTCATTAAATAAATTTTTTTGTATGCTCGCTGTATCTTTTAAGTGATGTTCCGTATAAGCATTTTCTTGAATTAAATATTCTTGAACTTCGGGGTCTAACTTATTCTTATCTTTTAAAACCTCTAAAATATTTTTCTGATGTATCCAGCTATAATTGTCTTCCCATGTGATATTGTGACAAGATTTTGTTTCTAGTTTCTTTCTAAGTTGTGGTATTTTCATATTGAAAAAAAATATATGAATATAATAATTTATACAGTAGTTATATTGACAATCTTTTATTTTCTACTGAAATTATTTAGTAGAATTTCATCAAAAAAGATATCAAAAAGTCTAAGGATTTTAATAATATTAGGATTAATTATTTTGGCAATTCTATTTGCTATTGGTGGTAGGTTTTTATTAACTTTACCACTTACTTTGGCTAGTCTAGCTTTATTAAAATTAAAAGGCTTATCACTCTTCCAATTAATTTCGCTTTTTCGATTGATTCAAACATTAAGAAGATCTGGAAGATTTTCATTTAATAAAACAAATTTAAATAATTCATCATCTATATCTATTCCAGAAGCTTATAAAATTTTGAATTTAGAAAGAGATAAAAAGATTACCAAGGATGATGTTAACAAAGCTTATGTTAAGATTCAAAAAAAGATTCATCCTGATATTTCTCCAGAAACTGCAAGATTATCGTCAATAGTTAATGAGGCTAAAGATATCGTTTTAAACGACATCGCTTAATCAATTATTTCTATAATTTTATTATATATCTTTTCTGGATTTATTTTTTCTTTACCAAGTGTATTATGTGAAACAGTTTCTTCTCCATCAGGAATTATTGGGAACATTTTAGAACTATAGCTTCCGTATATAAGAGGGGTATCTGCCATTAAAGTAATAGTTTTAATTCCTAAAGCTGCAGATAAGTGACTAAAACTCGAGTCATTACAAATAGCAAGATTACAATTTTTTATAATTGGTAAAGTTTCTTTAATTGATAAATTATCTAATGCAACACAACGATTTTTAAACTTAGAATCTAGTATTTCATTTAAGATAAACTGCTCTTCATTATTTTTGCCTGTGGCAAGAAAAAATTTACAATCTTTATATTTTAAGGTTTTTTCTATAACATCTAAAAATATTTTAGCG
>CACNWU010000007.1 GCA_902624185.1 uncultured Pelagibacteraceae bacterium
TAAAAACTGGAGTTTATAATAGATTTTTTGATAAGGAATTTGATTTAATTTATCCTAGTTCAGTTCTGCAAAAAAAATCAGTTAATAAAGCTATCAAATTTGTTAAAATGGGAAATGTGAAGTTAGCTAGTAGTGCTATAAAGCCAGCAATTGAATATTTACTTAAAAAGAAATGTAAAAAAATTATTCTTGGTTGCACTGAACTACCTATTGCGATATTTGCTTTCAAATCTTTAAATGCAATAAAATCATCAAAAATATTTTTAGATCCTAACTTAATATTAGCTAATGCAGCTATGAAAAAGTACAAGAAATAAATTATGTCCTCAAAAGAAAAGCCTTATGTATTATTAGCTGCAGAAGTGATTTATCTTGAAGTATGTAAATTAAAAAAAATGAACCCAGATTTTTCAAATATAAATGCAATTGAGGCTTTTATTGGTACAAAAACATATGAAGATATAAGCAGTGGTAAATTTCATGATGAATTAATTCAAAGATTAAAAAATAATAAATTTTTTGATAAAAAAACTAAAAATAAAATACCTGAGGAAACTATTAAGTTACTTCAAATTCAAAAAGATATTACTATCAGACAATTAATAAAATTTCCTGAACTATATTATGCCAAAAGTCATTACCCACTTGAAATATCACAAAGAGCTTTTGATCACTTATGGAGAATGTGTGAAAGCTACGAACTATGGTGTAAAGAAACTAAGCAAAATAAATTAGTAACACTTAATATTATTGATTAAATATTTTTATTTTTCCCTTAGTTTTCTCTATTTTGTTTTTTACTAGTTGATAGAAATCTTCACTCTCAAGAGTTTGTTTTTGGATATTATTTTTCATTTTCAAATTTTCAGAGGTAATTTCTCCTAAATTTTCTAGAGGAGTTTTTCCAGTATACATTGTTATCATCTGATTAGAGCCATAACTTAAGCCTGCTTGATAAATATTTCCTGAAGATGACAAAGAATAGGCTGGACCCAACACTGCTGTTGGTGATGAACAAGCGCCAAGGCTGATTAATATAAAAAATACTAATATAATTTTTTTGTTAACCATAAACACTACGAATCTTATACATTTTAAGATACAACTCAAGGTAGAATTTAAGTGTGGTATTTGCATAGTTAATTAAACTAAAATTAAGCACCTATAGTAAGAATAAATGATCTATAAAACCTGAAATGGTCAGAATTTTTCCTTTAATATTTATACTTCTTTGGTCTTCAGCTTTTATTACTACAAAACCAATAATAGATAATAGCGATCCATTTTCAGCACTAGCTTTTAGGTTTTCAATTGTAGCAATAGGATTTTATTTATTCTCAATCTATACCCAACAAAAAATTTTAGTTAACATAAAAAATATCGTTGAATCTTTTTTTAGTGGTGTTCTGTTTCATGGTTTATACTTGGGAGGAGTTTTTTTTTCTATATCAAAAGGAATGCCCACAGGTATTGCTGCTTTAATTGTAACTCTTCAGCCTATTTTAACTAATGCATTAAGTGGACCAATTTTAAATGAACAGGTCACTGTTAAACAATGGTTTGGTGTTTTACTTGGTTTTACAGGTGCTATTATAGTTCTAGGTTTTGATATTGGTTCAAATATTCCATTGATAGGTTTGGTTGCAACAGTAATAGCTTTGATTGCAATAACTGCTTCAACTATTTGGCAAAAGAAACTTAGTAATAATTTACCATTATCAGTAAGTAATATGTATCAAGCTTTGGGTGGCGTAACTTTTCATATTATAATTCTAATTTTTTTTATTGAGCCATATATTAATTTTACTCAAACATTTATAATAGCAATGAGTCATCAAATATTTTTAGTTTCATTTGGAGCTTTTACAATATTAATGTATTTAATTAAAAATAATTCAGCAAGTAAAACTGTTTCAATATTTTTTTTAATACCAGCAACATCTGCTTTTATGGCATGGGTTTTTTTAAATGAAAATTTAACTCATTTAGATTTAGTAGGATTTTTAATAACCACAATAGGTGTTTATATTGCTACTCGTGACTAAAATACTTATAATGATTCAAAACCAAATTCTAAAGACGCGTCCGTAATAGAGTGATATAAAGACTCCCCAAAACTTCTTAGAGCAAATAATCTTACTTTATCAGGATTATCTTTTAGTAAATCAACTGTGAAAGTTATTCCATTATAAGTAGAGTTTATAGAATTGTTTTTTTCTAAAGAATTAAAATTAAATGGACATCCTTTCTTTAAAACTTCTTTTGCCTCTTGCCCTTCTATTTGAATTACAGCTCTTGAATGAGATAGGTCAGTTACAGCAAAATCTGATTCTTTAAAGTTTTCTAAGATATTTTTGAATAAATCTTTTTTTGTTGAAACAACAAGCCAATTTTTTGGTCCATTCCACAATAGTCTTGTATCATCATTATTTGCCACACGTAATGGTTCATCTTTCAGCTTTAAACCATCAATATCAATTTTATCTACAGAAACTGTAGAATTTTTATACTGAACTATTTGAACTATTAATAAATTTTTAATTTCTGAGATTTTTAAAAGGTTTTTTTCATCTTTACCTTCATAATCACCAAATTGACCTAATGAATGAACATTTGCTAATGCTGATATTGAGCTCATGATCTAACTCTTTCACCCTTTGGATCAACATAATGTGAAGAAACAATCTCAACTGGGATAACTTTATTTTTTAGTGGGGACATTACAAATAATTTCTTACCAATCATATTTTTTCCATCTTTTACAATAGCTAAAGAAAATGGATTATCATGTTCAACGCTCCAACACGAAGCTGAAATATATCCTAATTTTGGATTTGGTAATGGCGCATTTGAGTCTTTAACTAAATGGGATCCTTCTGGAATACTTGTTTTTTTATCTAAAGGAACAACACCAACAACTTTTTGTCTATCTTCAGCTGTAAATGCCTCTCTATTTAAAGATCTTTTTCCAATAAAATCTTTCTTTTTACTTAATAAACCTTCAAGAGAATTATCATAAGGAATCGTTCTTCCATCAAGCTCTGATCCTGCTACATGTCCCATCTCAATTCTTAGAGTTGATAGAGCCTCTGTACCATATGGCTGGATCTTAAATTCTTGACCAACTTCCATAATCTTTTCCCACATAAAGTTTCCATTATCTGACTCAACATTTACCTCAAATGCAAGTTCACCCGAAAATGAGATTCTAAAAATTCTAGCCTTAACTCCAAACAAGTCTCCCTCCATATAACCCATAAAAGGCAAGGCCTCATTTGATACATCAGATTTTGGAAATAATTTTTGTAATAATTCTCTTGATTTTGGTCCAGCTATTGCGGCCCCTGCCCATTGTTCTGTTGTTGAAACAACATTTACATTCAATTCTGGCCAAACTAATTGTAAATAATATTCTAAGTGTGATAGAACGTTTGCAGCTTGTGCAGTGGTAGTTGTCATATGATAATGATTTTCAGAAATTCTTGTAGTTGTTCCGTCGTCCATTACAATCCCATCTTCTCGTAACATTACGCCATATCTTGCCTTACCTACAGGTAACTTTAACCACGCATTGGTATAAACTCTATTAAGCAATTCTGCAGCATCTGGACCTTTGATATCTATTTTTCCTAATGTAGTTACATCACAAACACCAACATTAGTTCTTACATTTTTTGCTTCTCTTTTCGATCCTTCAAATAAACTTTCATTCCCTTGCTTGTAATATCTTGGTCTTAACCATACTCCTGCATCTACAAAAACTGCATTATTTTTCTCATGCCATGAATGCATTGGAGATTTTCGTGTTGGTTTTGAATGTTTTCCAACCTCTCTTCCAACTATTGCTCCAATTGAAACTGGAGAATATGGAGGTCTAAATGTTGTATGACCTACAGCTGGTACAACTTTGTTTTCTATTTTTGATACTAATTGTAAACCGTTAAGATTACTTGTTTTACCTTGATCAGTCGCCATACCAAGAGTTGTATATCGTTTGACATGTTCAATTGATCGATATCCCTCTTTTAAAGCAATTTCTATGTCTGATACTGCAACATCATTTTGAAAATCTAAAAATCTTTTATAATTTTTTCCTTTTGGAAGTGGAACACACCAAAACTTATCATGAACTGCTGATTTTTTCTCAATTACATTTGGAAAAGAAATTTTATTATCTTTTTTAGTAATTTCTTTTGATAATTTATGACCAGTTTCAAATGAATTTTTTAAAGTTTCCTCTAAAGTATATGTTCCATTAGCAGCACCTAAGGTAGTTTCATTTTGCTTTGATTTTCCAGGAACAAAAGCATCTATATCTTCTTTAAATTTTGTTTTATTTCCTGATTGTGAAGCTAAATGAATTGTTGGTGTCCAAAAACCAGATACACATATACAATCACACTTAATATTTTCTACTGTTCCAAGTTGGTCTTTATCTTCAGAAATTTTTGCGATATCAGCTGATTTAACTTTTTTATAACCTTGAGCAGCTACTACTACATAAGAAAACTTAATATTTATTCCTAGATTTTTTGCTTCATCAACTATTTCAGACTTTGGATCTTTTCTTGTATCTAGAATAATTGGGTTTATACCATTTTTTTGAAATTCAATTGCAGTTTCATAGCCGCTATCATTATTTGTAAATATCAAAGGATTTTTTCCAACCAACACTCCATAAACTTTTAAATATTCTTTTGCAGCTGAAGAAAGCATCACTCCTGGTGTATCGTTATTACCAAAAACAATTGGTCTTTCAATTGATCCTGAAGAGATCAGAACTTCTTTTGCTCTTATGTACCACAGTCTTTGTTTTGGATGAAATTTTTTTGTTTTTGGTAAATGGTCACTTATTCTTTCAGACATCACCAGCATATTATGATCATAGTAACCGAATACTTGTGATCGATTTTTAACAGTCACATTTGGCATTTCTTTAAGTTCAGAAATTATACTTTCGGCCCATTCTTTTCCTGATTGATTACCAATATTTACTTCACTAGTTAATAATGTTCCTCCAAACCTAGATTTATCTTCAGCTAAAATTACCCTAGCCCCATTCTTAGCAGCGGAATATGCACTCGCTAATCCAGATGGTCCAGATCCTGTAATCAATAAATCACAATATTCATACTTGTGTTCATACCTCTCTTTGTCATGCTTTATAGACGCAACCCCAAGACCAGCAGCTTTTCTAATAAAAGGTTCGTAAACTTTAAACCAAAAACTTTTTGGCCACATAAATGTCTTGTAATAAAAACCTGCTGGAAGAAATATTTTTAAAAAATTATTAATCGCACCTATATCAAAATTAACGCTAGGCCAACAATTTACACTTGTAGCTTCCAAACCTTCAAAAAGTTCCTGCTCTGTCGCTTTAATATTTGGTTCAGTTTCACCATTTCTATACAATTGAACTATTGCATATGGCTCATCAACTCCAGCACCAAAAAACCCTCTAGGTCTATGATATTTAAAACTTCTACCAACTAAATGAACACCATTTGCTATCAAAGCTGACGCTAATGTATCCCCTTCATAGCCATAATAAACTTTTCCGTTAAATTTAAATGAAAGTTTTTTATTTCTGTTAATTAGCCCAACATTTTCTAATCTAAAACTTTGTGTCATTATGAAATTTCCTCACTTGCTTTAAGAGTATTAAAAATTTCATGTGTCGCCGTATCTCTTTCAACTTTAATCCATTGGCGACATCCTGATAAATGTTGCCATAACTCCCAATGTTTTCCTCTTAAACTTTTTCTATTGTAAACGAAATCATTCCATTCTTGATCTGTAACTTCCTTCCCTAGCTCAGGTCTTTTAACAGTAGCATCCCCACCATAGGAAAATTCATTTTGTGATCTCCATCCACAATGTGGACATTTTATATAGAGCATTTATGAAATCCAAGTTTTTGTACCAAGTCCTTTTTCATCAAGTAAGTAACCTGTATTAAATCTATTTAAATTATATCCAGCATTTAATTCATGGACCCTGTCTTGCGCAATGGTGTGAGCAAATGTCCATCCAGATGCTGGAGTTGCTTTAAATCCTCCATAACACCAACCACAATTTAAATATAAGCCTTCAATGTGAGTTTTATCAATTATAGGTGAACCATCCATAGACATGTCCATTATACCGCCCCAAGTTCTAAGCATTTTTAATTTACTTAGAAAAGGCATCATCGCAATTCCTTCAGTTAAAACATGTTGTAACGTTGGTAAATTACCTCTTTGAGCATAGCTGTTATATCCATCTAAATCACCACCCATAACCATTTCACCTTTATCTGATTGACTTATATAAAAATGTCCAGCTCCAAAAGTAACAACTCTATCTAAAACTGGCTTCACAGGTTCAGATACACATGCTTGTAAAAGATGTGTTTCAATTGGTAATCTCATATTCAGTTTTTCTGCTAGAATATTTGTGCTGCCAGCAACACACAAACCGATTTTTTTAACTTTAATATCTCCACGTGATGTTCTTACACCTTTTACTTTTCCACCCACAACATCGAAACCTGTTACTTCACAATTCTGAATTATATCAACTCCCATTGAGTCTGCCTGTCTAGCATAACCCCAGGCTACTGCATCATGTCTTGCGGTTCCTGCACTAGGTTGCATTAATCCACCAAAAATTGGAAACCTAACATTTTCAGAAAAATCAGCCATTGGAATAATTTCTTTAACTTGTTCTCTGTTTAAAAGAACTGCATCGATCCCATTCAATCTCATAGAATTACCTCTTCTCGCATAAACATTCATTTGTGCATCTGAGTGAGCAAGGTTGATAATTCCTCTAGGAGAAAACATTACATTATAATTTAAATCTTGACTCATCCTTCTCCAGAGATCCATGCCAAATTCACTAAATAATGCATTATCATCATGCATATAGTTTGATCTTATTATTGTTGTATTACGACCAACATTACCTCCACCGATCCAACCTTTTTCAATGATCGCTACATTTGTTATATTGTGCTCTTTTGCCAGATAATAAGCAGTTGCTAGACCATGGCCTCCTCCTCCAATTATAACGACATCATATTCTTTCTTTGGCGAAGGGTCTTTCCAAGCCAAATCCCATTTTTCATGATTAGAAAAAGCGTTCTTCATCAAGCTGAATATTGAGTATTTTTGCATGTCTAAATTTTATAATAATGAATATAAATAGTTCATATTTTTTTTATATATAATTTTTAGATATTTCCAAACCTGTTAAAAAGAGATACTAATCGACCAACTTTTTAATATTTATATAGGACTTTTAATGAGTGAAGTTAAGTCAGACATCCAAATAGCAAGACAATCTAAAATGTTGCCAATAAAAGATATTTTGGCCAAAATAAATGTGCCAGATGAAAGTTCTGCATTCAGCCCAATGGGACGTCATATAGCAAAAATAAATTTAGAATATTTAGATCAACTAAAAAGTAAAAAAGATGGAAAGCTAATTTTAGTAACAGCAATAACACCTACTCCGGCAGGTGAAGGAAAAACAACAACATCCGTTGGACTAAATGATGGGTTAAATAAAATCGGTAAAAAATCTATAGTTTGTTTGAGAGAGCCAAGTTTAGGTCCCTCTTTTGGAATGAAAGGTGGTGCAGCAGGCGGGGGTTATGCTCAAGTTGTTCCTATGGAGCAAATCAATCTACATTTCACTGGTGACTTTCACGCAATAACTTCAGCACATAATTTACTTTCAGCATTAATTGATAATCATATTTATTGGGGAAATAAACTTAACATAGATGTTAGAAGAGTAGTTTGGAAAAGAGTCATGGATATGAATGATAGATCATTAAGATCTATTGTAGTTGACTTAGGTGGTGTTGCAAACGGCTATCCTAGACAAGATGGCTTTGATATAACTGTAGCTTCAGAAATTATGGCTATATTTTGCCTTGCTACAGATTTAAATGATTTAGAAAAAAGAATTGGAAATATTACAATCGCATACACAAGGGATAAAAAAGCAATTTATGCAAAAGACTTAAATGCACAAGGACCGATGACTGTACTTTTAAAAGAAGCTATAAGACCAAACGTTACTCAAACTTTAGAAAATAATCCAGCAATTATTCATGGTGGGCCATTTGCAAATATAGCTCACGGATGTAATTCTGTTATTGCTACTAAAGCAGGTCTTAAACTATCAGAGTATGTCGTTACCGAAGCAGGATTTGGTGCTGACCTCGGAGCTGAAAAATTCTTAGATATCAAATGTAGAAAATCAGGAATTAAACCAGATTGTGTTGTAATTGTTGCAACGATAAGAGCTCTTAAGATGCATGGGGGAGTAGCAAAAGATGATTTAAAAAAAGAAAATGTTGATGCATTAAAAAAAGGGTTGATCAACTTAGAAAGGCACATAAATAATACAAGAAAATTTGGTCTTCCAGTTACAATTGCTGTAAATCATTTTATAACTGACTCCGATAAAGAAATGAATGCCTTACTTGATTTTTGTAAAACTCAAGGTGTAAAAGCTTCAAAGTGTACACATTGGTCAAACGGTGGAGAAGGTACTAAAGAATTAGCAAAAAATGTAGTTGAAATTTGCGAGGAAAATAAAAATACTTTCAAATATTTATACGAAGATAAGTTACCATTATTTAAAAAAATTGAAAAAATTGCACAAGAAATTTATCATGCTAGTGAGGTTGTTGCGGATACAAAAACGAGACAACAATTGAAAGATTTTGAAGAAAAAGGTTACGGAAATCTTCCGGTATGTATTGCTAAAACTCAGTATAGTTTTTCAACAGATCCTAATCTTAAGGGAGCTCCAACTGGACATGTTTTACCTATTAGAGAAGTAAGATTATCATCAGGCGCAGAGTTTATTGTTGTTGTTTGTGGAGAAATAATGACAATGCCAGGTCTCCCAAGAGTACCGGCGGCGGACTCAATCAAATTAAATGATAAAGGTGAGATAGAAGGATTATTTTAATTTAATTGATTGAGCCAATTTTTTAACTCAATCATTCTTTTTTCTTTTTTAGCTACTGTAATTTCCTTTTTAATAAAAGAAACATGTCTTTTAATATCTGCCTCATCTTTAAAAACTTTTCTATTTTCAATTAACTTATCTTTTCTAAATTCTATTAAACTAATCATTTTTTCGTATGTAATTTCAGGATGATATTGTAAGCCCCAAATTTTAGTATCATTAATTTTAAAATAAAGACCTTGAACTTTATTAATCCTATTAGACGCTAAACAAACTGCATTTTCTGGTAACGTTCTCACCTCATCAAAATTAAATGCCGGAGAATTAAATTTTAAATCTTTATTTTTATATAATGGATGATTTATGCCATTATCATTTAGCGTAATTTCATTTGCTATTCCAATATGAGAGTCATCAGCTTTTTTGACTTCACCACCAGCAGCAGTGACTGCTACTTGCATACCCCAACAAATAGCCAAAATATTCTTAACTTTTTTTTGACATTCCTTCATAAATTCAATCTGTCTCTTAATTTCTGGAGTATTATTATATATATTTAAGCTACTCCCTCCCCAAATTAATCCATCGTAACTCTCAAGGTTTTTATTTACTAAGTCCAGATTTTGATCTGATGAAGGGTTCACCACATTAAAGTTTAATTCATTTGTAAAATAATTGAGGCTATCTTTTAAACTTTCTGTATGAGTTTGTATTCCTACAGCTGAAAAACTTTCATTTTCCTCCCTTAAATTTCCCTCAACTATTAAAATTTTTTTCATAGAGATAAACCATTATAGATTGATTAATTAATCTTTAATTTTTTATTTTTCAAAATTGCTCTCAGTAAATAAATCATTAATGGAATTTTTTTCTTGTTAATTTTTCTCATAATAAATGGACCAATTTCTCTAGCTAATTGTTCACCTTCTACTGTGTCTCTAGACATAAATCTTTTCTTAGCTGCTTTAAAAGTAAAACCTTTTCCAAGGTAACTACCCATTTTACTGTTCCTCCCTCCAGCTGCACTGACATATAAATCACCTACCCCAGCAAGACCTGAGATTGTTTCGTCTTTACCTTTGAAATATTTAATTAGATATTTCATTTCGAGAATTGATTTTTGAAACAAATTTGATGATGAATTTAAACTTTGACCAGCACCAATCACCATAGAATAAATATTCTTAATTGCAGAACATACCTCAATACCGACTACATCTTTTGAATACTCGGTCAAATAATACTTGGTGGAAATAAGCTTTCCAATAGACTTGGCAATTTTAATGTTTTTATTAGCAATAACTACACTTGTTTGATCTTTTCTCGCGAGCTCCTTAGCTAAACAAGGACCTTTTAATACAGAAATATTAGACACATTGTAATTTTTTTTGAGTTGTTCTGAAATTGTCAAAATTCTTTTTTTCTTTTTTTCATATTTTAATCCTTTTGTAAGTACTAAAATAGGAGGTTTTATCTTGAGATCTTTTAATTGTTTGCCAATAAAATCAATACCTGTAAGACTCAAAGCTATTACAATTAAATCAAATTTTTCTCTCAATAAATTATTAGAAAATTTTCTAAATCTTAGTTTCTTAGGAAGTTTAATTTTTAAAGCTGAATGAAATTTATTTTTTGATGAAAGATCTTTGCTAAAAATCTTGCTGTAAGGCTCTGTTATCGTAACACTATTATTATTTTCAAGACACGGAATCGAAAATGCAGATCCCATTGCTCCACCTCCAATAATCAAAATTTTCTTCATTATAAATTATTAATTTATTGCAATTTTTATCATTTTATTAGTAAAATACAGTTATAAATTATCTAAATGAGGATTTATTTATGACTAAAGTTGCAATAATAGGTGCTGGACCATGCGGTTTATCTATGTTGAGATCTTTCGAACAAGCTGAAATAAAAGGTGAAAAAATTCCCGAAATAGTTTGTTTTGAAAAGCAAGAAGATTGGGGTGGCTTATGGAACTATAGTTGGAGAACTGGTTCAGATCAATATGGTGATCCTGTCCCAAATAGCATGTATCGGTATCTTTGGTCAAACGGACCTAAAGAATGTTTGGAGTTTGCTGATTACTCTTTTGATGAACATTTTGGAAAAACCATTCCATCATTCCCTCCAAGAGAAGTCTTGTATGATTATATTGTTGGCAGATTGAGAAAGGGAAATTTTAAAGATAAAATAAAGTTCAATACAAGAGTAATTAATACAATATATAAAAACGAAAAATTTGAAATTAGCTATCAAGATAAAATTAATAATAAAGTTTTGAAAGATGATTTTGATTATGTAGTTGTTTCTACTGGTCATTTTTCTGTTCCTTTCATACCTGAATATAAAGGTATGAAGTCCTTCCCTGGAAGAATTATGCATTCTCACGACTTTAGAGATGCTGAAGAATTTAGAGATAAAAATGTAATAGTTTTAGGAAGTAGTTACTCCGCAGAAGATGTGGCGCTTCAATGCAATAAGTACGGAGCAAAAAGTGTAACTATAGGTTACAGACACAATCCTATGGGATTTAAATGGCCTAAGGGAATGAAAGAAGTTCACTATCTAGATAGATTAGAAGGAAAAAAAGCAATCTTTAAAGATGGTACTGAACAAGATGCCGATGTTGTAATTTTATGCACTGGTTATTTACATCATTTTCCATTTTTAGAGGAAAGCTTAAAATTAAAAACAGGTAACAGGCTTTATCCCCCAAAATTGTACAAAGGTGTTGTGTGGCAAGATAATCAAAAACTTTTATATCTTGGAATGCAAGATCAGTTTCATACATTTAATATGTTTGATTGTCAGGCTTGGTTTGCTCGAGATGTAATTATGAGCAAAATTAAGATACCAGATAGTAATGAAATTGAAAAAGATATTATTAAATGGGTTGCAATGGAGGAAAAATTAGAAAACCCTGATCAAATGATTGATTTTCAAACTGAATATACAAAAGAGCTTCACAAAATGTCAGATTATCCTAAAATTGATTTTGAACTAATAAGGAAACATTTTAAAGAATGGGAACATCATAAAGTTGATGATATAATGACTTATAGAAACAAATCTTTTTCATCTCCTGTTACTGGTTCAGTAGCGCCAATCCATCATACGCCTTGGGCAGAAGCTATGGATGACTCATTAAAAACTTTTTTAGATAAATAATTTAAAATTAACTAATACCAAGATGTTGTTTTCTTTTTTCAACCCAGGTTCTTATTAAGTTGTCGAAAATTAGACCAATAAACGCTACACAAATACCAAGAGTTAATCCAATTCCAGCACCATTTTTATCTGAGAGAGCTTTAAGAATATATTGTCCTAAATCCTCAGTTCCAATGAATGCTCCGATAATAACCATAAATAAAGCAAATACTATCGTTTGGTTTAAACCAAGCATCATATGAGGAAATGCTAAAGGAAATTCTATTTTGGTTAACCTTTGAAACTTATTAACACCAGACATTGTTGCTGCATCATGTAAAGCGGTAGGAACACTTCTAAGTCCCTCGATTGTATATCTTGTTGCTGGTATTGTCGCGTAGACAATAACTGCTATCAATACTGATGTATCAGTAATACCAAAGAGCATCATTACTGGAATTAAATAGACAAAAGATGGAAATGTTTGAAAAATATCACAAACACCCAACATAAAACTAGTTGAGTGTTTATTCTGAAAACATAATGTTCCTACCGTAAATCCTATTATACATGATACAATCACTCCAAAAGTTGCCATATATGTTGTAACCAAAGCTCTATCCCACCATGGGCTTAAAGCAATAAACAATGTCAATCCACAAACAACTAAAGCTGAACGAATTCCTCCAATTAAATATCCCGCTCCAACAACCAGTACTAATGTAGCTACAGCTGGCATTCTTAAATATAAGGCTCTCATTGGTTGAAGTACTTCTACAATCAACCAAGTGTTAAATGCCTTTATATAAACAAAAAAAGTATCAAAAATCCAATCAACTCCTTTATTCCAAAAATCAGCTGTGGATATTCCCTTATTGTGGGGAACCTCAAATAAATAATTGTATCCCTCTTTAAAATAAAAAGATCCTAAGTATGCTAATACAATTCCTATTGTTACAGCAATACCAAAATAATATGCATTCTTATTTCTCTCAAAAAAAGTTAAGTTACCAAAATAATCAACTTGCTTATTTGCCCAAGCTAAAGACATCTTGTCTAGTAATATTGCAATCAAACTAATGCAAAGACCCGCTTCCAATGCCAACCCGATATTAAGCTGATTTAATGCTAATAATAAATTAAATCCTAGACCTTTGGCGCCTATAAAGGCTGAAATTACTGCCATAGAAAAACAAACCATAATGACTTGATTTACTCCAATTAATATATCTCTTCTTGCAGTTGGAATTAATACTTTGAACATAATTTGCCAATTATTACACCCACTCATCTTGCCAGCCTCTATAACCTCTGGTGGCACTGCTCTTAAACCAAGTAAAGTTAATAATATCATTGGAGGAACAGCAACTATCATAGTAATTATTACTGCAGCATGATCACCAACTCCAAAAAGAACAAGTGCAGGAACTAATACGGCGTACTGTGGCATTGTCTGCATTACTAATAATATTGGATATAAAGCTTTTTCCACACGTTTATTTTTAAATGCTGCAATGCCTAAGCCTAAGCCAAAAACAAATGATAATGGTGCTGCAACTAAAATAAAAGAAAGTGTTTGCATTGAAGGTTTCCATTGACCAAATATAGAAATGTAAACCATAACCAAACCTGCAAATAGAGCCAAACCCTTGCCACTCAACTTATAAGCTAAAATTGCTGCTCCAGCTGCAACTATAGTCCATGGAAGACCAGGCATTTTTGCCCAAGAATTAGAGCCTACAAAATCCCAGCTTGTAAAAGCTACTATAGTTTTAAGACCTCCTAATAAAATATCTCTGATTAATTCAATTAAAAAAGTCATTATTGAAGTTATTTCTCTTGTTATTTGTAAGACTAAAGGTCGAGTTTTATATGATTGAGTATCTTCATTCCAAAATTCCATTGGAAGCCACTCATTCATTAAAAAAAATAATGCGTCATTTATCCAAATAGGCAACCATCCAAGTAATGGTGGCAGTCTCCAAAAAACATCAAATGGATAATATCTTACTTCTTTACCTAAAAAAATATAATAACTTTGATTAGGATCTTTTACAAACTCTGCTTGACCACGTATAAATTTATATGTTTCTGGAACCTCAATTGCAAAGCATAATGCAAAAAAAACAATTAACAAAAATAGCCACTGAAATACTTTTGAATATTTTTTTATGAATTCCATAACTTAATTATTATTCTTTCTTCCTCCAAAAACTGTATTGATTATCTTCGTCGGATTAATAGAGCCAACAATTTTATTATTGCTATCTATAACAGCTACTGTTTTATCTTGAGAAAGAATTTTTTCAGCGACATCTTCTATAGTTTCATCTTTTGAAACTTTTAACTCACTAAAGTCTTTAGTATCAGATTTTTCCATTACATCCTCAATTAATAATACTTTTTCTCTAGGCACCTCTTCAGTAAATTTTCTTACATATTCTGTTGCAGGATTTAAAACAATATTTGCAGGCGTATCTAATTGTTCAATGATACCATCTTTCATAATTGCAATTCTGTCAGCTAGTTTTAAGGCTTCATCAAAATCATGTGTTATAAACATAATTGTTTTTTGCAATTTTTCTTGGAGTCTTAAGAATTCATCCTGCATTTCTTTGCGAATAAGAGGATCTAAAGCAGAAAACGGTTCATCTAAGAACCATATATCAGGTTCTACAGCTAATGATCTCGCTATTCCCACCCTTTGTTGTTGTCCACCTGAAAGCTCTCTGGGAAAATAATTCTCCCTACCTTCGAGACCTACTAATTTTACCATATCCATAGCTTTACTAATACTATCTTCAACCTCTATTCCTTTTATTTGGAGTGGAAAAGCAATATTTTCCACAACAGTTTTATGAGGAAGTAAAGCAAAACTTTGGAAAACCATTCCCATTTTATTTCTTCTGAGATCTATCAATTCTTTATTATTCAGTTTTAATAAATCTTGCCCTTCAATATAAATTTTTCCACCTGTAGCATCTGTTAATCTGGAAATACATCTTAATAATGTAGATTTACCTGAACCAGATAAACCCATTACAACTAGCATTTCTCCTTTAGCAACTTCAAATGATGCGTTGTTCACACCTACAATACATCCGTTTTCTTGAAAAGTTTTTGCATCAACATTGCCGTTGGAATCTTGAAGCATTTTTTTAGCATTAGCCCCAAAAATTTTAAAAACGTTTTCGCATTTTATTACCGAGCTAGACATAAATTTTAATAACGTTATATGATATTAAGATAAAATTAAATCTATAAAATTATTTTCCTCCTTAAAAATTTTTAATAAAATATACTCTTGTATCAATTCCTGTACTCAAGAAACTCAATGCTTCACCACTGACAGTAATTGACTCATTAACTCCAACATTTTTTCCACTTACTGTAAACCCTGCGAAACACTTTTTTTTTTCAGCATTCCACTCAACAAATGTATCGCTAATTTTATTTCCGTTAATTGTATAAATTTCGTGAGCTCTAAAATTTAAAAAATTTGCTCCCATGATTGCTCTTTGTGGAATAAGTTTTGTAGCTTTACAGACTTGTTCGTAAACTTCATCTGTTAATCTGAAGTGATCTGTGCCGTCAAAAGTTACTAGTATTCCTGAAGGAAGTTTAGATATTAATTGACTTAATTTTTTTTCCTGAGCTTTTCTTTCTTCCTCTAATTTCATTTTTTTTACTAATTCGTCACCTTCCCCAAAAATAATATTTAAAATAAAAAAAGATGAGATTATAATCAAAATTAATATTAATAAACCGCCAGTTTGTTTTATGAAATCTGGTAATTCTCTAATTTTATTGAGATAATTTTCCTTCAACATTATTCCTGTAACTTTCCATTTTTCCAAGTCCCCATTTTTTGAGTTCCATCAGAAGAAGTGAAAGTACCTGATCCATTCATAAAGCCTTTAGCCCACTCTCCCACATATGTTGATCCATCAGGAAAAGTTAAAATACCTTGACCACTCCATTCGCTGTTCTTAAATTCACCTTTGTAAATATATCCATTAGGCCAAGTTTCAACACCTTGCCCATTTTTTTTAGTTCCTACCCATTCTCCCTCATAAGTAGTTTTATCTGTATAAACCCATTTTCCATAACCATTTTCACAATTACCCTCTTTACATCCAGTGCTACGCGCTAAAGCAGCTGAAACAAAAAATGCACTTAAAATTAAAACAATTAAAAAATTTTTCATATTAATATCTTACACAAATTAATTAAAAAAAAAATCAGACATTTTCCCTTTTGCTACAAGAGTAAAAAGTAATGTCTTTTTCAGAATTTTCACTTTTTATATTTTTTGTAATTTCATGAACTAATTCTCCTGTTTTCCTATCAATAATACCTGACTCTGAATAACTTGAGTTATCATCAATTGCCTTGAATAGAATTATATCTTTGTTAACAACTTTAACACTAAGTTTTATAGATTGTGACAAAAATGATGATAAGCCGTTAATATTAAGTGTTTCAGGTTGTTGAGATTTAATTTCAAATTTATTTAAATTTTTTTTATCAAGATCTTTGGCTAAAAAAACCTGGTAGTTATACTTAGAATTTTTGATTATTTTTTTTTCTAAATCACACCTAAAAGTAAGATTTATATTTTCCTGTATATTAATATTTTTAGCTAATGACTGATTGAAGAATAATAGACTTATTAATATACCTAAATAATATTTAAACATAAACCTGAATTAAAAAAAATCCCCCCCAACTTTGTTGGGGGAGATCTATAATTTAATTGTTATTAACCTTATTTAGTAAATGGTTTCCAAACTGACTCATTATCAGCTAACCACTTTTTGGCAGCATCCTCGTGAGTCATTTTGTCAATATCAACTAAAGCAGCCATTGCTCCAATATGACTTGTTGTGAATGACATTTTTTTGAAAGCTGCAGCTGCACCCGGATGAGTTTTTGGAAAATCCTCATGCACTGCTTTTTTCAAATAACCATCTGGAGATCCACATTTTCCATCTCCACCATCTTCTGGTCTGCAACCCGCTGTGTAGGGAGGAAAGTCAATAAATGTAAAACCAGCACCATCTGTAAAGTTTGGTGTCCAGTTAAAAATAATAGTTCCTCTTCCCTCTTTTTCAGCTGCTGCTAATTCAGCCCAAAGGGCATCTGCACTTCCAGCAAATTTAACCATCCATAGATCACCTAATCCCAAAGCATCTACTCTTTGAGGAATTAAGTCACCATGCCAAGTTTGTGGACCTTCTAACATACGTCCTTTTCCACCTGAGTCAGGTGTTACAAAGTTTTTAGCACAGTCTGGATTTTTCAAAGCTGTCCAGTCTGGTAGACCTGGGCATAATCCTTTGTCAGCAACCCAATTAGGATAACCCATATCCTCAAGTGTTCTTGCCTCATGATCACCCCAATCTAATAAACCACCTTTATCCAAGGCAGTTGTGAATGATTTACCAAATGCAGACTCCCATACCTCGTGAGAGATAGTTACGTCTCCAATTCTGATTGACTCGTAAACAGCCTGTGAGTCAGCATTAACATAACTCACGTTGTTTCCCATACTTTCAAAAATTCCGCCAATAACGTAAGCCATTACAATTTGGCTAGACCAGTTATGTGTTGGAATCACTATAGGGGCGCTGCTATCGCCAGATTTCTTTGCAGTTTTATCTCCTCCACCCATGAAGAAAACAAGACCCGCAATAACAACAATTGCACCGATTAATAACGGTAATTTGTTTTTCATTTTTTCCTCCTAGTACTAGTTTAATCTTAATAGTATGTGCTTTACTTATAGGATAGTCAACACATAGATATTTATATATTATAAAGATAAATTTTAAAAAATGGGCCTAACTACTTTAGATATTAAAGAACCAGGACTAAATACCTTACCACCTGGAGTTGAAAGATATGTTGTTGAGGGTGGTGGTCTAACTGGAATTCAAATTTTACCTGATGACGAAATTGAAATTATTAATAACGAAGGAAATCAAATTTGTGAAATTTCAGTATTCAATAAAGATGGTAAATCAGAACTTGGAATTTTAAGTCTAAAAGGACTCAAAGACAATTCAGAAATAAAAAAAATTCTTTTTAAAAAAGATGAAACATCTCTACAGGCTTTACTTCAATTAAAAAAAAGAAACTTAAATATTGAAAAATCTAAATCATCAATAATTTTTAATGAGGAAACAAAAGCTGGTGAGAGTATAAAATTAAAATCAAAAGATAAATGTTATTGTATTTTTGCTGCCCCTGGAAAACAAATGCTTGTGCATGAGCAAAATCCTTCAACCGAACTCACAATAATGGTTTCAAGATCAGAAATTAAAAAAGAAAAAGAATTTTCTATTATCCCTGACCCTATATATGATCCATCAGAGGAAAGAAATATAGCAAAGACTACTTCGATTGGTTATCAAGTTAAAGAAGGTGATTACATCCAAGTAATTACCCCTACTGGAAGACAATGTTCTGATTTTATAGCTTACGATACAGCAAAATTAGATAATGGAAAAGAGAATGGTCTTGACTGGCAAACAACAAGAACTTTTATGGGTCATACTTTTCCAGGACCAGGACTCTTTTCAAAATTTTATGATGTAGATCACGAACCATTAGTCGAGGTTGTAAGAGACACAGTTGGTATTCACGATACATTTAATCTTGCGTGTACTTCTAAATATTACGAAGATGCTGGATATTTTGGTCATGCCAATTGTTCAGACAATTTAAATGAAGTGATGAAAAAATATGGAGTTAAAAACAAAAAAGGTTGGCATGCAATTAACTTGTTCTTTAACACTTCTGCAGGCGGCCAAAACTCTGTATTATCAGACGAATCCTTTGCACGACCTGGTGATTATGTTATCTTTAGAGCTCTAAAAGATTTAACTTGTGGTACAACTGCCTGTCCAAGTGATATTGATAGCTGTAATGGATGGAATCCTACAGATATTTTTGTTAGAACTTATGATAAAAAAAAAGAATTTACAAAATCATTTGCTTTTAGAATGAAAACTGACTCTCCAAAAAAACTTACTAGAAATACCGGCTTCTATGAAAGAACATCTAAACTTACAAGGAACTTTGTAGATGCGCGAGGATTTTGGCTTCCAAATGATTATACTAAACATGGTGTGATTAATGAATACACTGCCTGTAGAGAAAAGTCAGTAGTTATAGATCTGTCTTCATTAAGGAAGTTTGAAATACTGGGGCCAGATGCTGAGGAATTAATGAACTATACCTTAACAAGAAATATCAAAAAACTTTCTGTTGGACAAATTGTATATTCCGCGATGTGTTATGAAAATGGTACTATGTTTGATGATGGTACACTTTTAAAATTAAGTGAAACAGGTTTTAGATGGGTTTGTGGAGATGAATACGCTGGAGAGTGGCTTAAAGAACAAGCTGAAAAGAAGAAATTTAAAGTAATAATCAAAAATTCAACAGATCAAATTAATAATATTTCTGTACAAGGACCAAACAGCAGGGAAATTTTAGAAAAAATAATTTTTACTCCACCTACTCAACCAACAATTTCTGAATTACAATGGTTTAGATTTACAATTTGTAGACTAGAAGAATTAAATGGAATTCCTTTAATTGTATCAAGGACTGGTTATACTGGAGAACTTGGTTATGAAGTTTGGTGCCATCCTGACCATGCTCCTACAGTTTGGGATAAAGTGATGGAAGCAGGTAAAAATAATGGGCTCATACCTGCTGGATTTGGTGCTTTAGATTTATTAAGAATTGAAGCAGGATTAATTTTATTTGGCAATGAATTTGATGGTCAACAAGATCCTTTTGAAGCAGGAATAGGTTTTGCAGTGCCTCTTAAAACAAAAAAAGAAGATTTTATTGGTAAAGAAAATTTAATTAAAAGAAAAGAAAATCCACAAAAAAAACTAGTTGGTTTAGAATTGATTGGTAAAGAAAAAGCTAATCATGGGGATTGTGTTCATATTGGTAGGGCTCAAGTTGGTGTAGTTACAAGTGCTTGTTTATCTCCTGCGCTGGGGAAAAATATTGCTTTGTGTAGAATCGATGTTAGTCACTCAGAAATAGGAACTGACGTTGAAATAGGAAAAATTGACGGACATCAAAAAAGGATACCAGCTAAGATAGTTAGCTTTCCTCACTATGATCCTCAAAAAACTCGTGTTAGATCATAATGGCTAAAACTACAAAAGATTTATTAGAGTTTTGGGAAGATCAAATGAAACTCTCTCATATGTCTAGTAATTATTTTTTTAGGAAATCACCTTCTCATTACCATATGATGCTTTTAGTAATGCATGCCTTTAAATATAAAGAAAATCTAACGGTAGAAGAATTAAAAACAAAATTATTTAAAACTTCACGACCAAAATCAGCTTTGATGATCAATGAAGCTTGTGAGAAAGGGTTCTTTTTTCTTGAAAAAACATCAGGTGATCAAAGAAAAAAACACATCAAACCTAGTCAGTCTTTTATTGCAGAATTTAATCAATATCTTGAAACACTTAAAAATCTGAGTTTTTAACTTATATAATTTTTTACTTATAATTTTTATATATATAAAAAATTATATATTTAAGTTGAGCGAAAAATAAAGTTGTAAGTATGTCATTACCGACAAAAGCAAAAGTTGTCATAATCGGTGGAGGTATCCACGGATTAAGCACTGCTTGGAAGTTATCAGAAACATATAAAAATCCAGGTGACATTGTTGTTTTAGAAAAAAAAGATGTTGCTGCAGGAGCAAGTGGAATAGCTTGTGGCGTTGTTAGAAATAATTATTTCCAACCAGCGATGAGAGAATTAATGGCACATTCAGTTTCAGTTTGGGAAAGTGATCCAAAAGCATTTAAATATAATGCTGTAGGATATTTACAAATATCTCCAGAAGTTATGCATAAAGATGTTGCAACAATTTATGAACAACAAAAAGCTATTGGTTATGATTCGGAATTTATAGAAGGTGAAAAAGATTGCATGAAATACATGAAAGGGATGTTTGATGATTGGCAAGCGCAAGGAATTACATCAGTGCTTCATGAAAAAAAAGGTGGATATGCATTTAACAAAGATTCTATTAGAGCTCTTGAAAAAAAATCTACTTCAAATGGAGTTCAAGTTATTAAAGGTGTAAGAGTAAATGGATTTAAAAGAGGAAGTAATAGTAAGGCTGTAACTGGTGTTGAAACCGACAAGGGTACAATTGATTGTGAACAAGTAGTTATTGGAGCAGGTCCTTGGGCTAGAGATTTTTGGAATATGCTAGAACTTCCAAAAACTGCAAACATCAAAGGCAAAGATGGCAAAATGCACACAACAGATATGTGGACTTATTGGATGTTGCAAGAAGGTGTAATTGGAGTTGAGCCAGATTTTCTAAAAATGAATAATGGTGAACAACCACCAGTAATTCACGTTGACTCTACTGCACCATTATATTCAGACAAAACTAAAAAATTAATTACTGATAAAATTTGGGGAATTTATTATAAGCCAGATATTGAAGGCTTAGGTGTTCAAGGTGGAACATCTCCTTACATTGTTGACAAACATTTTGATGAGGTAAATGTTGACCCTTATGGAATTGAGTCTCCTGAATACCAAACAACTGAAGCATTTAATGATATGTGGTGTTCCGCTTTAGCACATTGTCAAAAAAGATTTGAAGGTAAATCTGATCTTTATAGAAAAGGACCATCAGGTGGTCTAGGGTGTATGACGCCAGACTCATTTCCAATATTTGATAGATTTTTAGAGAATGTTTATATGATTGCTGATGCTAATCATGGTTACAAAATGATAGGTGTTGGTGAGCTAGTTGCTAAAGAAATTTTAGGACAAGAAAGTGACTTGTTGAAACCATTTAGATTCAACCGATACGAGAAAGGTGAACTTCACCCTACTTCGAACAGTCCGTTTCCTTGGAGCTAGTTGTTCTAAGTAGACAGACGTTTTTTTTTCAGTTACCTTTTTGAACTAAAAATTCTTAAATGAGGGGACTATGACAGATCTAGAAAAACATGTTAACCAACCAGGAAGAGCAAAACTAGTAAAAAAAGTAAGAGACAAAATTAATGAGTTAGGAATAACTTATATTTTTTTTCAATTCATATCAGTTACAGGTAGAGTGGTTGGTAAAGGTATTCCTGCAGACCATTGGGAAAGAACTGCTGAAAAAGGATTTCAATTAGTCTACGGAGCGACTGCAAATTTATTTTTAGATCGCCATAATAATTATATTGGGTATGGTCCAGAAGCTAAGGAATTAGTTGGTATACCTGATCCAGAAACTTTTGTTCAGTTGCCTTGGGACAAAAGGGTTGGGAGAGTTTTTTGTACTTGTTTTAGAAACAGAGAAGAAAGAGAAAACCCAGGTGGACATTTAACTTCTGACTGTAGAGGAAATTTAAGAATAATTGCTGAAGAATTTAAGAAAAAACATGGCTACCAAATGAGAGTTGGTACAGAACCTGAAATGATGTGGTTAACTAAAAATGAAGATGGAACACCCACTGGTAAAGGATTTTCAAAACCATTTTGTTATCACATTGATCAATTTGAGTCATTAAGACCTGTTTTTATGAAGGTTATTGAGTACGCTAATGCAATGGGTCTTGATATGATTCAAGGTGACCATGAGGATGCACCAGGTCAACTAGAATTAAACTGGATGTATGATGATGTTTTAAGAAATGCTGATAGGCTCTCAACTTATAGACAAATTTGTGCACAGGTTGCCCGAGAACATGGATTAATAGCTTGTTTTATGACTAAACCATTTATGGGTGTTTCGGCTAGCGGTTGTCACACTAATTTATCTTTGTGGAAAGGTGGAAAAGACGTTGTGAACAAATTAGGACATAAGTCACTACCAGGTGTTGAAGAAGTATTTACTTATGTTGAAGGTGGAACAAATACTTTTATGCCTGATACAAAAGATATGCAGTTGCCAGGTAAAGTAGGATTAATGTCAATTGGTGGTATTATGAAACACTTACCCGCTTTAACAGCTATAGGATCCTCAACGGTGAATTCTTATAGAAGATTATGGGACCAGGGTTTTTGGGCGCCAGTTTATGCTGACTGGGGATACCAAAATAGAACTTGTGGATTAAGGGTCTCTGCTCCAGGTAGATTTGAATATAGATCTGTTGACTCAATGCATAACCCATATTTAATGGGTGCAGCATTACTTAAGACAATGGATGATGGACTAACAAATAAAATTGATCCAGGAAAGCCTGAGTCTAGAAACATTTATGAAGCTCAAAAAGCTGGTAAAGATGTTAAAAAATTACCTTTAAGTTTAGGTGAAGCACTTGATAGATTATCTGAAGATAAAATTGTTCAGTCTGCAATGCCAGATGAAATGTATAAAATATTTCATTGGTATAAAAATGATGAATGGGAAAAATTTTTAGGTGCAACAACCCAATGGGACCTAGATACCTATCTAGATTGTCTACCATAGACATTAAAAGTTAAAGAGAGGAAAAGATATGTGCGGAATTGCGGGATTAATACATAGAGGAAAATCATCAAAAGTTGGGTTTGAATTGCAAGGAATGTTGCAAGCTCTAAAACATAGAGGTGAAGATTCAACAGGTTATGCTTTATATGGTGACACTGAGGGGAAAAACTTCATTATGAGAGTTAAGGTTGGAGAAAACGTTGGTGAAGGAAGTTCATCAGTTGCTGAAGATGTGTCTGTTTATGATGAAAGAAAAAAAATTGTTGAAAGTTATCTTTCAGAAATGGGTGCCAAAATTGTAAAAGAAGAGAGAATTTTACCATACTCTCTTAGGTATGAAGTTCAGTATGATAAAAAAGATTTATTAGAATTTTCACAAAAAATTGAGAGTATTCCAGGTGTTGAAATTCTTTCTATGGGTAAATCGTTAGAAGTTATTAAAGATTTAGGTAATGCAAAAATGGTTTGTGATAGATACAACTTAGATAAAGTAATTGGAACTCACGCAATTGGGCATGCAAGAATGGCTACTGAATCTGGCGTAGATATAAAGTCTGCTCACCCATTTTGGGGATACCCATTTAGCGATGTATCGGTTGTACACAACGGACAATTAACTAATTATTGGAATAACAGAAGAGCTTTAGAAAATAAAGGAATGAGATTTATGTCTGAATGTGACTCAGAATTAATTGCTGTTTATATTGCTCAAAAGATGAGAGAAGGTGCAACCCTTGAAGAGGGTATGAAAGAATCTTTATCTGGCTTAGATGGAGTTTTTACTTACTTTGTAGCAACCAAAGACTCTTTGGGAATGGCAAAAGATACAATGGCTGCTAAACCCTTAGTTCTTTACGAGTCAGATGACTTAGTGGCAATGGGTTCAGAAGAAATAGCAATCAGATCAATTTTACCGCAAGAAATCGACACTTATGATCCATTTGATGGGGAGGTTAAAGTATGGCAAATTTAAAAAATACAGAGAAGAAAACGAAATCCCAAGCAATGGGTATGCATACAGAAGTCTTAACAGGAAGAACTCAACAAAAGTTTTTTAATCCAGATGAAGCAGAAAATTTTTATTACTTTGGAACATATGATGTTGATTTTAATAAAAGAACAGATCTTGATGTTAAAGATATGACAGCAGCAGAGGCAAATAAAAAGATAGATGGTTTAATGAGTGAAGGATATGGAACAATTGTTATAAAAAATCCACAAGGTAAGCATAGTTTAGGTGTTGGTATATTAAACAAACTAAATTTAATTTTTGAAGGTAGTTTAGGTTATTTTGGAATGGGTTCATGTGATGGTCCTATTGTTAGAATCAACGGTAGAGTCGGCTGGTCTTGTGCAGAAAATTTAATGGCTGGAAAAGTGGTAATTGAGAAAAATGCTGGATCATGTTTTGGTGCTGCAATTAGAGGTGGAGATTTAATCTGTAAAGGAAGCGTTGGTGCTAGAACAGGTATAGACATGAAAGGTGGTACAATAATTATTGGAGGTGATGCTGGTGCATTTACTGGATTTATGATGCAAAGAGGTAGGATAATCATTCTTGGAGATGTTGGAATAAATTTAGGGGACTCGATGTATGATGGGACAATTTTCGTAGGTGGAGAAATTGGCTCATATGGTAGTGATGCAGTAGATTCTGAACTTACTAAAAGTGACCAAGATTGGTTAAAAAGAAAATTAAAAGTTGCAGAAATTGGTGAAAATTTTGATGTTAGCAAAATGAAAAAAATAGTAGCTGGTAAAAAACTTTGGAATTACGATAACTTAGAACCTACTGAGAAAAAAGGAGCAATCTAATGGCAAAAAGAAAAAAACTTAAAAAGAAATCAAATGGTAAAGGAGTAGGTGGAAAAGCAGATGTTCATGCTCATGAAGAGGGTAAAAGAAATAAAAGCTTACTTGGACACAATGCTATTTTTACTCCTGAAGTAATAGACGATATTCATATTAAATCACAATTAGGAAGATACAGAATGCGGGGAATGGCATTAATGAAAAAAATTCCAACTTTTGATGATTTGGTATTCTTGCCTGGTACTTTAACTAGATTTGTGATCGAAGGTTACAGAGAAAAATGTGAAACAAAAACCGTTATCGGTCCAAGATGTGAAAACCCTATTGAATTAGATATACCTGTTTATATTACTGGTATGAGCTTTGGTGCATTATCTTATGAAGCAAAGACTGCTTTAGCAAGAGGAGCAACAATGGCTGGAAGTGCAACATGTTCAGGTGAAGGTGGGATGATTCCTGATGAAAGAAGATATTCTGAAAAATGGTACTACCAGTGTATTCAATCAAGATATGGATTTAATCCTCATCATGCGCAATTAGCAGATGGAATTGAGGTATTTATTGGCCAGGGACAAAAAGTTGGAATGGGTGGACACTTAATGGGTCAAAAAGTTACTGATCAAGTAGCTGAAATGAGATCATTACCATCTGGAATTGATCAAAGATCTCCTGCAAGACACCCTGACTGGTTAGGTCCAGATGATTTAGCTTTGAAAGTTGAAGAGTTAAGACAACTAACTAAAAATAAAGTGCCTATTCAATTGAAACTTGGAGCATCAAAAGTTTATGATGATGTTCGTATGG
Source organism: uncultured Pelagibacteraceae bacterium (assembly GCA_902624185.1). Taxonomy (GTDB): domain Bacteria; phylum Pseudomonadota; class Alphaproteobacteria; order Pelagibacterales; family Pelagibacteraceae; genus Pelagibacter. The sequence continues at coordinate 26,213 of CACNWU010000007.1, forward strand.
CCGCAAAATGTGACCCTGACTCCATATACCTTGATGGAATGGAAGGATCTACAGGAGCTGGTCCTCACATTGCAGCTGCAAATACAGGTATTCCAGGAATTGCAGCAATTAGAGAGGCAAGAAGAGCGATAGATGATGTTGGTAAGACTGGAAAAGTAACTTTAATTTATGCCGGAGGTGTTAGAGATGGTGCTGATATGGCAAAAGCTCTTGCATTAGGTGCAGATGCAATTGCGATTGGAACTGGATCAATGATTGCATTAAATTGTAATAAAGATATCCCAGAAGCAAACTTTGAAAAAGAAATGGGTGTAAAAGCTGGTGAATGTTACCACTGTCATACTGGAAGATGTCCTGTTGGTGTTGCAACACAAGATCCAAAGTTAAGAGCAAGATTAAATCCAGATGATGCTGCTTTGAGAGTATATAATTATTTACACTCAATGACTTTAGAAGCACAACTTTTGGCAAGAGCATGTGGTAAAACTAATATTCACTCTTTAGAGCCTGAAGATTTAGCTGCATTAACTTCTGAAGCTTCTGCTTTAGCGAAAGTACCATTAGCGGGAACTAATTATACTGTAGGTGTTGATAACTTTCATAAAATATAAAGGTATAAATGGCTAAGAAAAAAACTAAAAAAGTAAAAAGTAAACCAAAGAAAGAAAAAAAAATGAAGCTTGGTACTTTTAAAGAAACTGCTAGAGAGAAATTAATTGGCCAGCATATTGGTTATAGATATGATGTAAATTTGCTTCCAGATTATAAAAAAATTACTCCATTTCTTAAAAAATATGTAGAGGCAATGGGTTGGGATGATTTAAATTGGCTTGAGGATGTCCATATGGGTTATGAAGAAGGGAGACCTGCAGTATTTTGTAGAAACGCAAACGGTTGGGTAACTATTCCTAAATCAATTAAATTGCCTGATAACCAACAAGATAGGGACATGATAGCAAGAGAACTTTTGGTAAAATTTCAAATGTCTCCAAAACATCCGCTTGTTGATTTGAAAAAAGCATACTTAAAATTTTAACACCACAATCTAAAGTTGATTTTATTTTGAAAACTAGTGTCAATACTAGGTTTTAAAAGACTGTTTCATTTGTCACACCCTTAGAAATTTTATAGGATTTTGAAAACTAAATAAGGAGAAAGAGAATATGACTGATCAGTTAGGTGCTCTTACAACCATATTTACGGAATTTTACTACTGGGTAACAGTAGTACTGATGTTTTTAATTCACGTCGGTTTCTGTATGTATGAAGTTGGAGCTTCTCGATACAAACATCACCAACATACTCTTATGAAAAATACAATGCTGATACCATTGGTAACGGTAACGTGGTTTTTCTTTGGTTGGTGGATATACTGGGCATTCCCAACAGGACCGGGAATCGCACCTTCAATAATGAATGAAAGCACAGCTTTAATTACTGACGAAAGTACTTTTAGTGCTAGATGGTATACAGCTGCAAGTGAATACATGGCTATTAACTTAGGAGATCATATCTCTGGTGTATTCTGGGCTGCTTTCTTATTATTCTCATGGACAGCTGCTTCGATTGTTTCAGGAGCGATTATTGAGAGAATAACAACTTTTGCATTTGGAATTTTAGCGATTGCAATAGGTTCTTGTTTTTGGGTAATTGATGCTGCGTGGGGATGGCACTTCGATGGATGGATGCTTAAAATTTTAGGATACCACGATGCTTATGCATCCGGAGTAATTCACGCGATTGCGGGTGGATTTGCTTTAGGTGTTCTAATGGTTTTAGGACCAAGAATTGGTAAATTTTCATCTAGTGGTGAACCAAGAAATATAGGACCAAGAAATCCTTGGCTAGTTACAGTTGGATTATTTTTAATTTATACTGGTTTCTGGGGATTTTATGCGGCATGTAATATACCGATATTTGATCTTGGACCTGAGTATGGAATGGAAGGTGTTACATACTGGACAGCTACAAACATATACGTGACCCCTACTACACTTAGTGGTATTACTTTTAACTTCTTGATGTCATTATCAGGAGGACTATTAGCTGGTTATTGGATTGCAAAAGGTGATCCTTTCTGGACATACTCAAGTGGGCTAGCAGGTATCATATGTGCTTCAGCTGGAAATGATTTATATCATCCAATTCAAGCAATGATCATTGGTATGATTGGTGTTGTAATTTCGTACAAACTACATTATTGGGTTGAGCGTAAGTTCAAAATTGATGATGCAGTCGGTGCAGTTGCAGTTCATGGTTATGCTGGATTTATTGGTCTAGTAATTTGTGGTTTTGTTCTAAATGGTTATCCATCATCTGGTTACAGTGTTGGAGCTATGTGGGATGGAACAACTTATGCTTCAATTAACCCATTGGGACAATTCCTAGGAGCAATAATAATGTTCGTAGTTCTTGGACTAATACCAGGTTATGTCATAGCTAAAGTACTTCACAGTATGGGTAAATTAAGAATCCCTCGTGATGTTGAAATAGCTGGACTTGACTATGAAATGATGGAATCTGCTAAAAAAGATGAAAGAGCAGTTTCATCAGCAACCAGGTAAAGGAGAAACAATATGGCAAATGTTACAAATTGGATCGATCACCTTAGTGCTGAAGAAGTTGTAGGCGCTGTTTACCCTGGTGCTGGATCAATGGAAATGACACTAGTTATAATTGGTATTGTTTTATGGCTTGGCTGGCATGTCTTAACTGCTAAATCTGAGAGTGATGAACTCGAAAGATTGTCGAGAAAAAGACATGGTGCTAATGACCATAAAAGCAACATTACCGATTGGTAATTCAAAATAAAATTTGGGCGCCGCTTAATTGTGGCGCCCTTTTTAATTTTTAATCACAAGTGTCAGAAGAAAATAACAACGAAGAATTAAGACCAAGCAAAATGCGAGGTGTTGCTTTCCCTAAAGCAAAGTATGGAGTTATATTAGCAGTAATAATAATTATTGTTGTAAACATTATATATTATAAGGAAACAATTTTTTCGTTTTTTAAATAATTATGTTACTTTAATTTATGCCAAAAAAATTATTCCAAATTGCTAAAGAAAAAAAAATTAAATACTTTTTAATTAGTTTTGTAGATTTGTTTGGTGTATTGCGATCAAAATTAGTTCCAACACGAGCTATAAAGGAAATGCAAGAGGCTGGTGCAGGCTTTGCTGGCTTTGCAGCTTGGTTAGATATGTCTCCAGCAGATTCTGATATGTTTGGTATTCCAGATCCTGATAGTCTTATTCAATTGCCATGGAATAAAGAAGTTGGCTGGTTAGCTTCAGATCTTTGGATGAATGGAAAGCCGGTAGAGGCATCACCTAGAATAATGCTTAAAAAGCAAATTCAAAAATTACAAAAAAAAGGATTGACGATGAAGTCTGGAGTGGAGTGTGAATATTTCCTTATTTCACCCGATGGAAGTTCAATAGCAGATCCAAGAGATACACAATCAAAACCATGTTATGATCAATCAGCATTGATGAGAAGGTATGATTTAATTAAGGAAATTTGTGATTGTATGATTGAAATGGGATGGGGTCCTTATCAGAATGATCATGAGGATGCTAATGGTCAATTCGAAATGAATTGGGATTATGATGACTGCCTGGTTACAGCGGATAGACATACTTTTTTTAAGTTCATGGTAAAAACTATTGCAGAAAAACATGGATTAAGAGCTACATTTATGCCTAAACCTTTTGAAAATTTAACAGGAAATGGATGTCATGCACATATTTCTGTTTGGGAGGGGAAAAAAAATAAATTTTTAGATAAATCAAATAATTTAGGATTAAGTAAAATGGCTTATAATTTTCTTGGAGGATTAATCAAAAATGCATCCTCATTATCTGCTTTTTTCAACCCAACAATTAATAGCTATAGAAGAATAAACGCTCCACCAACAAAATCAGGAGCATCATGGTCTCCTAGTAGTATTTCTTATACTGGCAATAATAGAACTCATATGATTAGAATTCCTGATCCAGGAAGATTTGAATTAAGATTAATGGACGGTTCAGCAAATCCTTATTTGTTACAGGCAAGTGTATTAGCAGCTGGTTTGGATGGTTTAAAAAATAGGATTGATCCAGGAAAACCATTAAATTGTAATATGTACGAGGATCATGACAAATATCCTAATCTTCCAAAACTTCCAAACGAATTAGATCAATCACTTGAAAAATTAAAAAATAATAAAGAAATGAATGACGCATTTGGTAAAGAGGTTGTTGACAGCTTTATCAAACTTAGAAACTCTGAGCTTAAAGAGTTTAAAAAAGAAGAGACATTTGATAAAACGAAAGCAATTACTAGGTGGGAACGGGATAATACGTTAGACTGTTAGAATATGAAAATTTTATCTAACGGCCATTTATGGAAATATAGTGAATTTTTAGAAAATAAAGATTTTTTTTTTAACAAAAAAGAAATTTTAAAGTCATTATCAAAAAAAGATATTGATGATGCCTACTTGAGCATATCTAGCTGGAAAGGATATTCTCCTACACCATTAATAGAATTAAACAAACTTTCTGAAGAAATAGGGTTAAATAAAATTTTTTATAAAGATGAAAGTAAAAGATTTGATCTTAAATCTTTTAAAGCTCTTGGCGGAGCTTACGCAGTTGAAAAAGTTTCTCAAGGAAATAAAGATATCGTAGTTGCAACAGCAACAGCAGGCAATCACGGAAGGTCTGTAGCTTGGGGAGCAAGAAGACTTGGTCTTAAATGTAAAATTTTTATTAGTGAGTTTGTTAGTGATGCTAGAGGTCAAGCAATGTCTGATCTTGGAGCTGACGTAATTAAGGTTAAAGGTAACTATGAAAGATCATTAATTGAATGTATAAAACAGTCAACCGATAATAGTTGGCAAATTGTTCAAGATGTAGCTTGGGAAGATTATATGCTAGTTCCAAAATATACCATGGCTGGTTATACAGTAATGATGAGAGAAATAATTGATCAATTAAAACAAAATAAAATTAGTCACATAATATTACAAGCTGGTGTAGGTGGTATGGCTGGTGCAATGGTAGCTGGTATCGCGAGATATTTAGATTATATTCCAACTACTGTCGTTGTAGAACCAGATAGTGCTGCTTGTGTTTTAGAAAGTATTAAAACTGGAAAAATTGAAAAAATAGACATCAAAAGAGAGAGTTTAATGGGTGGAATGTCTTGTGGAGAGGTATCATTAGTCCCATGGGAAATTTTAAAAAATTCAGTTAAGTATTGCATAAGTTTACCTGATGATGATATTGCAAAGACTATGAGATTACTTGGAAATGCCAGCTTTAGTGATGAAAAAATTGTTGCAGGAGAAAATTCTGCGCCAGGTGTGATAAGTTTAATAGCAAGTTGTGAAGATGAAAAAATTAAAAATAAACTTGAATTAAACAAAGAGTCAAATGTCTTACTCATTGGCTGTGAAGGTGACACTGATCAAAAAATGTATCAAAAATTAATAAATCAAAAATAATTTAATGTCTGATATAGGTGTAGTTTGGATCAGAGAAGATTTTAGAATTGAAAATAATGCCGCCTTGTCTTTTGCAACTCAAAATCATAATTATGTGATTGCTCTATACATTTATAATAATTTTGATTATGATAATAAGAGAGAAGCTCAAAAATGGTGGTTATCTAAATCCCTAGAAATTTTCAAAAAAGATTTATCGAATTACAAAATTAATCTTCAAATTTTAAAGGGTAATGAATTAGATGTTTTTTCAAAGCTAAAGAAAAAAGATAAAATCTCAATATATTGGAACAAGGTGTATGAGCCTGATGTAATTGCTAAAGGAAAAAAAATACGTGATATTTTTTTAAAAAACGAGATTAATTTTAAATATTTCAAGGGAAATATTCTTAATGAGTTTCAGGAAGTCACTAAGAATGACGGTACTCCTTTCAAAGTATTTACTCCATTTTGGAGAAACGCAGAACAAAAGTACATAAATTCCACACCTAACAAAGATTATAAAATAAAAAAATGTATAAATAGTAAACTATTTTTTAAAAATTGTATTGAACCTAAGGATATTTTACCTAAGAAAAATTGGTTTAAAAAATTTGAAAATTATTGGGAAGTTTCTGAAAAAAAATCAAAAAATATTCTTAAAAATTTACTAGAAAATAAGATTAAGGAATATGGCAGTAGTAGAGATATTCCATCAATAGAGGGTACTTCAAAGTTATCACCTTATATTAAACATGGACAAATACACGTTGGCACTATTTGGAAAAAGTGTAATGAACTTAAATCTAAAGGAATTGGTTATCGTAAATATATTAATGAACTCGGTTGGAGAGAATTTTCTCATAGTTTAATTAATTATTTTCCAGAATTTTTAAAAGGAAATTTCAGGAAAGAATTTGATAGATTTCCTTGGGTAAAAAATGAAAAATTTTTGAAAGCATGGAAAACTGGAATGACAGGATATCCAATTGTTGATGCTGGAATGAGAGAACTTTATGAAACTGGTTGGATGCATAATAGAATAAGAATGGTTGTGGGTTCTTTCTTAGTAAAGCATTTGAGAATTAATTGGACCGAAGGTGAAAAACATTTTCGAAATTGTCTATTAGATTTTAATAAAGCAAATAATGTAGCTCAATGGCAATGGGTTGCAGGATGTGGTGCGGATGCTGCACCTTATTTTAGAATATTTAATCCGATCTTACAGGGGGAGAAATTTGACAAGGATGGAATATATGTCAAAAAATGGGTAACAGAATTAAATAAAGTACCAAATAAATTTATTCATAAACCTTGGGAAATGGAATTACAATATCAAGAGGCTATTAAAACTATTATTGGAAAAGATTATCCTGCTCCAATCGTAGTGCATGAAAAAGCACGAGAGTCAGCATTAAATGCTTTCCAAAGTTTAAAAAAAAAATAATAAATTCTTTAGAATTATATTTCGGATTATTAAGTTTTTTGTTGAGAACAAATGTCTTTAATAACTGGAACATTTGCGCAATCACCACATTTTGTTTGTTGCACAATACAACCATTATCAAGTACTTTTACATCAACAACTCTATCGCATTTTGAACAAATGGATGTAACTGTTAACCCGCATTTTTTACAATTATAGTTTTGTGTTTCCATATTTTAACTTTATGACTTACAAAACTTTTTACAATTTAAATTTGAGTGAATGATAATCATTCTCACACTTTTTTTAAATAATCTGAAAATTACTTTAAAAAGTTTTTTAGAATGATTACTATTAACTATTAAAACTTAAAATTATTCACCTAAGAAGTGATGAATTACTTTTCTAATTGTAGGCGCCAATCTATGTTCAAAAAGATAAATTCCCTGCCAGTTTCCCAATAAAAGTTTTCCACTTTTAATACTTAAGGTAATTTGATTATTAGTTAAGGAGGATTTTATATGTGCAGGCATATCATCTTTACCCTCACTAATATGAGTATATAAAGACTTATCCATAGGCACCAACTTATTAAAATAATCTATTAAATCTTTCTGAACATCTGGATCAGCATTTTCCTGAACAATTAAAGATGCGCTAGTATGTTGTATATTTAAATTTAATATACCATTTTTGAAATCGTTTTTTTTTATCCAATTAATTGTTAAATTTGTAAAATCATAAAGTTTTTGACCATTAGTTTTAATTTGTAAATCAAAGAACTTTTGTTTCATAATCTAATTAAATGATATTGATGTTAACTCATACAAGCGACTGATGGTTCTTTTAAAAGTTTCAGGCATATTTTTGTTTGATTTGATTGATTCTAAATCTAATTCGGAGGTAATCATTAATGGAATCTTTTTTTCGTAAACAATATCAATTAAAGTGATAAATCTTTGTTGTTGATTTGAATTATTTTCATTAAAGATTGGTAGATTTTCTAAAAAAATGAAATTACTATTATTTGCAATATTTACATAATCCTCAGATCCTAAATTATTGTCACATAATTCCTTAAAATCAAATTTAACAATTTTCTCGTAAAAATTTTTTATTTCAAAGCGACGTCCTTTAGTCTCTAAAACTTTTAAACTTTTTTTTTTATTTTTTGTGATTATTCTAAAAAATTTATTAAATTTAAAATTTGTCGATTTATCTAAGGGATATAAAAACCTTTCTGAATTAGAATTTTTACTTGATCTATAATCTTCCTCTATAAATAATTCATTCTGATAACAATTATTTTCTAAAATCTTTATGAACGGAATAAATTGATCTCTTTGCAAGCCATCTTTATAAAGATCATTAATTTTTATATTTGAAGAAAAAATTACTTTGATTTTTTCATCGAATATTCTTTTAAATAATCTTCCTAAAATCATTGCATCAACAATATTTGTTACCTGGAATTCATCAAAATATAAAATCTTAGCTTTATTGTTTAAATCCTTCACGAAATCATCAATTCCATTTTCTTTATTCTTATTTTCGAAAATAAAATCATGAAATTTTATCATAAATTCATTAAAATGAAGTCTCAGTTTTTTTTCTTTTAATTCATCAAAAAAAAAATTTAATAGCATAGTTTTACCTACGCCAACATCTCCTACTAAATAAAAACCCATCTTATTTTTTTTTCTATTGAAAATCTTTTGGAATATTGATTGATTAAAATTTTTTAAATAAAAAATTTTAAGTAAATCAATTATTTGTAACTGATTTGAATTGACTTCGTAATGGTTTTTTTCACAGTGCTCTAAAAATAATTTACTCAAGTTCATTTTTCTTTTTTAGTTCAACTCCATATTCTGATCTAGGTCCTTTTCTTAATCCAAAAGGACCTGGTATAAAAATTGTCATTGGTTTACTTCCTTTTTTTAGATCGACTCTATGAAATGTGTTTGCTGACCTAAATCCAATATACCCTGGGTTTCTCCAAAATTTTCCTTTTTGAGTCGTCTCCCAATATCCACCTTTAATAATTATTGTTATATAGGGACACAAATGATTATGAACTCCTTCACCATGGTCATCAGCTAACATTTCATGAATTAAAATATTAAATGGAAACCACCTAGGTCTATTTCTAAATAAAACATAATATCTATTCATCCATGGTTTTGCTAAATCGAATCTTTTATGCGAAGGCCCTCTATCTAAAACTACTTTTTTTCGCCCCAACAAACTAAGTAATTTTAAAAACATTTAATTTATTTTAATTATCTCATTGTCTTTAATAACAAATAATTTTTTACTATTTACATATGGTCTTGAAATATTACTCCTGCTTGCCTTATAAATAAATTTTTCTTTACCATTTTTAATATCAATTATAATTATTTGGCCTTGGTTTGTAGTTGCATAAATATTATTTTTATTTAGTACAAAACCATTGATTGAAATTTTTTCTCTTTTTTTAATTTTAAAATTTTGAAGTATGTCAGTTATTCTTATTATATCTCCAGTATCTTTATTTATGACATACAGATATCCTTTTGAAGAAATAGTTAAAATTAGTTTTCCAGCAACTATAGGCCTTAAATTAGAATTAATATTTTGTGACCAATTGACTAAACCATTATTTTCATCAATAGAATAAAAATTATTTTTATTATTAGAGAAATAAATTTCATCGTCATTTAATACTATATCTGACGTTTTAATTAGATATGATTTTATACTTTCAGCATAACTCACAGTAGGCGTTATCCAAAATAAATTTCCATTAAATTTATTTAGAGCAATTAGTTCTCCTTTTGAATTATTGAAAATAACTTTATTTTTACTTAAAACTACAGATTTTCTTTTTTGAGAATTTATCAATTTGTTTTCACCCTCAAACTTCCATATTTTTTCTCCATCCAGAGCAGAAAAACAAATAAATGTATTATTTGCATCCAAAACATAAAATCTATCATCTTCGATTTTAATTTCAGATATAAAGGAAACCTCATGGTCATTTCTCCATAATAATTTTCCATCATTTAAGTCAATTAAAAATATTTTAGAAAGACTATCAACAACTAGCAATTTATCATTAGAAGAAAATAAATTTAATAAAGGTCTTAGTTTTTTTTCTTTCTTGTTGTAGTAATTAACCTTCCATACAATTTCTGATTTATTGTTGAACCTAATTATTGAGCCTTTTTTATCAAAAAATATTATATCATTTTTAAAAAAGACCAGCTCAGGTTCAAATTGATCAAAATATTGAATTTTTGAAAATTTATATTTAAAAAGTTTATCTAGTTTTAATGATAAATCAGAAATCCCCAGATTATTCTGATTTGTGTTAATTATTTTTTTGTTATCATTAGTAATTTGTATTACTAAATCTTTATTAAATTCATTTTCATTAAATATATTTTCTTGAAATAATTCTTTTATATTTTCTTTTTTTTCATTCAATTCAGATAGTTTTTTTTCTTGCGTCCAAATACCCGACTTTGTATCAAAGGAACAATGATTAATTAGAAAGAGTATTAAAAAAAAATATATATTCTTATTCACTTAGATCTCTATTAAGTCTTTTTTGGGCTTCTTTAACAATATCTTGATTTGCATTGCTAGTGTTTATTATTTGATTGAAAAATTCTTTTGATTTTTGTTTTTCGTTTTTAGAATAAAAATATTCAGCAACAAGATATAATGCATGCGACTTCCATACACTATCTGAATTCAATACAGGCTTAAGTGTTCCTAATAATTCATTTTCATTAAAAAAATCAGCGTTATAGAGTGCTTTTTTATAAATTATCAAATTTTTTATTTCGTCTTCCAAAGATGTTTTGTTAATCAATACCTCAAAAAGATTATTTACCTGTTGTCTTTCTTTTAAGTTATTATCAATTATAAAGTAAAGAGCTAGAGGTGAATATGTTGAATCTTTTTTTTTGACTACTGTGCTTAGTAAATCTCTTGCTCCATCTAAATCTCCATTAGAATGATAGATTACAGCTTTATTATAAACTTCAGAGATCTGTTCCCTTTTTGTATCTTTGAAAATTTTAAATCCAAAAAAACCTAAAAAAATAATAATAATTACTATAAATGATGTAATTATTTTTTTTCTATTATTAACAAAAAAATCTTTTATTTTTTCATCTCTAGTTTTCTTATCAATTATTGAAATTTCTTCATCCATAACTAAATCATATTTCTTAAAACGTATTGCAGTATTCCACCATTTTTGTAGTACTCTAATTCATTTTTGGTATCTATCCTACATAATGTTTCTATTTTTTTAATCTCTCCTGATGCATATTTAATTTCAAGAGTTACTTTATCAGAAGGATTAATCCCTTTTTCTATTTCATTTACACTAATTAATTCTGATCCGATTAAATTTAAATTTGTCCTATTAATATTGTTAATGAATTGCAAAGGCAAAATTCCCATACCAATTAAATTTGATCTATGAATTCTTTCAAAACTTTCAGCAATTACTGCCTTTACGCCCAATAGTTTTGTTCCTTTTGCTGCCCAATCTCTTGATGATCCAGTTCCATATTCTTTTCCACCTATAACAACTAAATCTGTACCCCTTTTTTTATATTCAACAACTGCATCATAAATTGGCATAACTTTTTGTTCTGGATAAAGTTTTGTAAAACCACCTTCTGTTCCAGGTGCCATCTCATTCCTAATTCTTATATTTGCAAAGGTACCTCTCATCATAACCTCGTGATTTCCTCTTCTTGAACCATAAGAGTTGTAATCTTTAGGTAAAATTTGATGTTTCATAAAATATTCTCCTGTAGGACTTTCTTTTTGGATATTACCTGCTGGAGAAATATGGTCAGTCGTTACCATATCACCTAGAATTAATAATGGTCTTGCATCCTTTATTTCTTTAAAACCTTCGGGTTCATCTGAAAGATTATCAAAAAATGGTGGTTTTTTTACGTAAGTTGAATTGTCTTCCCACTTGTAAATGCTACTTTTTTCAGTTTTTATTTGTTGCCATTGTTTTGGTCCTTCCGAAACATTTGAATATCTTTTAATAAACATATCTGCGCTTAAAGATAATTTAAGAGTTTCTTCAATCTCTTTATTAGATGGCCAAAGATCTTTCATAAGTATATCTTTGCCGTATTTGTCTTTACCAAATGAATCTTTATATAAATCAAAGTTCATATGACCAGCCAATGCATAAGCTACAACAAGTGGTGGTGATGCTAAATAATTCGCTTTTATATGAGGTGAAATTCTTCCCTCAAAATTTCTGTTACCAGACAAAACTGAAACTGCATAAATATTTTCATTTTGGATTGCTTTAACAATATTTTCATCTAATGGTCCAGAGTTTCCTATGCAAGTTGTACAACCATAACCAACTAAATTGAATCCAAGTTTATCCAAATAAGTATTTAATCCTGCCTTTTCTAAATAGTCAGTAACTACTTGAGAACCTGGTGCCAAGGAAGTTTTTACCCATGGTTTTACTTCAAGGCCTAATTCTACAGCTTTTTTCGCTAGCAAACCAGCTCCAATGAGAACATTTGGGTTAGAAGTATTCGTACAAGAAGTTATTGCAGCAATTAAAATTGAGCCATCTTTAATCTCAAAATCTGTGTTGGGGACTTTAGAAATAGAGAAATCTTTTTTTTTGGTAATTTCTTTAAAACTTTTATTAAAACTAGTAGAGGCGTCAGTTAACAAAACTTTATCTTGAGGTCTTTTGGGTCCAGAGATTGTCGGTACTATTGTAGACATATCTAAAGTTAAAGTATCAGTAAACTCAATCTCATCACTAGCCCATAAACCTTGTGCCTTAGCATACTCTTCAACTATTTTGACTGTGTTTTTATCTCTTCCAGAAAATTTAAGATATTTAAGTGTTTCATCGTCTATTGGAAAAAAACCACAAGTAGCTCCATATTCAGGTGCCATATTTGCAATTGTTGCTCTGTCGGCTAATGTTAAATTTTTTAAACCATCTCCATAAAATTCTACAAATTTGCCCACTACACCTTTGTCTCTTAACATTTTAACAACAGTCAAAACTAAATCAGTTGCAGTAGTGCCCTCTGGCATTCTATTTTTTACCTCAAAACCTATGACCTCAGGGATTAGCATTGATATTGGTTGGCCAAGCATGCCCGCTTCTGCTTCAATACCGCCAACACCCCACCCTAGCACTGATAAACCATTTACCATCGTAGTATGACTATCTGTACCTACCAACGTGTCTGGAAACAAATAGTCATCATCATTATACTTTGCTGACCAAACAACTTTTGATAAATATTCTAAATTTACTTGATGACATATTCCTGTGCCAGGTGGAACTATTCTAAAATTATTAAATGCTTGTTGTCCCCACTTTAAAAAAGAATATCTTTCTCCGTTTCTATTAAATTCAATCTCAACATTTTTATCAAAAGAGTCTGATTTTGCAGATTGGTCTACTTGAACAGAGTGATCTATTACAAGATCAACTGCAGAGAGTGGATTGATAGTATTTGGGTCCTTGTTTTTTTCTTTAACAGCTTCTCGCATTGCGGCTAAGTCGGCTACTGCTGGTATTCCAGTATAGTCTTGAAGCAAAACTCTAGCAGGCCTATAAGCTATTTCTGTTTTAGATTTTTTTTCTTTAAGCCAATTTTTAATTGCTTCGATTTGATTTTTAGTGACTGATAAATCATCCTCATATCTTAAAAGATTTTCTAGTAGCACCTTAAGAGATTTGGGTAATTTAGAAATGCCACTTAAACCATTATCTTCTGCTTTAGTTAGAGAGAAAATTTTATATTTTTTTTCATTAATCCTTATATCTGATAATGAATTATACGAATTTTTTGTCCCTGGTTTCATAGTTTATATATAAAATGTAATTATGCTCAAAAGAAGAAGCCCTGACATAGCATAATTAAAGTACTTAATAAATTTATCATTTGTCGCAAATTTCCTTAAAAATTTACCTATAAATGTCCATAACGTAATACTTGTTGATGAAAATAAGAAAGCAAGAAGAACTACTTGAGTCGCATAATTTATATAATTTTCTCCTAATTCAACATAAGTAGAAACTACTATAATAGCTACCATTACACCTTTCGGATTAAGATATTGAAAAAGAAATGTTTCTATAAATTTAACTGGATTTTCTTTTTTGGTTTCACCTGAATTTGTTGATAATGCAATTTTATATGCCAAATAAATAAGAAACAATGTTCCAAGGTATTTAATTATAATTTGTATTATTGGAAACAACTTAAATACATTGATTAAACCAATAGTTAAAAAGATAACCAATGAAGTGAAACCTAAAGTTACTCCAAGAATATGCGGAATAGTTTTTACAATTCCAAAATTAAAACCTGAGTAAGAAGCAACAACATTATTAGGCCCTGGTGTATAAGCTGTAACAAACCAAAATAAAGCAATCGATAAAATCTCAGGATGCATATCTATGCTATTGGCAATCCATTTTCAGATTTTTGAGATGGATGAACTAAAATTACTTTTCCTTCTTCATCTATAGAGCCCAAAATCAAAACTTGAGAAATTACACCTGCAATATTTTTTTCAGCAAAATTGCA
>CACNWU010000008.1 GCA_902624185.1 uncultured Pelagibacteraceae bacterium
TCAAAAGAAAAATTATATTGCTGAGATGACATCTCAATTTGAGAATAGTAAAGCCGTATTGGTCACACATTATCAAGGATTGACAATGCCTCAACTAGATGAATTGAGATCACAAATGCGAGAACATGGGATTATTTTCAAAATTACAAAAAATAGAATAACAAAGTTAGCTTTAGAAAAAACAAAATGTAAAGAATTGACAAATTTATTCACTGGACCAACAGCAGTCGCATTTGGTGAGGATGCAATTATGTCTGCTCGTATATTGTCAAAATTTGCTAAAGATAATGAAAATTTGAAATTAATTGGTGGAATAATGGATAATGAAATTTTGGATCAAGCTGGGGTTCAAAATGTAGCAAATTTACCAACCTTAGATGAAGCCAGAGCGAATATTATTGGTATTTTGAATGCATCTGCATCAAAAATAGTAAGTATTTTGCTTGCACGATCGGAAAAAATGAGTAGTTTACCCACAGAAAATTCTGAAACACAACCTAAAGAGTAGAACTTATGTCTGACCTAAATAAAATTATAGATGATTTATCAAAATTAACTGTTGCTGAAGCAGCAGATCTTTCAAAACAATTAGAGGAAAAATGGGGAGTAACTCCAATGGCAGCAGCAGCCCCTGCAGCAGCAGGAGCAGCAGCAGCAGCAGAGGATAAAGATGATTTTACAATTATGCTAGTTTCTGCAGGAGATAAAAAAATTAATGTTATCAAAGAAGTGAGAGCAGCGACGTCACTTGGATTGAAAGAGGCAAAAGATTTAGTTGAGGGAGCACCAAAAGAAGTAAAAACTGGTGTGCCAAAAAAAGAAGCAGAAGAAATTAAAGCTAAGTTAGAAGCTGCAGGCGCAAAAGTAGAACTTAAGTAAATTAACAAGGAATTATTTAAGTGCTGGTTTTTTAGTCAGCACCGAAAAAATAGATGCAATTATCTTTTACTGAAAAGAAAAATATAAGAAAAAGTTTTGGGAAATTAAAAGAAAGTTTATCAATTCCAAACTTAATAGAGGTTCAAAAAAATTCTTACAAAGAATTAACTGAATATGTTGAAGTTGAAAATGACTTGACAAAAGGTTTTGATAGAGTTTTTAAGAGTATTTTTCCAATCGAGGATCTAAATGATAAAGCAACACTAGAATATGTCTCTTACAGATTAGATAAACCAAAATTTGACGTAGAGGAATGTATTGCAAGAGGATTAACATACTCTTCAGCACTTAAATGTACTCTACGACTAGTTGTTTATGAAATAAATCAAGAAAATAATACAAAAGATATTTTATCAGCAAAGGAACAAGAGGTTTACATGGGTGATGTTCCGATGATGACTAATAGTGGAACATTTATCACTAATGGTGTTCAGAGAGTTGTAGTAAACCAAATGCACAGAAGTCCAGGTGTTTTCTTTGATCATGATAAAGGAAAAACACACGCTAGTGGAAAACTTTTGTTTAATTGTAGAGTTATACCAAATAGAGGTTCATGGCTTGATTTTGAATTTGATGTAAAAGATTTTTTATATTTTAAAATTGATAGAAAGAAAAAAATTTTAGCCTCTACATTATTATTAGCTCTTGGTTTTTCAAAATTGGAAATTGTAAATGAATTTTATGACAGTGAAACATATGTTTTTGATAGCAAATCATCAAAATGGAAAACTAAATTTAATCCAGAAAATTATAAAGCAAAAAATTATTCAGAGGAAGTAATAGATGCGAAAACTGGTAAAGTTGTAATTAATCCTGGAGATAAAATAAATTATTTAAATGCTAAAAAGTTAGCAAACGAAGGTCTTAAAGATATTTTGGTAACAAGAGAGTCACTGTATGGTAAGTTTTTACATAATGATGTAAAAATAAGCGATGAAGAGGGAGAGACTTTTTCTATTGGAACTGAGTTAAACGATACAATTATTCAAAAAATTTTAGATGCGAATATCCATTCATTAAAAATTTCAACAACCAATTCAATAAATAAAGGTCCTTACCTATTGACTACGATCCTTAATGACAAAAATAATTCAAAGGATGAGGCAATAACTGAAATTTATAAAATGTTACGACCTGGTGAACCACCAACTATTGAAATTGCAACTCAAATTTTCAACAATTTATTTTTTAGCTCTGATCGTTATGATCTTTCTGACGTGGGTAGAGTAAAAATGAATTCAAGACTAAATCTTGAGTGCTCCGATAAAATTACAATTTTAAGAAATGATGATATAATTGCTATTATCCATAAAATGTTAGATTTAAGAGATGGTAAAGATGATGTTGATGATATTGATCATTTAGGAAATAGAAGAGTTAGATCTGTTGGTGAGCTAGTAGAAAACCAAGCTCGTATCGGTGTTTATAGAATGGAACGAGCTATCAAAGAAAAAATGACAACTTTAGATGTTGAGTCAGCAATGCCCCAAGATTTAATCAATGCGAAACCTTTGACTGTTTCACTAAAAGATTTTTTTGCTAGTTCTCAATTATCACAATTTATGGACCAAACAAATCCATTATCAGAAATTACACACAAAAGAAGAGTTTCAGCTTTAGGTCCTGGGGGACTTACTCGAGAGCGAGCTGGGTTTGAAGTAAGAGATGTTCATCCCACTCACTATGGGCGTATTTGCCCAATAGAAACACCTGAAGGTCCAAATATTGGATTAATAAATAGTTTATCAACTTATGCAAAAATTAATAAGTATGGATTCATTGAGAGTCCGTACAAAAGTGTGAAAAATGGAGTTGTTCAAGATAAAGTTGAGTATTTATCAGCGATGGAAGAAACAAAATATACAATCGCGCAAGCTAACACAAAATTAGATAAAAATGGAAAAATTATAGAACAATTAGTTTCGTGTCGTCAAAATCTTAATTTTCTACTTTCTAAACCAGAAACAATTGATTACATAGATGTATCGCCAAAACAATTAGTTTCCGTTGCTGCTTCATTAATCCCCTTTTTAGAAAATGATGATGCAAACAGAGCGTTAATGGGCTCAAACATGATGAGACAAGCAGTGCCCTTATTAAAACCAGAGGCGCCATTAGTTGGGACAGGTATTGAAAGTGACGTTGCTCTAGACTCTGGAGTTACAATAGTTGCTAAAAGAGATGGAGTTGTAGACAAAATTGATGGTAAGAGAATTGTGATTAAAGTTACTGAAGAAACAGATTTTACTAAATCTGCTGTAGATATATACAATTTACAAAAATTTAAAAGATCAAATCAAAATACATGTATTAATCAAAGACCATTAGTAAGAGTTGGAGATAAAGTAAAAGTAGGAGATATTATAGCTGATGGGCCATCTACAAAATTAGGTGAATTAGCTCTAGGTAAAAATGTTACAGTCGCTTTTATGCCATGGCAAGGTTATAATTTTGAAGATTCTATTTTGATTTCAGAAAGATGTGTTACAGATGATGTTTTTACATCTGTTCATATTGTTGAATATGAGATCATGGCAAGAGATACAAAATTAGGTGAAGAAGAAATTACTCGAGACATTCCAAATGTTAATGAGGAAGCATTAAAAAATCTTGATGAGTCAGGAATAGTTTATATTGGTGCAGAAGTTAATGCTGGTGATATACTTGTTGGAAAAGTAACTCCAAAAGGTGACTCAGCTTCAGGACCTGAGGAGAAACTACTTAGATCTATATTTGGTGAAAAAGCTATTGATGTTACCGACACTTCACTAAGAATGTCTAGAGGTAGTAGCGGAACTGTAGTTGATGTAAGAGTATTTAATAGACACGGTATTGAAAAAGATGAAAGATCAATCACTATTGAAAGAGCAGAAATTGAGCAAGTTCAACAGGATAAAATTGTTGAGGAAGAAATTCTAGAGAGAAGTATTAAACAAAGAGCCGCTCAGATTTTATCTGGTTCAAAAATTAGTAAAAAGCTTAAAGATATTAATCAAGGTACAGAATTAAATTTAGAAACTATAAACCAGCTTGGCATTAATGATATATTTAAAATTACTACTGGTAACTCAAATAATGAAACAACATTAGTTCAACTTAAAGATCAATATACTAAAGCTAAGCAAGACATTACAGAGAGATTTGAAGATAAAGTTTTAAAAATAAGAAGTGGAGATGATTTATTACCTAGCGTAATGAAAATGGTAAAAGTTTTTGTTGCTATTAAAAGAAGATTAAGACCTGGTGATAAAATGTCAGGAAGACATGGTAATAAGGGTGTAGTAAGTAAAATTGTACCGGTAGAAGATATGCCTTACAGAGAAGACGGTAGGCCTGTTGATATAGTATTAAATCCACTAGGAGTTCCAAGTAGAATGAACGTAGGCCAAATTTTGGAGACCCATTTAGGTTGGGCATGTAAGGAATTTGGTGAAGGTATCAAAAAATTAATAAATGAAAATCAAAAGAAAATTGAAAAAACTGAAAAAATTTCAAAATTTTTAAAATCAGTTTATGGTGAAGAAATCTTTAATGAAAAAATTGAGAAATTAAGTAAACCAGAATTTAATGATTTGTGTGAAAATTTACAAAATGGTATTGCTATCTCAACACCAGTTTTTGATGGCGC
This sequence comes from uncultured Pelagibacteraceae bacterium, assembly GCA_902624185.1. Lineage (GTDB taxonomy): Bacteria > Pseudomonadota > Alphaproteobacteria > Pelagibacterales > Pelagibacteraceae > Pelagibacter. Next base: position 4,568 of record CACNWU010000008.1, read on the forward strand.
TAAAGAAAAAAATGTTACAGAAATGTTAGAGCTTGCAAATCTTCCAGGATCAGGACAAACTTTTCTATGGGATGGACGAACAGGAGAAAAATTTGATAGACCTGTAACTGTTGGAATTATTTACATGTTGAAACTACATCATTTAGTTGAAGATAAAATTCATGCTCGTTCAACTGGTCCATACAGTCTTGTTACTCAACAGCCTCTAGGAGGAAAAGCGCAATTAGGTGGACAAAGATTTGGAGAAATGGAGGTTTGGGCTTTAGAAGCATATGGAGCCTCGTATACTCTTCAAGAAATTTTAACTGTTAAATCTGATGACGTTGCAGGAAGAGTAAAAGTCTACGAAACTATAGTTAAAGGCGAAGAAAACTTCGAGTCTGGTATACCAGAATCTTTTAACGTCTTAGTAAAAGAAATTAAGTCATTAGCATTGAATGTGGAGTTAAATTAAATGAAAAAAGAGTTAACAGATCTTTTTAAGAGTTCAGAAATTTCAGAGGCACAGAATTTTAATAGTATTAAAATTTCTTTAGCAAGCCCAGAAAAAATAAAATCTTGGACATATGGAGAAATAAAAAAACCCGAAACAATAAATTATAGGACTTTTAGACCTGAAAAAGATGGTCTTTTTTGTGCGAGAATTTTTGGTCCAATTAAAGATTATGAATGTCTGTGTGGAAAGTACAAGCGTATGAAGTTTAGAGGAATTATTTGTGAAAAATGTGGCGTTGAAGTTACAAAATCAAATGTTAGACGTGAAAGAATGGGCCATATAAATTTAGCAACGCCTGTTGCACATATCTGGTTCTTAAAATCTTTACCAAGCAGAATAGCATTAGCTGTAGATATGAAACTTAAAGAAATTGAGAGAGTTTTATATTTTGAAAACTTTATTGTTATAGAGCCAGGGTTAACAGGGTTACAAAAAAATCAACTTTTAAATGAAGAAGAATTAGCAAAATATCAAGAAGAGTTTGGAGAAGAGGCATTCACAGCTGGAATCGGAGCTGAGGCAGTTTTGGAAATGCTAAAAAATCTAGATCTAGAGTTAGAAAGAAATAATTTAATTAGCTACATTAAGGAGACAAAATCTAAAGTTAATGAGGAAAGAGCGATTAAAAGATTAAAATTGATTGAATCGTTTTTAGATACGGGACAAAAACCTGAATGGATGATTATGACTGTAGTGCCAGTTATACCACCTGAATTAAGACCTTTAGTTCCTTTAGACGGTGGTAGATTTGCTACATCTGATTTAAATGATCTTTATAGAAGAGTTATAAACAGAAATAACAGATTAAAGAGATTAATGGACTTAAAGGCTCCCGATATTATTGTCCGTAATGAAAAAAGAATGCTTCAAGAATCTGTTGATGCATTGTTTGATAATGGAAGACGAGGAAGAGTAATTACTGGTACTGGTAAAAGGCCATTAAAATCATTGGCTGAAATGTTAAAAGGAAAACAAGGAAGATTTAGACAAAATCTTTTAGGTAAAAGAGTAGATTATTCTGGAAGATCTGTAATCGTAGTGGGTCCAGACTTGAAATTGCATGAGTGTGGTTTACCAAAAAAAATGGCTTTAGAGTTATTCAAGCCATTTTTGTACGCAAGGTTAAACAAACTTGGATTGGCATCTACAATCAAACAAGCGAAAAAATTAGTTGAAAAAGAAACCAACGCAGTTTGGGATGCTTTGGAACTTATCGTCAGAGAACATCCTGTACTACTTAACAGAGCCCCAACGTTACACAGATTAGGCGTTCAAGCTTTTGAACCAAAATTAATTGAGGGTGATGCGATTGAACTACATCCGCTAACATGTGCAGCATTTAATGCTGATTTTGATGGAGACCAAATGGCAGTTCATGTTCCATTAAGTCTAGAAGCTCAACTTGAAGCAAGAATTTTGATGCTATCAACAAATAATATTTTATCACCTTCTAACGGAAAACCAATAATAGTTCCTAGTCAAGATATGATTTTAGGTATTTATTATCTTTCACAAGAACCAATTTCAGAAAAACCAGTTGGTTATTTTACAGATTCAGATCAAATAGAATTCGCTCTAGCATCTGGCCAAATTAAAGTCCATAGCACTATAATTTCAAGATTTAAAACAGTTAATGAAAAAGGTGATATTAAATATGAAAAATACACATCCACAGCAGGAAGATTTCTTTTAGCTAATTTACTTCCTAAAAATAATAATATTAAATTTTCATTAATTGATAGACTCTTACCAAAAAAAGTTGTTTCAGAAATTATAGATATAGTTTTTAGATTTTGTGGCCAAAAGACTACAGTTATCTTTTGTGATAAATTAAAAGATTTAGGTTTTAAACATGCTTTTAAAGCAGGTATATCTTTTGGTAAAGACGATTTAGTTATACCTGAAAATAAAACTCAATTAATTGATGATACAAAAAAGCTTATAGCAGAATATGAAACGCAGTATGCCGAAGGTCTTATTACTAGAGGTGAAAAATATAATAAAGTAGTTGATGCTTGGTCTAAATGTACAGATAAAGTTGCTGGTGAAATGATGAAAGGAATTTCAGCTACAGAAAAAACAGATGAGGGATTAAAAATAAATTCTGTTTTTATGATGGCTGATAGTGGCGCAAGAGGATCTGCGGCACAAATGAAACAGCTAGCTGGAATGAGGGGCCTAATAGCAAAACCATCTGGTGAAATTATAGAAAGTCCAATTACATCTAATTTTAAAGAAGGATTAACAGCTCTAGAATATTTTAATTCTACTCACGGTGCTAGAAAAGGTTTAGCTGATACTGCTTTAAAAACTGCAAGCTCAGGTTATTTAACGAGAAGACTTTGCGACGTTGCCCAGGATCTTACAATCACTAAAATCAAGTGTGATGAGCCTGGATTTATAGAATTGTCTGAAATTTTAGAAGGTGGAAATGTTGTAGTAAGTTTATCTGAGAGAGCATTAGGTAGAGTAACTGCTTTTGATATTAAGCATCCTTTAAGTGGTGAAGTTATAATAAAAAAAATGTCTATGATAGATGAATTTATTTGTGACAAGATTGATTCAGCTGGAATAAAATCTATAAAAGTTTATTCAGTGATGACATGTAGTTCTAAGGAAGGTGTTTGTGCAACGTGTTATGGAAGAGATCTTTCAAGAGGAAGAATGGTTCACGTTGGTGAAGCTATTGGAATGATTTCAGCACAGTCTATTGGAGAACCAGGTACCCAATTAACAATGAGAACATTTCATGTTGGTGGAACAGCGTCAGTAAAACAAGATTCTCAAATAATAACAAAAAATGATGGAATTCTAAAAATAATTAATTCAAATATTCTTGAAGATTCCAAAAAAAATCTAATTGTAATGGGAAGAAATACTCAACTTTCTATAGAAGATGATAATGGTGTACAGATAGCAATATATAAAGTTGCTTACGGGTCACGATTATTTTTTAAAAATGGAGATAAGATTAAATCTAATTCTAAAATTTGTGAATGGGATCCTTACACAACACCAGTTATTGCAGAAAAAAGTGGTATAGCTAGTTTTGTAGATTTAATTGATGGAGTTTCGATTCAAGAAACAACAGATGATGCTACAGGAATTTCGTCAAAATCAGTAGTGGATTGGCGTTCTCAATCTAAGAGTACAGATTTAAAACCAAGAATTACTTTAAGAGATGAAAAGGGAAATATTATTAAAAAGGCTGATGACAATGAAGCCAGATATTATTTAGTACCTGACTCAATATTGTCCGTTAAAGATGGTCAAAAAGTTTCTGCCGGTGATGTAATAGCTAGATTACCAAAAGAAACTACCAAAACTAAAGATATTACAGGAGGATTACCAAGAGTTGCTGAATTGTTTGAGGCACGAAAAGCTAAGGATAGTGCTATTATTGCTGAAAATGATGGTCAAGTTGTTTTTGGAAAAGAAGTTAGAGGTAAACAAAGAGTTTCAATTGTGCCAGAGGATGGATCAGAACCATCTAATTATCTGATACCAAAAGGTAAACATATAAATTTTAATCAAGGGGAAAAAATAAAAAAAGGTGAGTATCTTTTAGATGGTCAACCATTACCTCATGATATTTTACGCATAATGGGAATTAAAGATCTTACAGAATATTTTGTTAATCAAGTTCAAGAAGTTTATAGACTGCAAGGTGTAATTATCAATGATAAACACATTGAAACAATATTAAGACAAATGCTAAAAAAAGTTGAAGTAAAAGTCTCTGGAGACTCAACTTATCTACCAGGGGAAATAGTTGATAGAATAAAATTTGATAATACAAACGAAAAGCTTAAATCAGAGGGCAAAAATCAAGCTGTTGGTGAGAGGGTATTAATGGGAATTACTAAAGCGTCACTTCAGACCGAGTCTTTTATTTCAGCAGCATCATTCCAAGAAACAACAAGAGTTTTAACGGATGCAGCAATTAAAGGTAAAGTCGACCCTCTTAACGGACTTAAAGAAAACGTAATTGTTGGTCGACTAGTGCCAGCTGGAACGGGAAATATCAAAAATAAATGGAACAAAAAAGCTTTAACAGATGATGAAAATTTTTTATCTGAACAGGAAAAAATTGAGAGCTCAGAAACTCAAGCAAATCAATAAAAAAAACCACTAAATTCAATAGTTTTAGTTTGACAAAGTCATATTATTAAGTATTTTGGCGATATTTTTGGTTGGAATGTAGTGCTAACTATAGGCACTAAACGCTGCCACAAATAACCTGTCAGTTATTTCATTCAAAAATATTAACTATAAAAAATTTATTATGCCAACTATTAATCAGTTGTTACGAAAAAAAAGAGTGAAACAAATAAACAGGAATAAGGTTCCTGCATTACAAAAACAACCTTTGAAAAGAGGTGTTTGTGTTAAAGTTTATACTACAACTCCAAAGAAACCAAACTCTGCACTTCGAAAAGTTGCAAGAGTAAGACTCTCAAACGGTTTTGAAGTAACAGCATACATCCCAGGAGAAGGTCACAATCTTCAAGAGCATTCTGTCGTATTGATTAGAGGTGGTCGTGTTAAAGATCTACCAGGCGTTCGTTATCATATTTTAAGAGGAAATCTTGATACGCAGGGAGTAGCTAACAGAAAAAAAAGAAGATCATTGTACGGAACAAAAAAAGGTAAATAATGTCCAGAAAAAAAACACAACCTAAAAAAAATGTTGTTCCAGATCCAAAATTCAATTCAACTATAATTCCTAAATTAATAAATAATATTATGTACGATGGTAAAAGAGGTGTTGCAGCAAAAATAGTTTATGATGCAATAGAAAAAATCAAAAATAAAACAAAAGATGAACCTATCAATATTTTTAATGAAGCTATAAATAACATTAAACCGACTGTTGAAGTAAGATCCAGAAGAGTTGGTGGTGCTACTTACCAAGTTCCTGTTGAGGTAAAAAGTAAAAGAGCTCAAGCTCTTGCAATTAGGTGGTTAGTTGACTCTGCAAGAAAAAGAAAAGACAAACATATGTCAGATAAAATATCAAATGAACTTTACGATGCTTACGAAAAAAAAGGTGCTGCAGTAAAAAAAAGAGAGGATGTGCATAAAATGGCTGAGTCAAACAAAGCTTTTGCACATTTTAGATGGTAAAAAATTATGCCTAGAACTCATACATTAGATAAATATAGAAACATTGGGATCATGGCGCACATAGATGCTGGTAAAACAACTACTACAGAGAGAGTTTTGTATTATACAGGAAAAAGTCATAAGATAGGCGAAGTTCATGACGGTGCTGCAACAATGGATTGGATGGAGCAAGAACAAGAAAGAGGTATAACAATTACTTCAGCAGCTACAACTTGTTTTTGGCAAGATCATAGGATTAATATAATTGATACCCCTGGACATGTAGACTTTACTATTGAAGTTGAAAGATCTCTTAAAGTTTTAGATGGAGCAGTGGCAGTATTTGATGGTGTAGCTGGTGTTGAACCTCAATCAGAAACTGTTTGGAGGCAAGCAGATAAATATAAAGTTCCAAGAATTTGTTTTGTAAATAAATTAGATAGAACAGGTGCTGATTTCTTTAGATGTGTAGATATGATTAGAGATAGGCTTGGTGCTAAACCACTTCCAATACAGGTTCCGATAGGAATTGAGTCATCTTTAATTGGTGTCGTAGATTTAGTAAAAATGAAAGCTCAAGTTTGGAAAAATGAGGCATTGGGTGCTGAATGGGAATACAAAGAAATTCCAGATGATTTGAAAGAAATATCTCAAAAATATAGAACAGAATTAGTCGAAATGGCCGTTGAACAAGACGAGAAATTAATGGAGTCTTATTTAAATGGAGATGAAATTAATGAGGAAGATCTTATTAAATGTATAAGAAAAGGAACATTAAATTTTAGTTTTGTACCAATTTTAACAGGCTCAGCTTTTAAAAATAAAGGTGTGCAGCCTTTACTTGATGCAGTGATTAATTACTTACCAAGCCCTATAGATATTGGATCTATTAAAGGCACCAAGCCAGGTTCAGAGGAAGAAATGGAGATGAAATTTGAGGATAAAGCTGGATTTTCAGCTCTAGCTTTTAAAGTTGCCAATGATCCATTCGTTGGTTCACTTACATTTATAAGAGTTTATTCCGGCACGATTAAAACAGGAACAGGGATTTATAATTCGTCAAAAGAAAAAGAAGAAAGAGTTGGAAGAATGCTTTTAATGCATGCCAATTCAAGAGAGGATATTAAAGAGGCTAATGCTGGCGATATTGTTGCACTAGCAGGATTGAAATACACAATAACTGGACACACACTTTGTGATGAAGAAACACCAGTATTACTAGAACCAATGGAATTCCCAGATCCAGTAATTGAAATAGCTGTTGAGCCTAAAACAAAAGCAGACCAAGAAAAAATGGGTGAAGCATTAGGTAGACTTGCTAAAGAAGATCCCTCTTTCAGAGTTACATCAGATGAGGAGTCTGGACAAACAATTATTAAGGGTATGGGTGAACTTCATTTAGATATTATTGTTGATAGAATGAAAAGAGAATTTAAAGTTGAAGCAAACGTAGGAGCTCCTCAAGTTGCATACAGAGAGACATTAGAAAATGCCTCTGAAGTGGAATATACACATAAAAAACAAAGTGGTGGAGCAGGACAATTTGCGAAAGTAAAATTATTGGTTGAGCCACAAGAACCAGGAGCAGGTAGATCTGTTGAAAGTAAAATCAAAGGTGGAGCTATTCCAAAAGAATTTATACCTGGAGTAGAAAAAGGTATTGAAACAGTTTCTGATGGTGGAATTTTAGCAGGATTTCCTATGATTGATTATAAAGTAACTATTCTAGATGGACTACATCATGATGTAGATTCTAGTGTTTTAGCTTTTGAACTTGCAAGCAGAGCTTGCTTCAAAGAAGCATGTACAAAAGGAACATTAAAATTATTAGAACCAGTAATGAGGGTCGAAGTTGTTACTCCTGAGGATTATATGGGAGATGTTATTGGTGACTTGAATAGTAGAAGAGGTCAAATTAGTACCCAGGAGCAAAGAGGAAATGCCACAGTTATTACAGCAATGGTTCCTTTAGCAAATATGTTTGGATACATAAATAACTTAAGATCAATGTCACAGGGTAGAGCACAATATTCAATGTTCTTTGACCATTATTCTAAAGTTCCTCAAAATGTACAGGATGAAGTAACTAAAAAGATTGCAGGATAATATGGAAAAACAAAATATAAGAATAAAACTAAGAGCCTATGACAATAAAATTTTAGATGCCTCTACTGAAGAAATTGTAAATACTGTTAAAAGAACTGGTGCAACAATTAAAGGCCCGATACCATTGCCAACTAAAATTGAGAGATACACAGTTCTACGATCACCTCACATTGATAAAAAAAGTAGAGAACAATTTGAGTCTAGAACTCATAAAAGATTAATTGATATAATCGAACCTACACCACAAACGGTAGAAGCATTAATGAAATTAGACTTGGCTTCAGGTGTTGATGTGGAGATAAAGATATAATTATGAGTGAAATTGCTTTAATTGGAAAAAAAATTGGTATGACTAGAGAGTTTTATAAATCTGGTCAGTTAGTTCCAGTAACAGTTTTAAAAATGGAAAAAGCTAGAGTTATTCATATTATTGATGAAAAAACTAGAGGATATAATGCTGTTCAACTTGGCTATGGAAAAATTAAAAATTCAAAGTTGACAAAGTCTATGAAGGGTTATTTTTCAAAAAAAAATACAGAAGCTAAAAAAAAGCTTAAGGAATATAGAGTCAAAAGTATAGAAAATTATAAAGAGGGAAATGAATTTGGATTAGAAATTTTCAAAGATATTAAATTTGTTGATACTAGATCAAAAACTATCGGAAAAGGTTTTGCAGGAGCAATGAAAAGACACAACTTTGGGGGTTTAAGAGCCTCTCATGGGGTATCAATTTCACATAGATCACATGGTTCAACTGGACAAAGACAAGATCCAGGTAAAGTTTTCAAAGGAAAAAAAATGGCTGGTCATATGGGTGATAAACTAAGAACAATGCAAAATATTGAAATTATTAAGGCAGATTTAGAAAATGAACTTCTTTACTTAAAAGGGTCAATACCGGGAAGTAAAAATGCTGAAATTCTTGTTAAAGGTTCGGTAAAAAATATAAAAAAACTTACAATAGATCAAAAGATTAAAGCTGCTGAAGAAGCAAAAAAAACACCAGATAAAAAGAAAAAATAATGAAACTAGATAAAATTAACATTGACGGAAAAAAGAGCTCAATAGAAGTTTTAGATAAAATTTTTTCAGCTAAGATTAATAAAAAATTAATCAGTTCAGTTTTATACAAAACAAATGCTAATTACAAAGGAAGACATGCAAAAACTAAACAACAAAATGAAGTCTCAGGTCCGACTTCTAAAATTTATGCCCAAAAAGGAACTGGTAATGCAAGACACGCTAGTAGAAAAGCTCCTATTTTTGTTGGAGGAGGTGTAGCCCACGGTCCTAAAGGACAACTTGCCTATAAAAAAAGAAAATTAAATAAAAGTGAAAAGAGAAATAGTATTGCTTCTTTAATGACAGAAAAAAATAATGATAAAAATTTAATTATTTTCAATGATTTTAGTTCAGAAATAAAAAAAACAAAAGAAATGAATATCTTAATTGAGAAATTTGATCTTTCAAATTCATTGATAATTTTAGATAAACAATCAAAAGAAAAAATTGAAAAATCAATTAGAAATATTCCTAATATAAAAGTAACAGATGTAAATCACTTTAGCGCTTTTGATATAATTAAGTTCAAAAAAATTGTTTTTACTGAAACAGCGATTAAAGAATTAGAAAAGAGATATTCTTAATATGAAAAATATGTATTTATACGATAAAATTTTATCTCCATTTGTTACAGAAAAATCTACAAATTTATCTGAACAAAATAAAATTGTTTTCAAAGTCCCCAACGGAGCTAATAAGAAGAATCTTAAAAAAAATATTGAAAAAATCTTTAAGGTTAATGTAACTAAGATAAATATAATTAATAAACAAAATCGTACTAAATTAACCAGAGGAAGAAAAGTCAAAGTATCTGGTTATAAAAAAGCAATCATAACTCTAAAAAAAGGTCAAAATATTGATCTAACAACAGGAATTTAAAATGGCATTAAAAACATTTAAACCATATACAAAATCAACTAGAGGCACGATCCTTGTCGATAGGACTGGTCTTTGGAAAGGTAAACCATTCAAGTCTTTAGTATCACCTAAGAATGCCATGAAAGGTAGAAATAATAATGGACATATTACATCAATAAATAGATCTGGCGGTCATAAGAAGATGTACAGACATGTTGATTTTTATAGAAAAAAATTTGATATACCGGCAACAGTTGAAAGAATTGAATATGACCCAAATAGATCATGTTATATCATGTTGGTTAAGTTCACAGATAATTCTCATGCATACTATTTAGCTCCTCAAAAAATAAAAGTTGGAGATAAAGTTGAAAATGGTAACAAGAAAGAAATTAAAGTTGGAAATTGTATGCCTTTACAAGATATTCCAGTTGGAATTAATATTCATAATGTTGAAATTCAACCTGGTGGGGGAGGTAAAATTGCAAGATCTGCAGGTACCTCGGTTACTATAAGTGGTTTGGACGGAAATTATAGTTTAATTAAACTTGCTTCTGGAGAGGTTAGAAAAATTGATTCACGATCATTAGCTACAATCGGAGTTTTAACTAATCCCGACCAAAAAAACATTAAGATTGGAAAAGCTGGTAGGTCAAGATGGCTAGGAAGAAAACCTCATACAAGAGGAGTGGTAAAAAATCCAGTAGATCACCCTCATGGTGGAGGAGAGGGAAAAACTGCTGGAGGAAGACATCCAGTTTCACCAACTGGCCAATCTGCTAAGGGATTAAAAACTAGAGATAATAAGAGAACAGATAAGTTTATTGTAAAGAGAAGAAACAAAAGAAAGGATACCAAATAATGGCTAGAGCAGTTTGGAAAGGACCTTTTGTTGAGGAAAGTTTGATGAAAAAAGTTGATAAGTATAAAACTGATCCAAAAAAAATACCAATTAAGACTTGGTCAAGAAAATCAACAATAATACCTGATTTTGTTGGAGTAAGTTTTTTAATTTATAATGGAAAAAAATTTATACCAATTACAATATCTGAGGATATGGTTGGTCATAAATTAGGTGAATTTGCTCCAACAAGAACTTTTTTTGGTCATACACCAGCAGATAAGAAAGCTAAACCAGCAGAAGCAACAGATAAAAAATAATTATGAGTAAAAAAAAGAAAATTGATAAGAATAAAGATAAAACAGTAAGATCTATAAACAACAACATTAGATCAAGTGTAAGAAAGCTCAACCCAATTTTAAAAGGTATAGTTGGGAAAAAAGTTGATATTGCTATAAGAGATTTACAGTTTTCAGAAAAAAGAATTACAAAAGATATTAGAAAGACAATAAGTTCAGCAGTTGCTAATGCTGAAAACAATTTTCAATTTGATATTGATAAATTAATAGTAAAAGAAGCTTATTGTGGAAAAAAAATTACAATGAAAAGATTTAGGCCTAGAGCTAAAGGAAGAGCAGCCCCAATACTTAAACCTTACTCAAGTGTGACAATAATTTTATCAGAAGCAAAAAAAATGGAGAGTCATGGGACAAAAAGTTAATCCAGTTGGTTTTAGATTAGGTGTGAACAGAGGTTGGGATTCTGTTTGGTATGCTAAAAAGAAAGATTTTGGTAATTATCTAATCGAAGATTTTAAAATTAGAGAATATATTAAGAAAAATGTCATCAACTCTGGTGTTTCAAAAGTGATGATCGAAAGAACAGCTAATAAATGCTATGTTACAATTTATACTTCAAGACCTGGTTTTGTAATTGGAAAAAAAGGAAGTGACATAGATAAAATTAAAAATAATTTATCAAAGTTTACTAAAAATGAAGTAACTTTAAATATTAAAGAAGTAAAAAAACCTGAAACAAATGCTTATTTAGTGGCAGAAAATATTGCCCAACAGTTAGTAAAAAGAATTTCATATAGAAGAGCTATGAAAAGAGCAATGCAATCATGTCTAAGATTGGGAGCAAAAGGTATAAAAGTTTCTATTAGTGGAAGATTAGGTGGCAATGAAATTGCTAGAACCGAATGGCTTAGAGATGGAAGTATTCCTTCACACACACTAAGAGCCGATATTGATTATGCCGAAGCTGAAGCTCTAACAACTTATGGAATTATAGGAATTAAAGTCTGGATTTATAAAGGTGAAGTTTTTGCAAAAGAATTTAGTCAAGAAACAAACAAAGTAGTCGAAAAGGAAAGTAAATAGATGTTACAACCGGTAAGAACAAAATGGAGAAAAGCGCACAAGGGTAGAATACACGGTACTGCCTCTAGAGCAAATTTTATAAACTATGGTGCTTATGCGTTGAAAGCGCTGTCTCCAGAAAGAGTTACTGGAAAACAAATTGAAGCAGCAAGAGTTGCATTAACAAGACATATGAAAAGACAAGGAAGAGTATGGACAAGAGTTTTTCCAAATATTCCAGTTTCAAAAAAACCAATTGAAGTCAGAATGGGAAAGGGTAAAGGATCGCCTGAATTTTATGCTTGTAGAGTTAAACCAGGAAGAATTTTATTTGAGGTCGATGGCGTCTCAGAACAAATTGCTAAAGAAGCTTTATATAAAGCTTCAGCTAAATTACCTATAAAAACAAAAACCATAAAAAGATTTGCTTAATGAAAAAGAATGAAATTAAAAAAATGACTAAAACTGAGATATTAAAGAATATTGAAAAATTTAAAAAAGATCTTTTTAATTTTAGGTTTCAAAAAATTAATTCACAAGTTACAAACCCAGCAAAGATTGGTGAAACAAAAAAAAATATTGCAAGATTAAAAACAATTTTAAAAGGAAAACTAAATGCCTAAAAAAATATTAGTTGGAACAGTGGTAAGTGATAAACCGAACAAGACAATCACAGTCATGGTTGAAAGAAAATATTCTCATCCAATTCTTAAAAAGGTTATTAAAGTTAAGAAAAAATACAATGCACATGACGAGAATAATAAATTTAAGAATGGCGATAAAGTATCAATAATTGAAAGTAAACCATATTCAAAAAATAAAAAATTTAAAGTAATGGAGAATAATAAGTAATGATACAAGTTCAAACTGAATTACTTGTTGCAGACAACACAGGTGCAAAAAAAATTGAATGTATTAAAGTATTAGGTGGATCTAAAAGAAGATACGCTAGTATTGGAGATACGATAGTTATTGCTGTCAAAGAAGCAATTCCAAAAGGTAAAGTTAAAAAAGGTTCAGTTCATAAAGCTGTGGTTGTAAGAGTGAAAAAAGGTATTCACAGAGATGATGGATCTAAAGTGAAGTTTGATAACAATGCCGCTGTATTAGTTGATGACAAGGGTGAACCAGTAGGGACAAGAATATTTGGTCCTGTAACAAGAGAGCTTAGAACAAGAGGTCAAATGAAAATAATTTCATTAGCCCCTGAGGTTTTATAAAATGATTAAGAAAGGTTTAAAAGTTTTGGTACTAGCTGGTAAAGATAAAAAAAAAGAAGGTGAAGTAATTGAAATTGACAGAGCAAATAACAGAGCAAAAGTAAAAGATATTAACATGGTTAAAAAACACGTTAAAACAACTAAAGAGAAAAAAGGTGGAATAATCTCTAAAGAAAATTTTATTAATATATCTAACTTAAAATTAATTAGTGAGAAAAAAACTTCAAAAAAAGAGGCTAAGAAATAACTATGACACCAAGATTAAAAGAAATTTATTATAAAGAAATTCAACCATCCTTGAAAACTCAGTTTGGTTTTAAAAATTTATATATGGGACCTAAACTTCATAAAGTAGTTATAAATATGGGTCTTGGACTTGATGGCAATGATAGTAAAGTTTTAAAATCGTGTGAAGAGGATCTTGCTAAGATTACGGGACAAAAGCCCGTTGTAACTAAATTTAAAAAATCTGTTGCAAATTTTAAGACAAGAAAAGGATCGAATGCAGGTTTGAAAGTAACATTAAGAAAAAATATTATGTACGAATTTATAGATAGATTAGTAAATATTGCATTACCACGAATTAAAGATTTTAGAGGCTTATCTTCTAAAGGATTTGATGAATTTGGTAATTATACTTTTGGAGTAAAAGAGCATATTATTTTCCCCGAGGTAAGTTTTGATCGAGCTGATAAAGTAAGAGGACTAGATATAACTATAGTTATTGCCTCTAAAAACAAAGACCATAGTTTTGCTTTACTAGAAAAAATGAATTTTCCGTTTATTAAAAAAGGAGATAATTAAGATGGCTAAATTAAGTTCAATAAATAAAAATAATAGAAGAATTAAACTTTCAGATAGGCTTTATAAAAAAAGAGAAAGTTTAAAAAAAATAGTCATGAATAAAAAACTTCCTTTAGAAGAAAGATTTAAAGCCCAGCAAAAATTATCTAATTTACCTAGAAATTCTGCTAAAGTACGTGTGATGAATAGGTGTCAAATAACAGGTCGACCTCACGGTGTGTATAGAAAATTAAAAATTTCAAGAATTGCATTAAGACAACTTGGTTTACAAGGAAAAATACCTGGTTTAGTAAAATCGAGTTGGTAGAAAGGAAAAAATATGAGTTTAAGTGATCCAATAGGTGATATGATAGCAAGAGTAAAAAATGCTCAAGCAAGAAACCATAAAAAAGTAGAGTTACCATCATCAAATTTTAAGAATAAAATTGCTAACATTTTAAAAAATGAGGGTTTTATTAAAGATTTTAAAATAAATTCAGAAAATAACAAATCTGTTTTAGCTTTAGAGTTAAAATATCATTCAGGTAATCCGGTTATAAGTACTTTTGAGAGAGTTTCAAAACCTGGTAGAAGAATATTTTCTAGTGCAGATGGATTACCAAGAATAAATAATGGTTTAGGTATAGCAATAATATCAACTCCAAAAGGTGTAATGACAGATTTGGACGCAAGAAAACAAAGAGTTGGTGGAGAAATAATTTGTAAGGTATTTTAATGTCAAAAATTGGTAAAATAAATATTTCGATTCCTGAAAAAGTAAAAGTTGCTTTAGCTGGTAGCATTTTAAACATTGAGGGACCACTAGGTAAAAAATCAATTGATATTGATTTAGAAACTTTCAATCTTGATATTAAGGATGGAAAAGAGATTTCGATTAAACCAAAAAAAATTGACCAAAATACTAAAAGATTATGGGGAATGAAGAGAAGTTTAATAAATAATGCTGTAATTGGATCAAGTAAAGGTTATGAAAAAATTTTAGAATTAGTAGGTGTTGGATATAGGGCTGCGATTAAAGGTAATCAATTAAATCTTCAATTAGGTTACAGCCATGATATTAATTTTGATATACCGGAAGGTATTAAAATTGTAGTTGAAAAACAAACAACTCTAAAAATAGCAGGATTTGATAAGCAACAAGTTGGCCTGGTAGTATCGAAGATAAAAACATTAAGAAAAATTGAACCATATAAAGGTAAAGGTATTAGAGAAAAAGGTCAGTATGTTCTTAAAAAAGAGGGAAAAAAGAAATAATGAAATTAGATACAAGCACACGTAAAAAATACAGAGTTAGCAATAAAGTAAAAAAAGTTGCTTCAAATGATAGATTAAGACTTTGTATATTTAGGTCTTCAAAAAATATCTCTGCCCAAATAATAGACGATAAAAAGAATATAACTTTATTATCATCTTCATCTACTGAAAAAGATATAAAAAAAAGCGGAAAAATGAATAAATCAAAATTATCAGAAATTGTGGCAGAGAAACTTGCTAAGAAAGCTCAAGAAAAAAAAATAACTAAAATTTTCTTTGATAGAGGTATTTATAGATACCATGGTCGAGTAAAGATTTTTGCTGAAACATTGCGTAAAAATGGAATGGAATTTTAACTATGGAAAACAAAGATAAAAAAACTGACGATATATTAGAAAAACTGGTGCATATTAATAGAATTACCAAAGTTGTTAAAGGTGGTAGAAGATTTGGCTTTTCAGCTTTGGTTGTTGTAGGGAATCAAGCGGGAAGAATTGGGATCGCTCACGCTAAAGCTAAACAAGTTCCAGATGCAATTAAAAAAGCAAATGAAATGGCTAGAAGAAAATTAATACATATACCATTAAGAGAAGGCAGAACCATTCACCATGATGTCAGAGCAAAAGATGGTTCGGGAAGAATAGTTTTACGTGCAGCATCTAAAGGTACAGGTATAATTGCTGGTGGTCCAGTAAGGGCTGTTTGTGAAGTCTTAGGCGTTAAAGATATAGTCGCAAAGTCAATGGGTACCTCAAATGCACATAATGTAATTAGAGCAACTATGAAAGCCTTATTAAAACAAAATTCACCTAAACAAATATCTTCAATAAGAAATAAAAAGATATCAGAAATAATTGAAAAAAGAGGATAATGACGACATTAAATACAAAAATAAAGATTATAAAAAAAAAAATGCGTGTTGGAAGAGGAATAGGTTCCGGCAAAGGTAAAACTTGTGGAAGAGGGGTTAAAGGTCAAAAATCAAGATCAGGAGTAGCCATTAAAAGCTTTGAAGGTGGACAAATGCCTTTATATAGAAGATTACCAAAAAGAGGGTTTAACACTATTTCAAAAGAACAAGTTGCAATATTAAATTTAGATAAAATTCAATCCTTTATTGATAAAAAAACGATTAAATCTTCTGACTTGTTAAATAGTGAAATGTTAAAAAAACTTAAATTAATAAATAAAAATTCAAAAAAACTCAAAATTTTAGGTTCAGGTGAGATTAAAGAAAAAATAAATATAGAAGCTGATCTTGCTTCAAAATCTGCCTTAGAGAAATTGCAAAAAGTTGGCGGTTCAATTCAATTAAAGAAATAAATAAGCATAAATGAGTTCATCTACAACATCTAATGACCTAAGAAATAGGATTATTTTTACAATTTTTATTTTATCAGTTTATAGATTTGGAACCTTTGTGCCGTTACCTGGTATTGATCCAGAACAACTCAAAATAATGATGGACGGTAATCAAAAAGGATTATTAGGTATGTTTAATGTTTTTGCTGGTGGAGCTGTAAGCAGAATGGCAATTTTTGCTCTGGGTATAATGCCATACATTTCTTCATCAATCATTGTTCAATTATTAACAGGTGTATCTGATTATTTCAAAAATTTGAAATCTCAAGGTGAGACAGGTCGGGCTAAAATTACACAAATTACAAGATATGGAACTGTCCTATTAGCTACTGTTCAAGGTTATGGATTATCAGTTGGTTTAGAGTCCTCAGCGAATTTAGTAATTAATCCCGGTATGTTTTTTAAAATTTCAACAGTAACAACTATTGTTGCGGGGACAATTTTTCTTATGTGGTTAGGTGAACAAATAACTCAAAGAGGTATAGGTAACGGTATTTCTTTAATAATATTTGCTGGTATCGTAGCTGAAATACCTCGAGCATTAGTTACAACATTTGAATTAGGAAGAACCGGTGCTATTTCAACATTAATGATAATTGCAATTTTCGTTTTATTAATTTTAACAATTTTGTTTATAGTTTTTATGGAGAGAGCTTTAAGGAAAATATTAATTAATTATCCAAAAAGACAAATGGGAAATAAAATGTATGGTGGAGAATCTTCTCATTTACCTTTAAAAATTAATCAAGCTGGAGTAATCCCAGCTATTTTTGCATCTGCTCTTTTATTACTTCCAGTAACTTTTTCAAATTTCAATTTTTCTGATAGTGATACTTTTTTAAATATAAGTTCATTTTTTACACAAGGACAACCTCTTTATATGTTGTTGTATGCTTCTGGAATAATATTCTTTACTTTTTTTTATACTTCAATAACTTTCAATCCAACGGAAACAGCAGATAATTTAAGAAAATATGGTGGTTTCATCCCGGGTATTCGTCCTGGTGAAAGTACCGCTCTTTATATTGAAAATATTTTGACTAAATTGACAACAATAGGAGCCTTGTATCTAACTCTGGTATGCTTAATGCCAGAATTCTTGATTGCAAATTATCCAATTCCTTTTTATTTAGGTGGAACATCAATTTTGATTGTAGTTGTTGTTGCTATTGATACTGTTACGCAAATTCAAACTAGATTAATGAGCTCTCAATATGAGCAACTAATTAAAAAAACTAAATTTGGTAGATAAGTGAATATAGTTTTATTTGGCCCTCCAGGAGCAGGAAAAGGTACTCAAGCTCAATATTTAGAAAAAAAAATAAATGGTTTTCAAATTTCAACAGGTGATATGTTGCGAAATGAAATTAAAAGAGACTCAGATATAGGAAAAAAAATAATTAATGACATGAATGATGGAAAATTTGTAAGTGATACAATTGTTAATAAACTTATTCAAACAGTAATTTCAGATCCACAAAAAAAAGACAAACTTATATTTGATGGATATCCTAGATCTTTAAGTCAGGCTAAAAATTTAGATACATTACTCAACAACTCAAATCAAAAGTTAGATTTTATTTTTTTCTTGAATGTAAATAAAGATACAATTGTAAAAAGGATTGAAAAAAGAAAGATACAAGAAAATAGATCAGATGATGATTTGAAGACTATTTTAAAAAGATATGACACATATATGGAAACAACAAAACCCGTTTTGGATTTCTATTCTAAAAATCCAAATTTTCATGAAATTGATGGAACTCTTGAAATTGATGAAATAACAGCCAAAATAGACCATTTTCTGAATGTTTAAGACGTTGACTTTAAAAGTTCTTCTTATATAAAAGGCTAAAAATTATCACATATTTATGGCTCGTATTGCAGGTATTAACATTCCACAAAATAAACTTGTCCACGTTGGTTTGACGTATATTTATGGTATAGGGGACAAATTTTCAAAAAAAATTTGTGACTCATTATCTATACCTACGAAAAAAAAGAGTAAATGAACTAACAGATGATGAAATTTTAAAGATTAGAGAGTTCATTGATCAAAATTTCAAAGTTGAGGGTGATCTAAGAAGAGATTATTCGCTTAGTATTAAAAGGTTGATCGACTTAGCTTGTTACCGTGGTTCACGTCATAGAAAAAAATTACCAGTAAGAGGTCAAAGAACAAGATGTAATGCGAGAACACGTAAAGGTAAAGCTATAGCTATCGCTGGGAAAAAATTAACTCCACTTAAAAAATAATATGGCTAAAATAGAAAAGAATGACACTAAAGATACTAAAGTTGAAAAAACTTCTAAAAAAATAAGTAAAAGTTCGTACTCAAAGAAGAAAAAAACAAAAAAAAATATATTAAATGGAATAGCGTATGTTCAATCAACATTTAATAATACAATTATTTCTATCGCAGATACGAATGGAAATGTAATTTCATGGTCATCTGCTGGTCAAAAAGGTTTTAAAGGATCTAGAAAATCAACCCCATATGCTGCTCAAATAGCTGCAGATTCTGCAGCATCAAAAGCTTTAGAATACGGAATGAAAACTTTAACAGTAGAGGTAAAAGGACCTGGTTCAGGAAGAGAAACTGCTTTAAGAGCTTTACAAGCAAGAGGTTTTAAAATTTTATCCATAAAAGATACAACGCCTATGCCTCATAATGGAACTAGGCCCCCAAAAAAAAGGAGAGTTTAATAATGGAAATTGAAAATGTTAATATAAAGAATTGGAAATCTCTAATAAAACCATCTAAGCTTGATGTTAAGATTAGTGATGATTTAACTCAAGCAACAATTGTTGCTGAACCACTAGAAAAAGGTTATGGACTTACGTTAGGAAATTCTTTAAGAAGAATTCTTCTATCATCTATAAGAGGTGCAGCTGTAACATCAATACAAATTGATGGAGTTTTACATGAATTTACATCGATTAAAGGTGTTCGAGAAGATGTAACTGATATTGTTTTAAATGTTAAATCACTTGCTTTGAAGTGTGCTGCTGAAGGTACAAAAAAACTTGTTCTAGATGCAAAAGGTCCAGGTGAAATTAAAGCTTCTGATATTACTCCAGTTACTGATGTAGAAATACTGAATCCAGACTTGGTTATTTGTAATCTTGATGAAAATACTCATTTCCATATGGAAATGAATGTAAACACCGGAAAAGGTTATGTTCCAGCAGAATTAAATAAACCAGAAGAACCACCGTTAGGACTAATAGCTATTGATTCACTTTATAGTCCTGTTAAGAAAGTTTCTTATTCTGTTAGTACTGCTAGAGAGGGGAAAGCTTTAGATTATGATAAACTGACTATGCAAGTTGAAACCAATGGCTCAATATCAGCAGAAGATGCGGTTGCATATTCAGCTAGAATTTTTCAAGATCAACTTAAGATGTTTATTAATTTTGATGAACCAGTAGAAGCACCAATAAAAGAGGTTTCAACAGAGCCTGAATTTAATAAAAATCTTTTGAGAAAAGTTGATGAACTTGAACTATCTGTGAGATCAATGAATTGTCTTAAAAATGATAATATAATCTACATTGGTGATTTAGTTCAAAAATCTGAGGGAGAGATGTTAAGAACCCCAAATTTTGGAAGAAAATCTTTAAATGAAATTAAGGAAGTTCTGACAGGAATGTCTTTATATTTAGGTATGGAAATACCAAATTGGCCACCAGATAATATTGCTGAAATGTCTAAAAAATTAGAGGAAGCTATATAATGAGACACGGGATGGCTAATAAGAAGTTGAATAGAACTTCTGAACACAGAAAAGCTCTACTAAAAAATATGCTCAATTCATTAATAAAGTATGAGCAAATAAAGACAACACTTCCAAAAGCAAAATTTCTAAAGCCACAAGCAGATAAAATAATTACATTAGGTAAAAAAGATACATTGCAAACAACAAAATTACTAGTTTCTCAATTACAAGATTTAAAATCAGCAAACAAAGTAAAAAAAACTTTATCAAAACGTTACCAAAAAAGAATGGGTGGATATACTAGAATTATTAAAGCTGGCTTCAGATATGGGGATAATGCACCAATGGCAATTATTGAATTTGTTGACAGAGATATTGAGGCAAAAAAAGTTGATGTAAAGAAAAAAGAAACAGCAAAAGACACAGATAAAAAAGAAGAAAAAAAAATAGCTTCAGCTTAAAATCAAATCAATTAAAATAATAAAATGATTAAAAGTTTCATTGTTGATTCAACGTGTAAGAATATGCGTTTTGATCGTTTATTGAGAAATAAGTTAGGTAATATTCCACAAAGTTTAATTGAAAAAAACTTAAGGTCTGGAAAAATCAAATTAAATAACAAAAAGGTAAAAAGCTCTATTAAAGTAAATACTAATGATAAAGTCAGCCTATTCAATTTTGACTTTAAAGAAAAGATAATTCAAAAAAAAAATAAATTTAATCCAACTAATGAGATTTTAAAAGCAAATGAGGATTTAGTTATTGATAATAATGAAAATTTTATTGTATTAAATAAAAGTTCTGGAATTTCTGTACAGGGAGGAACTAAATCAAAAAAAAACTTAATTGATATTTTTTCAAAGAGTGAATTTTTTTCTGGCACAAAACCGTATTCTGTACATAGATTAGATAAAGATACATCTGGTGTCTTTATGATGGCTAAAAACAGAGAAACTGCTCAATTACTTACTTCGCTTTTCCGACTCAGAAAAGTTTATAAAACATATATTGCAATATGTCATGGTGAAATCGATAAAAATTCTGGCGAATGGAATAATGAATTAATTCGTTTTGATAATGGAAAAAAAATTTTTGAAAAAGCAAAAACATTGTACAAAGTTATTGATAAAAATTTTGATGCGAGTTTAGTTGAGCTGAAACCTATCACTGGAAGAAAGCATCAACTTAGAAAACAACTTTTTAATATAGGTCATTCTATATATGGAGATCAAAAATATAGATCTTTAAAATCTAATAGAGGTATAAATAAAGACTTAATGCTACATTCATTTCAAATAAAGTTTATGATTAAAGATAAGAAATATACATATAAAGCTTTATTACCCGATCATTTTAAAAAGCTTCTTAAAATTAAGAGACTCAATTTTTCAAGTTTGAAATAAAATTTTTAATTAAAACATTTTCTAAATCGTCGTAATTTTGATTTTGAATTTGCATAAGACTAGTTACGTCCTTATCTTTAATACCGCAAGGAATAATAGCTTTATATTTTTTAAGATCATTATTTATATTTATTGCAAATCCGTGGTAAGCAATCCATTTTCTCACCCTTACTCCTATTGCAGCAACTTTTTTAATTTTTGATTTATCTTTGTACCAAATACCAATATTTTTCTTATCAGAAAAAGATGATATATTATAGTATTCTAATGTGTCGATAATAGTTTTTTCAAGTAATGAGATAAATTTTCTAATATCTTTTTTTCTTTTTTTTAAGTCAATTACAAAATAACAAATTAATTGACCTGGTCCATGAAAAGTAATTTTACCACCTCTTTTTGTTTTTTTTAAATTGATTGTTTTGTCTAATATTTCATTTTCTTTATAGCTAGTTCCAGCTGTATAAATATCTTCATGTTCTAGAATCCAAATTAATTCATTTGAATTTTTATCGTTAATGTCAGATAATCTTAACTCCATCTGCTTAATAGCATCATCATATTTTATTGGTTTTTTCGACTTTTTGATCTCTATATTCATTTAAAAATTGTATTCTTTATATTATGTATTAAAAGTTGCGACTGAATAATAGGAATATTTATGACTTTAATTAAAAAGATCAAAGATAAAAAAGTCAATTTTGAATTTAATAAGGAATATATCAAAGTTGTTACTGATAAAATTGCATCTAATGATGCTTTATTTATAACAAATTCTTTTAAAGAAATGCATCCTGCTGATGCCGCAGATATTATTGAACATCTAAGTCAAAATGATAGAGAAAATTTAATTAAATTAAATAACTTTAAAATTGATCCAGAAGTTTTTGTTGAATTAAATGAGTCAGTTCAAGCTGAAATAATTAAATATCTCTCATCAGAGGCAATAGTTAGAATATTAAAAAATTTAGAATCAGATGACGCTATTTCAATTTTGGAAAATGTTGATGAAAAAGATAAGAATTCAATATTAAGCTCATTACCCCCAAAAGATCGTTTCGCTTTACTTGAAGGATTAAGCTATCCAGAGGATAGCGCAGCTAGAATTATGCAAAGAGAATTTACAGCAATACCAAGTAATTGGTCAGTTGGTCAAACAATAGATTATTTAAGAGAAAATAAAGATTTACCCGAAGAATTTTTAGAAATTTATATAGTTGACGAAAATTTTAAACCTATCGGAACAGTACCTTCATCAAAAGTTTTGAGAACACCAAGAGAATCTAAAATGTCAACAATAATGGATGACTCAACATTTTTAGTCCCAGTAGATATGGATAGAGAGGAAGTTGGACATTTATTTGAAAACTATAATTTAAATTCAGCATGTGTTATTGATAAAACTAATAAATTAGTCGGAATGATTACATCCGACGATGTTTTGACAGTTCTTAAAGAAGAAGCTGAGGAAGATGCATTAAGATTAGCGGGTGTTGGTGATGAAGAAATTACTGATGGCGTAATAACTAAAACTAAAAGAAGGTTTAATTGGTTATTATTAAATCTCTTTACAGCATTTTTAGCTACATACTGTATCAGTTTATTTGGAGCAACAATTGAACAGATGGTAGTTTTGGCATTTTTGATGCCAATAGTTGCATCAATGGGCGGTAATGCAGGAATGCAAACACTTGCTGTAACAGTTAGAACACTCGCCACAAATGATTTAACTAAAAATAATTTTAGTCAAAACATATTTAAAGAATTTAATATTGGTATTTTAAATGGAATTATTTTTGCGATTATCAGTGCACTCATAGTACAGTTGTGGTTTGAAGATAATCAGCTTTCTTTAATAATTTCTATTTCGATGATTTTAACCATGATTGTTGCAGGACTATTCGGAATATTAGTGCCAGTCACACTTAAAAGAATGAACATAGATCCAGCTATAGCTTCAAGTGTTTTTGTAACTACTATTACAGATGTGATTGGTTTTGTATCTTTTTTAGGAGTAGGTGCATATTTTTTATAAAAATTAAAAATTATCTATTAATCTTATATTTTTCAAATAATATGCAAAAAAAATTTTTGAGTCTTTTATTTTATTGGAAAGTTGTAAATTTTTTTTATTTCTAATCTCAAGATATTCAACATTAATATTATATAATTTTTCTAGCTTGTTTTTTTTAATTAAAATCAAATTTTTAGTAATATTTTTTTTAGATAACTTTTTTTTGAATAAAAAAAGTTCTTTGGTTATTTTACCCGCTTTAATTAAATCTTTTTTACTTAAAAGTAAATTTCTTGAGGATAGAGCTACTTTATTTTTATCTCTAACAGTTTTACAAAGTATTACTTTTGATTTGAAATTACTTTCAATATGATTTTTTACCAAGAATAACTGTTGAAAGTCTTTTTCACCCATAAAAATTTTTGATGGATTTACTATTTTTGTCAAACGAGTCATTACATCAATAACTCCCTCAAAATGGCCTTTCCTATATTTTGCACATAGTATTTTATCTTTTTTTGAAAGCTTAGCTTTAATTTTATTTTTAAAATTATAAATTTCATTTTTATCAGGTTTGTAAACAAAATTTACCTTTAATCTTTTTAAGATTTTTAAATCTTTTTTGATATTCCTTGGATATTTTTTATAATCTTTTTTATTATTAAATTGTGTCGGATTAACAAATATGCTTACAATAGTTTTATTGCAGTTAATTAAAGATTTTTTAATTAAAGAAATATGACCTTTGTGAAGACTTCCCATAGTAGGAACAAAACCAACATTAGTGCTACCCAATATTGCCTCATTTAAATCACTATTTCTCAATAAAATTTTCATTTGTATAAAATATTTTAATAAGTAAAACATTTAAATGATTAAACAAGCAATTATTCCATTAGCTGGATTAGGTACTCGATTATTACCTCTGACTAGCGTTTTTGCCAAAGAACTTTTACCAATTAATGGCAAACCTGGAATTGAATATATTTTAGATGAGTGTATTGAAGCAGGTATTAAAGAAGTAGTTTTTATAATTTCAAAAAAAAAGAAAATGATTAAAGATTATTTTTATAATGATAATTTTTACAAAAAAATTATTAAGAAAAAAAAGGATCCAAGAATTATCAAAGAATATAAAAAAATTTTGAAATACAAAAAAATGATAAAATTTGTGTATCAAAACAAACCACTTGGAACCGGAGATGCAGTTTTAAAAACACAAAAATATATTAAGGATAAATTTTTCTTAATGTTACTGCCAGATGATTTGATCATTAAAAATAATTGTTCTAAATCTATGATAAGTATTCATAATCGATATAAATCATCTGTGATGGCTAGTATGAATGTAAACAAAAAAGAAGTTTCAAGGTGGGGTATTTTTAGATTAAGTAAAAAAATTGATAAAAGAAATTATTTAATTAAAAGTGTTATTGAAAAACCTTCTATTACTAACACTCCATCAAACAAAGCTGTTATAGGTAGATATATTTTACCTAAAAAGATATTTTCTAAATTATCTAAGCAAAAACCGGGCAAGGGTGGTGAAATTCATATTACTGATGCCATTCAATCTTTAATTTATGAAAATAATAAATTTATAGCTCACACTTTTTCAGGAAAATACCTAGATTGTGGAAGTATGAATGGTTATATAAAATCAACCCTGGAGATTGCTAAATAATGAAATTATGTATGATTGGAACTGGTTATGTAGGTCTAGTAAGTGGTGTATGTTTTGCTGATCTTGGAAATGAAGTTGTCTGTGTTGATAATAATATCAGTAAAATAAATTTGCTTAAAAAAGGTAAAATTCCAATTTATGAACCTGGCCTATCAGAATTAGTAGCTAAAAATTTCAAAAATAAAAGATTAAATTTTTCCTCAGATTTAAAAAAATCAGTAAGAGAGTCAGATATCATTTTTATTTGTGTTGGCACACCAACAAAAAAAGGAGGAAGTTCTGCTGATTTAAGTCAGATATACAACGTTTCTAAAGAAATAAGTTCTTCAATTAATAAATTTAAAATTATAATCACAAAGTCAACTGTTCCTGTTACTACGGGCGATGAAATTGAAAAAATTCTGTCAAAAAAAAATAATAAAAAAAAATTCTCTGTTGCCTCTAATCCTGAGTTTTTAAGAGAAGGGGAAGCAATAAGAGATTTTACATATCCTGACAGGGTAGTAATTGGTACTAACGACAAAAAAACAGGTAAAATTCTAAAGAATCTATATAGCCCACTTATTTCTAAGGGAGCCTCATATTTACAAACCTCTAGAAGGGCAGCAGAATTAATAAAATATGCTTCTAATGCTTTCTTAGCAACTAAAATTACTTTTATAAATGAAATAGCTAACTTGTGTGAAAAAATCGATATTAATGTTGAAGATATTTCAATTGGTATGGGTCTCGATAAAAGAATAGGAGGTCGATTTCTTAGAGCAGGTCCTGCTTACGGGGGATCTTGTTTTCCAAAAGATACCAAAGCTATTATTTCAACAGCTGATAAATTTAAAACTAATTTATCAGTAATAAAATCAGTAATTAAATCAAATGAAAATAGATCTAAAATCTTACTAGATAGAGTTTATCAAATTTTAAATAAAAAGATAAGAAAAAAAAAAATAACTTTTTTAGGAGTTACATTTAAAGCAAATACCGATGATATGAGAGATTCTTCAAGTCTTAAGATGATCCCTTGGTTATCAAAAAAAGGAGCAATAATTAATTATTTTGACCCAACTGGTCTTAAAAAAGAATTTTCAAAATTAAAAAATGTTACTCATCAAACAACAATTAAATCTGCTATAGAGGGGTCTGATCTTGTTATTATTCATACTGAATGGAATGATTTTAAATCAATAAATTTTAAAAATTTAGTTAAAGGTAAAAAATTTATTATTTTTGACATGAGGAATATATATTCTTCATCAAAAATTGAGGATCAAGGTTTTAGATATTACAGTGTTGGAAAATAATATCTAATTTAATTCAAAAATTGCATCTACTTCAACGGAAACTCCTAATGGTAAGCTATTAGTGCTTACAGCAGCTCTGGTATGCATGCCAGCATCACCAAATACTGAAGCAATTAAGTCTGATGCGCCATTAATTACTTTTGGTTGATCCGTAAATTCATCTGTTGAATTTACAAATCCAGTTAATTTTACACACGATCTAACCTTTGATAAATCATTATCACAAGCTTTTTTAACTTGAGCAATAATGCTCAATGCACACCTCTTAGCAGCATCGTAACCTGCATCAGTATCTAAATCTTTTCCAATTTTTCCTTTAATTAGTTGTCCATTTTCATTAATAGAGATTTGCCCTGATATAAATAACATCTTTCCTGTAATTTTTGTTGCAACATAATTTCCAACTGGCGGTTTAGCTTCTGGAAGTTTTATATTAAGTTCTTTTATTTTATCATCATAATTCATTTTGATTTCCTTTTTTTTGATTTCTTAGTTTTATCGTATTCTTTTCTTTTCTCAATCAATATTAATGCCTCTTCCATCGTTAATTCAGTAGGATCTTTTTCTTCAGGTATAGTTGCATTAAGTGATTTGTATTTAATATATGGCCCGTATTGTCCTTTCATAACTCTTACAGGTTTTTTATCCTCTGGATGATCACCCAAATCTTTTATTATTGATGAAGACATTCGACCGGGCTTAGCTTCTGCTATTAGTGTGATTGCTCTATTTAAACCTATAGAAAATATGTCTTCTACATTTTCAATTCTTGCAGATTTATTTTCACATTTTAGATAAGGACCAAATCTTCCTGTGTTTAATGTAATTTCTTTTTGATTTTCAGGATTAATTCCTAAAGATTTTGGTAATGAACATAAAAATTGAGCTTTTCCTAAATCGATATTTTCTAACTCTAATCCTTTTGGAATTGAAACATTCTTTAACAGTTCATTGACATCTGATTTAGATTTTTTAGTTTTTTTCTTTTTCTTAGTAGCTTTTTCAAGTTCAATATCAGCAGGGATTTTTTCGTACTGTAGATAGGGGCCAAATCTACCATTTTTTAAATATATATCATTTCCATTTTCATGTTTTCCTATAAACTTTGGCTCAGCTAATTGTGCTTGAGCTGCAGCTTTTGCTTTGGATAATGGTCGTGTAAACTTGCACTCAGGGTAGTTTGAACACCCAATAAATGCACCACCTCTGAAGCTATTTTTTAAACTTAGAGTGCCAGAACTGCATAATTGACACTTTCTAACTACATTTCCCTCATTGTCTTTATCAAAAATTAATTCACCCAAACTTTCATTTAGTAAATCTAAGACTTCTCTAGTTCTCTTTTCTTTTACCTCTG
Organism: uncultured Pelagibacteraceae bacterium; assembly: GCA_902624185.1. GTDB lineage: Bacteria > Pseudomonadota > Alphaproteobacteria > Pelagibacterales > Pelagibacteraceae > Pelagibacter. The sequence goes on from CACNWU010000008.1 coordinate 32,511, forward strand.
AAACATTATTATTAAAGTCTTTCCAAAAAAGCTCTAAAACTTTAATCCAACTTTCTTTGCCGGTAGTGATTTCATCAAGTTGATCCTCTAATCCTGCTGTAAAATTATAATCTACATATTTTGAGAATAATTTTTCTAAAAAAGCAGAAATTAACTTTCCTCTGTCTGTCGGAAAAAATCTTTTATTCAATATTTCTGCATATCCTCTATTAGCAATAGTAGAAATGATACTTGCATAAGTAGATGGTCTTCCAATACCTAGTTCCTCTAACTTTTTAACTAAACTAGCCTCCGAGTATCTTGGTGGAGGTTGTGTATAATGTTGTTCGTCCAACAATGATTCAATATTAATAGGACCTTTAGAAATTGCTGGTAAAATAGTTTCATCATCATCCTTACCTTGATTGTTATAAACCTTTAAAAATCCGTCAAATTTAAGCACTGATCCACTAGTTTTACAAATAGTGTCTTTATTGTCAGAAGTAATAGTTATTGTGTTTCTATCAAACTTAGCAGACTCCATTTGAGAAGATAAAGCTCTGCTCCAAATAAGGTCGTAGAGTTTGTTTTGATCTGTGCTTAGATATTTCTTAACACTTTGAGGTGTTCTTATAATATCTGTAGGTCTAATAGCTTCGTGAGCTTCTTGAGCATTTTTAGCTTTCTTACCAGAATAATTTAAAACATCTCTAGGTAAATATTCATTACCAATTTCATTTTGTATATAATCTCTGAAAGCTGAAATTGCATCTTTGGATAAATTGGTTCCATCCGTTCTCATATAAGTGATCAAACCAATTGTTTCACCTTCTATCTCTATACCTTGATAAAGTTTTTGTGCAATTTGCATTGTTCTAGATGCTCCAAAACCTAATCTACTGGAAGCAGTTTGTTGAAGAGTCGATGTAGTAAATGGTCCAGATGGATTACGATTTATTACTTTACTAGAAATATCAGTTACACTAAATTTTTTTTTGTTTATGCTTGATATGGCTTTATTTATATCATCTTTATTTCTAAATGAAAATTTTTCAATTTTATTATTATCTAATTGACTAATGCTAGAGGTAATATTTTGATTTTTATTATCAGTAAATCTTACACTTAAAGTCCAAAATTCCTCAGGTCTGAATGACTCGATTTCATGTTCTCTTTCTGTTATTAATTTCAAAGCTACAGATTGTACTCTTCCAGCAGATTTTGAACCTGGTAGCTTTGTCCAAAGTATTGGTGAAATATTAAAACCAACCAAGTAATCCAAAGCTCTTCTAGCCATGTACGCGTCAACTAATAATGGTTCAATTTGTCTAGGGTTTTCAATTCCTTGAATAACAGCTTTTTTGGTTATTTCATTAAATACCACTCTTTCAATTTCTTTATCCTTTAAAAGTTTTTTTTCATTTAAATATTCTTTCACATGCCAAGCAATAGCTTCACCCTCACGATCAGGGTCTGTAGCTAATATTATTTTTGAAGAGTCTTTAGCTGCATCTGTAATTTCTTTAAGATATTTTTTTGAAAAACTATCAACCTCCCATTCCATTTTGAAGTCTTTATCTGGATCAACGGAACCATTTTTTGAAGGCAGGTCTCTTATGTGGCCATAACTCGCTAAAACTTTATAGTCATCACCCAAATATTTATTAATAGTTTTAGCTTTAGCTGGACTTTCTACAATGACCAAATTCATAAGCTACAAACTACTCAAAAGGCTTAGATAGTCAATTTAATAAATTTTTGTCTTACTTTCCTCTTTATTTATCAATCTTTTAATATTTTCTCTATGGGCAAAAAATATCAAGACGAACATGATCGTAAAAAAGATTACCTGATCAAATTGACTTAAAATTAATAAATATATTGGTATAGAGGCTGATCCAACTAAAGATGAAAGTGAGGAAAATTTTGAGATAAAAAAAGTTACAAACCAGGATATTATAAAAATGATTCCAAAATAAAAATTAATAGCAAACAAAATTCCAAGATATGTAGCAACACCTTTGCCACCTTTAAATTTTAACCAAATTGGAAATACATGACCTAAGAAAGCACACAGAGAGGCAATATATAAAAAATCTTGATAAAAAATTTTTACATAAATTACTGGAACTATTGCTTTTAAAATATCTAAGATTAATGTTGAGTAACCAAGAAATTTGCTCCCAGTTCTTAGAGCATTAGTAGCTCCAATGTTGCCTGAGCCAATTTCTCTAATATCTTTTTTTAGAAATATTTTTGTTAGTATATAGCCAAATGGTATTGAGCCCATAAGGTAAGAAATTATACCTATTAAAAAAATATCCATTCTATAACTTAAATAATTCTTTTCCTTTTACAAAGGTATTTGTAACCCTCCCTTGAAGTTTTTTATCTTCTATAGAGGTATTTTTTGATTTTGATACCAATTTATCTTTTTTAACAATCCATGGTTTTTCAATATCAACTATACATAAGTCAGCATCATTTCCTAAAGATAGATTTCCTTTATTGATTTTAAGTATTTTTGCTGGATTAGATGTCAAGGCTTTAACAATAGTCTCAAGTTTGAGAGAGCCATTATGATACAATTCTAAACTCAGAGATAATAGTGTTTCAATTCCCGAGGCTCCTGTAGCGGCTTGAGCAAATGTTAATCTTTTTGACTCCTCATCTTCAGGTTTATGATCTGAAACAATTACATCAATTACACCATCTTTTAACCCTTGAATTAAACCTAATCTGTCTTCTTCTCTTCTTAGAGGGGGGGATAACTTTAAAAAAGTTCTAAAATCTCCAATATCATTCTCATTTAATGATAGGTTGTTAATTGAAACTCCACAGGTAAATTTAACAATTTCTTTTCTATATTTTATTACATCAACTGATTTTTGTGATGATAATTGAGATATGTGATATCTGCATTTTACTTTTTCTAATAATGTTAAATCTCTCTCAATTAAAATTCTTTCTGCTATATCTGGTATACCTGACAATCCTAATTTAGAGGCTATGATTCCAGAGTTTATCATACCATTCTTTGCAAGTTCGTAATCTTCAGCATGTTGCATAATTAAACAACCTAAATCTTTGGCAGAATTCATTATTCGAGACATTAATCTTGGATTTTGAATTGTTTTAATTCCATCTGTGAAAGCAATAATTCCTTTATTTTGTAAGAGACCAAATTCAGTCATGTTAGTACCTTCTATATTTTTAGTAAGAGAAGCACATGGATAAATATTAATTTTTGATTTATCTCTTCCTCTTCTTTTGAGAAAATCAACTATAGACACATTATCTATTATTGGATCTGTGTTTGGCATTGTAACAGCTGAGGTTACTCCTCCAGATAGTGCCGCATCGCTTAAAGTCCTAAAATTTTCTTTATATTCATAACCTGGTTCACCAACAAAAACTCTCATATCTACCAATCCTGGAAAAATATATTTTCCTTTTAGATCAATTGGCCTTTCTCTACTTGGAAGATTATTTATATTTACTTTTTTTCCTATGGCTTCGATTTTACCATCTTCACTTATGATCAGTCCTCCAGTTTCATTAATTGAATTGTGAGGGTCAATTATATTTGCGTTTATAAAATATTGTTTTTTCATTTACGTACAAAATATCTTTAAACAAGCCATTCTTACTGCTACACCCAGCTCAACTTGTTCTTTAATTACACTTTTATTTATGTCATCAGCTAATTTTGTGTCAATTTCTATGCCTCTGTTCATTGGCCCAGGATGCATAATTAAAGCATCAGGTTTAGCATGCTCTAATTTATCAGGTGTTAACCCGTAATATTCATAATACTCTCTATTTGATGAAAGATATGAACTTGTCATTCTTTCATTTTGTAATCTTAACATCATGACTATATCACAATCCTTCAACCCTTTTTTCATGTCCGTAAAAGTGTTTACACCAAATTTTTCAATTTCTTTTGGCATAAGATTTGTCGGAGCAACTATATTTACTTCAGCTCCTAGCATGTTAAGTAGATAAATATTTGACCTTGCTACTCTTGAATGCAATATGTCCCCACATATAGCAATTTTTAATCCTTCAATTTTGTTTTTTCGAGTAATTATTGTTAGAGCATCTAACAAAGCTTGAGTAGGGTGCTCTCTTCTTCCATCACCAGCATTTAGTACTGCACAATTTACTTTTTGTGAAAGTAAGTTACAAGCCCCAGAGTCTTGATGTCTAACTACAATGATATCTGGATGCATTGCATTTAAAGTCATTGCAGTATCAATTAATGTTTCACCTTTTTTAATTGCAGAGTTACTAATATTCATAGACATAACGTCAGCGCCAAGTCTCTTACCAGCTAATTCAAATGAACTCTGAGTTCTAGTAGAGGGTTCAAAGAATAAATTGATTTGAGTCTTTCCTCTCAATACATCTATCTTTTTATTTTTACTCTGGTTAACTTTGATGAATGTGTGTGCTTCATCAAGTATCAAATTAACATCATTAATTGATAAGTCTTGAATACCTAACAAATGCTTTTGGGAAATTTTAATAGCTTTATCTGTTTTAATTGCCATTAAAACCAACTCTATAGCTATAAACGTCTACAATAGCAAGTATTAATTATTTAAAAAATCAATTGCTCCTTGTAATATAAAAGCAGCAGCATTTTCATCGATTTTCTTTTCCCTTTTACTAACATTGATATCTAATTGACTAGATAGATTAAAGGCACCAACTGTTGATAATCTTTCATCCCATAGGCAAATAGGAATATTAATGTTTTCCTCAATTTTTTGAGAGGTGTCTTTCACAGATTGTGCTGATCTTCCAGATGAACCATCCATATTAAGAGGATTTCCAATAATGATTCCCTTAATATTGTTTTCATTAATAATCACCTTAAGTTCAGAAATTAATTTTGTAAGTGTATTCCTATTTATTGTTTTGAGAGGAGTAGCAATTAATTGTTTTTCATCACAAATAGACACACCGATTCTTTTAGAACCAAGGTCTAACCCTATCAATCTACACTTATCTAAGTGTTTTTTTTTAAATTCTTCTAAAGTGATCATATTGTATATTCTAAGCTTAAGTGATAGTTTGCGTCATATTTAAATAGCATATGAGTATAGATCTTAAAACAATAAAACATATCTCTAAATTATCAAGAATTTCAGTCGATGAAAAAAGAGCTGAAAAATTAGCTGGTGACTTAAATTCAATTTTTGATTTTATTGAAAAACTAAATAAATTAAAAACAGATAATGTTGAGCCATTAACCTCAGTTGCTGAAACAACATTAAAATTAAGACCTGATGAGGTTAAAAGTCAGGATATCAGAGAACAAATTATTAGAAATTCACCTCAAGATAATGAAGATTATTTTGTTGTGCCAAAGGTAATCGAGTAATGTCAGATATAACAAAACAATCTTTAACAGAATTAGTTGAAAATATTAAAAATAAAAAGCTATCTTCAACTGATATAACAAAAGCATTTATTGACAGATCTGAAAAATCTAAAGAATTGAACGCATATATTACTGAGGATTTCACATCAGCTTTAGAAAAAGCAAAAAAATTTGATCAAAAACCTAATTTAGATTTAAAACTTCCAGGTATTCCGATGGCAGTAAAAGATTTATTTTGTACAAAAGATGTTAAAACAACTGCTGGTAGTAAAATTCTAAATAATTTTATACCAACGTATGAGTCAACAGTAACTGAAAATATTTGGAAAGAAGGTGCAATACTTTTAGGTAAATTAAATTGTGATGAATTTGCAATGGGCTCATCAAATGAAACTAGTTTTTTTGGAAATGTGCAAAATCCAATTGATAAAAACCTAGTACCTGGTGGTTCATCTGGTGGATCTGCTTCAGCAGTGGCTGGACAATTAACACCAATTACAATAGGTACAGATACTGGAGGATCAATTAGACAACCAGCTTCATTCACAGGAACTGTAGGTTTAAAACCTACATATGGAAGTTGTTCGCGTTATGGAATTGTTGCCTTCGCTTCATCTTTAGACCAAGCAGGACCAATGGCACAAAATGTAAAAGACTGTGCATTGTTGCAAGAAGTAATTAGCACTTATGATTCAAAAGACTCTACTTCAATAGATTTTAAAAGAAATCAATACAACAAAGAACTCACTAATAATATAAAAGGAAAAAAAATTGGTATACCAAAAGAATATAGAGTTGATGGGATGCCAAAAGAGATTGAAGATCTTTGGCAAAAAGGAATTCAATATGTCAAAGATTGTGGTGCCGAAACTATAGATATTTCACTCCCTCACACTAGTTATGCTTTACCAACTTATTATATTGTTGCTCCTGCTGAAGCATC
>CACNWU010000009.1 GCA_902624185.1 uncultured Pelagibacteraceae bacterium
TTAAAACTCGACAACCGTTTAATAAACTTTTTAAAACGATTAAGTATTTTTTTTTACTTTTTTGATTTATATTTTGGTTTGATAAATTTTTAGTTTGAATTCCTATAGACTCTGGTCTTCCAGGAATATTAGATTTGTTATAGAGTATAAATAAAGGATATTCTTGATCAATTTTGCCTCTATATAAAATTGCAAGTTTGTTACAAAAATCCAAACCTGCTTGAGTTCCCATACCACCTAAAATACCAATCATAATTTATATATTATTTTTTTATTCGATTGTTATGTCCTCTCATGAAAGTTAAAACTAAACAACCTTTTTCTGTATATGATGAATGACTACTATTTGGTTTGTAAGTAACAAAGTCTCCTTTTTTCAAAATTGTACCATCAGAGTCAATTAATTCTCCATCGAGAATTAAAAATTCTTCATGCCCAGTATGTTCATGTGGAATTGTTTTTGTTCCAGGGTCTAGTTTTGAAATATAAGTACCAAAATTAGTTTTTTTATCAAAGCTAATGTTGTGCCAATACCAACCTTTAATAGGTTTGCCATATTTATCGAATGGTTTAAATTTAAGATGATCTAATTTTGTTAATTTTCTTTTATTCATATAAGATAAAAGAATAGATTATTGGCTATAAAAATAAATCAATTCTTATGAAGAATTGATTTGAATTACAGCCAATAAATAGTTGTGTGAAAATTATGCAGTTTTTAAGTTAACTGCTGAAGGACCCTTGGGACCATCTTCAACATCGAAAGTCAAAGCTTGACCCTCATCTAAACCGTTCATACCAGCATCTCTTACAGCTGAAACGTGTACAAACACATCTTTTTCTTTATCTTCTCTTTCAATAAATCCAAAACCTTTGGTTGGATTAAACCATTTTACTTTTCCTTGTAGACTCATATGTTTCTTCTTACTTTTTGTTATTAATTAATTACTTATAATTAAGTAATTCGCCTTTCTTTAGAATTTAAAGGGTTTTGTCAACTAAATTTAAGCAATAAGCGACCTTTTTATATCAATCGTTGTTTATAAGTTTTGTTAAATAAATTGAATTTATATCCTTTTTATAATGTGCAAATGGTTCACAAACCTCAAAATTACATTTTTTAAAGAGCTTTCTAGCTGAATTAAAAAATTTTCCTGCCCCAGTCTCAATACTTATTCTTTTAATATTTAATTTTTTTGCTTCACCAATTAAGTGGGTCATTACTTTAATACCATTACCTTTCTTTCTAAAGTTATCGTGCACCCTAATTGATTTAAATTCACCATGTTCCTCATTAATGAACTTTAAAGCGCCACAACCTAGTAATTTTTCATTTTCCCATAGGCTCCAAAATTTTATAGATGAAACTTTTAAACCTGGTATATCTAAAACATGAGCACTTCCCTCAGGAGATGCTGCTCTTAGTTCAACAAAATGTTTAACAAGAAGTTCATTTACTTCTGGATGGTCAAAATTTCCTTCAATAGATTTTATCATTTATAACAGTTTTGTTATGTGACCCATTTTTCTTTTGTCTTTTATTTCTTTTTTAAGATAGTCAAAGAAAAATTCATTTTTACCAAGTTTTAAATTTTTTCTATAGGGTTCAATTTGTTTTCCAATCAAATTAATCATTTTTGCATTTGATAATTTTTTAAGGGGAATTTTTTTAAGACCACATACCGCCCTAACATGATTTTCAAACTGGCTAACATTATAAGCATTAATAGTTAAATGACCTGAGTTATGAACTCTTGGAGCTATCTCATTAACATACAAATTTTCATTTCTATCAATAAAAAATTCTACACATAATGTACCTATATATTTTAATTCTTCTGAAATTTGGGTAGCCCATCCAACAGATTGATCAAATATTTTTTTACTGACTGCAGCAGGAATTTTTGAATGTTTGAGTATTTGATTTTCGTGACTATTTTCTATTGGTTCATATATCTCATAACTATAATTACCAAATCTAGTTATTATAACTGAGATTTCTTTTTTTAGTTTTACTAATTTTTCAAGTATAAAACCTTTTGAAAAATCTATATTAAGTGTATCAAGATCATCAATTCTTTTAACAGGATATTGACCTTTACCATCATAACCCATAGTGGTAGTTTTTAAAATTCCAGGCAGAAAATCACCTAAAGTTTCAATTTCAGATTTTTTTTCTATTTCTACATATCTTGTAGTTCTAATATTAAGTTTATTAACGAAGTCTTTTTCTGCTAATCTATGCTGTATAAGTCTATTGACAGAAGGTTTTGGTAAAACTGTTTTTGATTTATTCATTTCATTTAAAGTCTCATAGGGAATATTTTCAAATTCATAAGTTATAACATCAACTTTGCCTACAAATTCCTGAATCTTATTTTTATCGTCATATTCTCCAAATATAAACTCATCACTAAAGTTTTGTGCAGGTGCATTGACATCATCACAATAGATAATTGTTTGAATATCTAATTTCTTTGCTGCAATAGAAAGCATACTTCCTAATTGACCACCACCAATTATCCCCAGTTTTATTTTAGACATTTTTAATTTACTTAGGATTTTTTTTAACAGATTTTGTTTGAGATAATCTCCAACTATTTAATCTTTTTTTCACATTTAAATCAGTATTTGCTATAATTGATGCAGCTAGTAAAGCAGCATTTATAGCTCCATCTTCACCTATTGCTAATGTCCCAACCGGAACTCCTTTCGGCATCTGAGCTATAGATAATAAGCTATCCAAACCTTTAAGCTTCTTAGTTTCTATAGGAACGCCTAAAACTGGAATGGTTGTCAAAGCTGAAATCATACCAGGCAGATGTGCAGACCCACCGGCACCTGCAATAATGACTCCAATTTTATTTTTGGAGGCAGAAATCGCAAAATCATACATTCTTTTAGGAGTACGGTGTGCTGATATTATTTTCATTTCATACTTAATGCCCATCTTTTTCAATATATAACCGGCTAATTTCATGGTTTTACTGTCAGATTGACTGCCCATTACAATTGAAACTTTAAGATTTTTATTCTTTTTCATGATTTAATTTGCTCAAACCTTATTTCAAAATTAAATAAAAATTTCAATAAAATAAATAGTATTTAAAAAAACATATTGGTATGCTTTAAAATTATTAATCAAAATGAAATTTAAAATAGATAATCTTCAGTATTGCAATTGGTCTAGGGAGGTTTTTGAAATTAACAGAGAAGCAGGTCTAGATGCAGTCCATGTAACTATAGTTTATCATGAAGATTTTGATGAATTATTAAATGAAATAAAAAAATGGCAAAAATTATTTAAAGATAATTCAGATCTAATTTTTTTAGGTAAAACTTTTAAAGATATTGAGAAAGCGAATATTGAAAATAAAACAGCTATTTTTTTTGGTTTTCAAAATTGCTCACCTATAGAAGATAACATCAATTTAGTAGAAAAAATTCATGAACTTGGCTGTAGATTTATGCAGCTGACGTATAATAATCAGTCTTTATTAGCTACAGGTTGTTATGAAAAAATTGATAGTGGTGTAACAAATTTTGGTAGAGAGGTTATAAAAGAGATGAATAGGGTCGGGGTTGTTATTGACATGTCTCACTCAGCAGAAAAAAGTACTTTAGATGCTATAGAGATTAGTGAAAAACCTATCGCCATTACACATGCTAATCCATCTTTTTGGCATGCAGCGAAAAGAAATAAATCATCAGATTTATTAAAAAAGTTAAGTGATAGCGGAGGTATCTTAGGACTTTCACTTTACCCTCATCACTTGAGAGATAATTCAAGTTGCACTTTGAAAAGTTTTTGTGAGATGGTGGCTAAGACAGCAGATATAATGGATGTAAAAAATATAGGTATTGGTTCCGACCTTTGCTTAAATCAACCCGATGAAGTTGTTGAGTGGATGAGAAATGGAACATGGTCTAAAAATAGAAATTATGGAGAAGGATCAAAAAATAAACCTGGTTTTCCAAAACAACCTGATTGGTTTATAGATGCAAGAGGATTTATGAATTTAGAAAAGGGATTAATAGAAGTAGGCTTTTCTGAAACTGAGACGAATGGAATACTTGGTAATAATTGGTATAATTTTTATAAAACTATTTAATAATGAATGTAGAATTAAGAGACCCAAACACTATAATGAAATTATCAAGATTAGGATCATTTCATCAGTCAAAATTATCATTCTTAAGAAGTTTTTTAAATGAATTTAAAGATTGGGATTATAAAAGAGATATATTTAATTTGGATAAAAATGGATTTGGTATTGCAGTTTATTCATTTAAGAAGCAAGAAAGAGTTTATTCACTTATTTGTTTTGCAAATCAAATAAATGATAATGAAAGATCTGATAGAGTGATTGCAACAAAGTGGGATGCAGCTTTTACTTTATATGATGGCATTCCAAACAATCAAGATATTGAAAGATTAAAAAATGAGGTTCCAAAACAAGAAGTTGGAAGACTTTCTTATAAAGAATTAACTTTATCGAGAGCAAATAAATCAGTAAGAGTTTTTGACCATGTTGTAGAAAGTTTAAGTAATGGAGTTCAACCTAATTTAAGTCTCTTAGAAAAAGTTGGTTATCTTTATAGAACCACGGCAGTTTATGGATCTGGTAAATTTGGTTTAGCTGACAGATTCAGAATCAAAAATAGAGATGAAATTAATGGCCCTTTCAGGCTTGAAATGATGTTAGTATATTTAGTAAGACAATTTACATTCGATCAAGTTAATCATGTGGCAAAATCTAAAAATCCTAAAAAAGCTGTTAATTTAGATTTGAAGATTTGTAAAAGTCTTGGTATTGGAAACTCTACAGGTTTAGGAATGGCACCATTTATTGTAAATCATCCTACTTTACTTAATAATTGGATTTTTTGTAGAGAAACTGCCTTAAAAAAAATACGAGAAATTAAAAAAGTAAAATCTAATGATAGTGATCTCTTTAAAAGCTGCATAAGAAATTCTATTAAAAATATTACAAGCTGGAATACTGAAAGTAAATATCAGCTTGATAAAATTAAAAATTTATTAAGAGATATAAAAAAATTTGTAGACTTTATTGAAAATGAATTTGATTTTCATGTTGATTATCCATTTAACGAAATTTATCTTTGGATTGAAAAAGAGACATGCGAAGAATGTATTGAATACATTGTCTCAATCATGATGGAACCATATGGTGAAATTACGAATCCACTTATTAAAAAAATGAGCTCTGAAGAAGAAAAATATTTTAATATACCTACTGATAGAACTGTTAATGAATTAATCGAAATAATAGAAAAAAAATATCCATATATTTTATCTATAAATTTCAATAAGAAGGAAAATTATAAAAAATTTTGGTTTATTTCCAAAAATAAAGAGGAACCTAGACTTGCAGACCGTTTTGAGGAACAAGGGTCAGATTTAGAACAACCTCTCGCTGTAGCAAGAGATATTAAAAAATTGCGGGAAAGGCTATCAACATATAAAAAAGATTTAACGATTGATCAATTCTTAATTAAAAATTCTGATTTGAGACACGTGGTAAGAAGAGCATTTATAATTGAAAAATTTCCTTATTCTGAAATTCAAGATAATACAATAGGTGAAAATGTTGTTCCAATTGATATGTTAAGATTGAAGCTGTCTTTCTTTGGGGCGTTAAAATTTGATCCGAGGTCAGATAAGTGGCTTCGTATTTGCATGTTTCAAGGCGCTCCGCTCCCTAATGAGTTAAAAAATTATGATGAGCAATGGGTATATCAATCACACTTTAAAATATGAGATCGTTAAGTGAAATAGAAACAACATCTAAAAGAGCTTGTAGAGCTATGGGTTTTTCTTGGGGAGTATCAGAAGAAGTAGCCAAAGGAATTAGATTATTAGAGTTATTTGGATTACCAGGAGTAAAAAATTTAAATCAATATTATGAAAATCAAGATAAAGAAAATTTCGAAAATTTAGATTTAATTAATGAAGATAATAAAGCTTATAATTCACCTTTGTGTCCAATTAACTTAGGTATTAGATTTTTGGATCAAGTAAAAAAAATTGAAAATATAAATCAATGTAGATTTAAAAAAGTAGCATATCCAATTTTATTATTACCATTTCTAAGCAGAAGTTCAGAAATTATAGGAAAAAAAATATCTTTTAAATTTGATAAAAATGAGTTTCTTTTAAATTTTAACATCAATATTTCATCAAATTTTCTCGATAAAGAGTTTCCTGTTATTGCAAGCGAGGCTGAGATAAGTTTTTTAGAAAATAAAGATTCATTTACTGATAGAGAGTGGAAAAACCTTTATAAATTATCTGAAGAAACTTTTGTAGAAGAAACAGAAAGTTTAAAACAAGGTGCAGCAGGAGCTGGTTTAACTGATAATGATTGATGATCAAGATATTAAAGAAAAAGACTTAAAAGATTTAGATAATATCTGTGATGAATGTTTAGATAAAGATGAAAGTGTTTCCCAAAACCTAATTTTAACAGGCTTTAAACTTTGTAATTCATGTAGAATTTCTAAAACTATATTTCCTATCTAAATATGGTTCACAGGCAGCATGTTCATTCGGCTCATTACAAATGAAATAGATAAAAATGCAATTATCAAAAAAGATAAGAATACTATACCAAAAGACTTAAAGTTAGATTTTAGATTTAATATTTGTTTAGTTGATATTATCAATGCAGCAAAAATCCAAAATTGGGTTAAGAAAATTATTGGTATCATTAAATCTGGCGTGACAGCAAAAAATCTTAATAATCCAGGTGCATGAGCAAAACCAACAGCAGTCAATACTTTCCTAAAAGGAACTTTTGTTTGTTTATCAGGAAATATCTTTACCCCAATCACAAAAATAAAAATAGCCCAAATAAACCATGTTAAAATTGCAGTCAGACCTGACATAGCTATTGCAGTTTTAATAATCGTATTAGCTGCAACTGCACCAGCAACCCCATCTAAAATCATTATTAGACCAGCAAAATATATAGACGCTTCACCAAAATTTTTGTTATCGCTGTATAAAGTTTTATCTAATTTAATTGATTTAAAGATTATATTAAGAAACTCTCCAAACATTTATTTTTTTTTATTTTTTTGCTCTTTATAAGAAATTACCAATGGAAAGATTATTAATGCAATTGTTATTATAATGCAAATTACAATTAAAAAACTTTTAGACATGTATATCTAAATGGGGGAGTTTTACCTCCCCCAAAACAATATTAGCCTTTAACAACTTCTCTTGTATTTGCGTTATAAGATTCTTTAAAAGGAATATCGACTATAACAGCATCTACTGGTTGACCAGATTTTTCAGAGTATTTTTCTGGTAAATGGACTTTATATTTTGTTCCAACCTTACCTTTTGGAAATCCATTTGCATTTAAAGTCCCATCAAATGGCACATACCCCATAGCTATATTAGTTTTCTTTTCAGGGTGATACCAAGGAGAGGTTACAAATCCTACTGGGTCACCACCACTTTCATTTGATATTAACCAAAAATCTGGTGCATAATCCTCAATAGGTTTACCACCCAGTTCAAAACCAACTAATTGTAATTTATAAGGTTTTTTTCCAGCTTTTAAATCAGCGCCCATTTTTTCTAAAGCTTTTTTTCCAACATAATCAGCTTTTTTATTCCATTCACCTTTTCCGGATAATGAAACTTGGTAACCTAAATTACATTGAAATGGATTGTGTTGTTGATCCATATCTTGTCCCCAAGAAAGAATTCCAGCTTGAATTCTTCTGTGGTGCGCAGGTGCTATAACCATAAGATTGTGTTTTTTTCCAGCTTCAAGAACTGCATTCCACATATCTTCTGCATAGAGTGTTGCATTTCTTAAATAAATTTCATAGCCTGCCTCACCGGAGAAACCAGATTGTGAAATTACACAACTTCTACCTCCAACTTTTACTTCTGCTAAACCATAAAAAGGCATATTGTCAAAATCCACTTGATCTCCACATAAATCTTTCATTAGAGCTTTTGATTTGGGACCTTGAATTTGAACTGGACACGCGTCAATTTCTTCAACTGTGCAATTAAATCTTCCGTCAGCATTAACGCCTTGTAAATACATTCCAATATCGGAGTCTGATAAAGAAAACCAAAACTCATCCTTTGAAATTCTCAAAAGAATTGGGTCATTTAAAACTCCTCCGTATGCATTACATAAAATTACATACCTTGCTCTCATTGGAGAAATTTTTGTTGCATCTCTAGTAATAACGTAGTCAGTAAATTTTTCTGCATCTGGACCTTTAACTCTTATTTGTCTTTCAACAGCCACATTCCACATTGTAACATGATTGACAATAGCATCATATTCAACCATCGCTCCACCATCTTCAGGTTTAACATAACCTCTAGGATGATAAATACGGTTATAAACAGTTGCTCTCCAACAACCTGCTTGCATTGATAAATGCCAATAAGGTGATTTTCTTACTCTTGTTGAAATTAACATTTCAACTTTCGTTGGTCCACTTTGTCTTAAATTATATGGTACTTCTCTATCTGATTGATCAACTGAAGTAACATGTTTTAGTTTAGTATAGTCAAATTCTTTAGACATAACCATTCTCCTTCAACCACTTGTTAGTTTCCTTCAAGCCGCCGAATGTATAAATGTGGAAGAAATCAGTATGCGATTTAACTTTCCCAATTAAATCATTAGGGTCTTTAGGTTTCAATAGGTCTAACGCCTTACTAAAATTAGACTTAAGAAAGTTTAAGGAATTTTTTGCTCCAACAATATTAGCAAATTTAATTAAGCTAGATATTTTTAGAGGCCCAGTAATTCCCACATGCACTGGCACGCTTTGTCTAGATATAAAATCTATGATAGGCTGGGGATCAAGTAACCATTGAGTTACTATATAATCAGCATAAGGCTTTTTATCTATCATAGCTTTTTCTAAATCTGAGTCGGATATATCAGGACTCCCCTCTGGGTGTCCAGCAATTCCTATTGTCATCTTCTCAAAATAACCAGTCTCTAAAAGTTGAAACGAGCTATCAAATTTTCCGACTGGCTCTCTACCACCACCAATGATTAATACTTGTTTAACTCCCCCATCTTTACATCTAAAAACATAGTCTTTAAGCTCTTCCTCATTATTCATTGATCTTGCTGGAAAATGAGGGACTGGGTTAAAACCCTTTTTAACAAGCTCAATAGCTTTTTGAGCAGTCTCTTTATAATCACCGCCAGGTAACATAGTTATATACACATCATTTACCGGTGGTATTGTTTCAAGATCGGTATTTGGGCCAATTTCTAATGAAAATTTCATTTCTAGATCATTATCTTTTTTGAAAAAGCTGTCAAAGAAATTCAACAATTGACCCCAACCGATAATTGTTGCGAAAAATGGTGCTCATGATAATTTTTTTTGTGGACCAAAATTACAAAAATAAAAACCTATCTGAGGTCCTAGATATAAAAAAAATAGAGGCTGTTAATAAGTCAATAGAGGTAGCAAATGGCCTTCCAAATGAGTGCTACACAAGCGAGATCTATTTAACATATGAAAAACAGAGAATTTTTTGTGATAAATGGACAGTCGTTGGAGTTGGGAGTTCAATACCAAACCCAGGAGATGCTAAGCCATACAATCTATTGGGGATTCCTTTAATTTTAATTAGAGGTAAAGATATGCAGATTCGAGTTTTTCACAATGTATGTAGTCATAGAGGATTTAAACTTTTGGATAAAACCTGTAATTTAAAAAATGTAATCAGATGCCCTTATCATTCTTGGTCATACGACTTTAAGGGAAATTTAGTCGCAACACCTCACATTGGTGGGCTAAACAAACACCACTCAGAAAAATTTGATAAAATCAAGAGTCATCTTAAAGAAGTTAAAAGTAAAGTTTGGATGGATATTATTTTTGTAAATATTAACTCTAATGAGATTGAATTTGATGAATACATTAAACCTCTTGAACAAAGATGGTCAAAATTTATTAATAAAGATGATAAAGAATTAATAGTGCATTCTAATGACTATGGTTATTTCAATTTGG
This sequence comes from uncultured Pelagibacteraceae bacterium, assembly GCA_902624185.1. GTDB lineage: Bacteria > Pseudomonadota > Alphaproteobacteria > Pelagibacterales > Pelagibacteraceae > Pelagibacter. The sequence continues at coordinate 10,045 of CACNWU010000009.1, forward strand.
ATGTAAATTGTAATTGGAAATTTGCCATAGAAAATTATTGTGAAAGTTATCATCTGCCAACTATTCATCCTGAGTTAAATAAAGTTTCTAATATTAATGATCATTATCATATCCAAGGTTTACCGAATAGATTTGCTGGACAAGGAAGTAAAAAATATGAACAACCATTTAAAGGAAATAAAAAATTTGACACCTTTCCAAATTGGGAAAAAAATATGTTTAAAAACTCTGAATATATTGCTTTGTTTCCCAACGTAATGATTGGTTTACATATTGATCATTTTTATGTTTTTTGGTTAGAACCACTTTCTATTAGTAAAACAAAAGAACATATGCAAATGTATTATGTTGGAAATCATAGTGCAAATGGAGAAGAGTTGAAAGATTTAAGAAAAAAAAATGCAAGGTTTTGGAAAGATGTTATGTTAGAGGATGTTGATGCAATTGAAGGAATGCAAGAAGGAAGAAACTCCCCAGTTTATAATGGAGGAAACTTTTCACCTGTAATGGATCAACCAACTCATCAATTTCATAAGTGGGTAGCTAATAGTTTAATTTAATATGAAAATAATTCTTATAATGGGCTTACCCGGTTCTGGAAAAACAACTCTAGCCAATGAGTTAGGACCAATGTTAAATGCTAAAAGATTGAATGCAGATGAAGTAAGAAAAGAAGCTAATGATTGGGATTTCTCTGAAGAAGGAAGAAAAAGGCAAGCTAAAAGAATGGCAGACTTCGCAATTAAATTAAAAGAAAAAGGCGACTTTGTTGTTGCTGATTTTATTTGCCCAACCCCTGAGGCAAGAAGTTTGTTTCCAGCAGATTTTATCATTTGGGTCGATACAATAAAAGAAGGAAGATTTGATGATACTAATAAAATGTTTGTAAAACCTGATAAGTATGACTTTCATGTTACAACTCAAGATGCTAAAAATTGGGCACCAAAAATATTAAAGGAGATAAAATAATGACTTACAAATGGGACAATAAAAAACCAACCGCACAAATGCTAGGCAGATGGCAACCTTTTCATGACGGTCATTATACTTTATTTAAAGAAATTATTCAAAAAACAGGTCAAGTTTGTATCCAAATTAGAGATGTTCAAGGAGTTGATGATAATCCATTTGATTTTGAAACAGTAAAAAAAAATATCGAAGATAGATTAAATCCGGAGTTCGAAGGACATTTTAAAATTATGTTGGTGCCAAATATTACTAATATTTGTTATGGTAGGGGAGTTGGATATAAAATTGAGGAGATTGTATTATCTGAGGAAATACAGAAAATTTCAGCTACTAAAATTAGAGCTAAGATGAGAGAAGAAGGAAAGCTTAAATAGAATTTTTAATGAATATTAAAGTTAAAGATTTATCTGGTGGAATATCTATTATTACTATTAATGAGCCTAAAACATATAACTCATTATCATTTAAAAACTTAAATGATTTAATTAAAGTTTTTAAAAAACTTGATAAAGATAAAAAAACAAAAGTAATTATTCTTGAAGGATCTGGTAAAGGTTTTAGCGCTGGACATAACCTTAAAGAGGTTAAAAATTTAAAAGTAAGAAATAAATATCAAAAATTATTCAATCTTTGTTCAAAATTGATGCTTCAAATTGTTGAAGGAAGAAAACCAGTAATAGCAAAAGTCCATGGCGCCGCTTATGCTGCTGGATGTCAATTAGTTGCAAGTTGTGATTTAGCCTATAGCACAAACGATGCTTTATTTGCTACTCCCGGAGTAAATATAGGGTTGTTTTGTAGTACTCCAATGGTTGCTGTGAGTAGAAAAATTAATAGAAAACCAATGATGAAAATGTTGTTAACAGGCGATCCTATTAAAGCAAATTATGCAAAAGAAATTGGATTAATTAACGATTGTTTTTCAAAATCTAGATTAAATATGGAAGTTCTTAAAATATCTAAAAAGATTGCTTCAAAATCAAATCTTACAATTAAAATTGGAAAGCAAGCTTTTTATAAACAATTAGAGATGCCATTGAAGAAAGCATATACTTATACTAGTAAGATGATGACTCTTAATATGATGGCAATGGATGCAAAAGAAGGTATTTCAGCTTTTTTAGAAAAAAGAAAACCAAAATGGAAAAATAAATGACGATTAAGAATAGTTTAATTATTATCTTTATAATTGTAGGGCTTTATATCGTTTTAGATTTTAGAGATCATAATTTTAAAAGAGCGATAGATGCTTGTGTTGCAGGCAGTCAAAAATTAGAGCAACCCATGACTCCTTTAGAGGCTAAAAAGTTTTGTGAAGAAAAAATTATGAACAAAAAATAAAAACCAATATGAATACTGAAGAAATTTTACTTAAATTTAAAAAGATTGCTTTGATTGGAGCTAGTAAAGACTTAACAAAAACATCATCAATCGTTATGAAATACTTACAGGATCAAGGTTTCAAAGTTTATCCTGTAAATCCATCTATGAAAGGAGAAAAAATATTAGGTGAGAAAGTTTTTGGAAATATTTCAGAGATTGATAGCCCAGTTGAAATTATTGATGTATTTAGACCATCTGATGAGGCTATTGAAATAGCTAAAGATGCTGTCAAAATTAATGCAAAAGTTTTATGGTTACAACTTGATATAAAAAATGAAGAAGCAAAAAAAATTGTTGAAAAAAATAATATCTTATACATAGAGAACAAATGTACAAAGATAGAATTTGAAAAATATTTTAATTAATGAAAAAAATATTCCTTATTTACGGACATTACAATGATAAATCATTTAATGCTGCTATAAGAGATACTTTTATTAAAACAGCTGAAGAAAAAGGACACTCAATTGATACCGTTGATCTTTATAAAGAAAAATTTGATCCAGTTTTTGCAGGTGAAGAGCCAGATAACATAGTTTTAGATCACAGAAAAAGAATTGAAAGCTCTGATGCAATAGTCTTAATAGCACCGATATGGAATTTTAGAATGCCAGCTATTGTAGAGGGATGGATAGATAAAGTTCTTGCTCCACCATGGGCATTTAGATTTAAAAAATTATTTGGAAATTATGGTTATCCACTTGGAAATCTTAAAGGAAAAAAAGCAGTTGTATTTTGTACATATGGATCTCCTCAATTTGCAGTTAGAACTTTCTTTCTTAATATGCCAACTAAACGATTAAGAAGAGGAGTATTCAACATATGTGGCATAACGGATGTTGTTTATAGAAGATACTTTGCTGTACCATTTGTGAGTGATAAAAAAAGAGAAGAATTCCTTAGTGATGTCAAAAAAACTGCACTTAACGTTTAGTGTAGTATTAATTTTTTTGTATTTTATATCATTTGCAAAAGCAGATTTACAAATTCCTAATAATTCAATTATTCCATCCGAAGTTATCAAAATTCAATTAGTTGGACTTATGAATAATGATAAGAAATTTAAAGATAGTGGGATTGAACAAACATGGAATTTTGCCCATCCAGACAATAAAAAAAATACAGGACCCCTTCCAAATTTTAAAAAGATGATTAAGAGTAAATCTTATCAAATGCTTTTAGGTCACCTAAGTCATACAATCACTAACGTGGGAAGTAGTGACAAATGGGCACAATTTGAGGTCATCATTTTGGATAAAGAAAAGATTTATCATAAATTTAATTGGCAAGTAGAAAAATATACAGAGGAAGGGCCTTTAAAAGATTGTTGGCTTACTACTATGGTCTCAAGTCCTATTCCCTTAGGAAGTTCAATTTGATCAATCATAATACAATTTTGTTTCGAAATGAATAAAAATTTAGTAGGAATCAATTATGAAAACTAAAACAAAAGTAGTTGTGGTTGGTGGAGGAGTTGTTGGTGTCAGTGCTCTATATCACTTAGCTAAAAAAGGTTGGTCAGATGTTGTTTTAGTAGAGAGAAAAGAATTAACTTCTGGTTCAACTTGGCACGCAGCAGGGCTATTGCCACTTTTTAATATGAGTTATTCTGTAGGACAACTTCATAAATATGCAGTTGATCTTTACAAAAAATTAGAAGAAGAAACGGGAAAAAATGTTGGGTTTAGCGTCGTATCAAATATTCGTTTAGCTAGTACAAAAGATAGAATGGATGAGTATCATCAATATGCAGGTGTAGCAAAAACTATTGGTGTTGATGTTAAATTTCTAACTCCTCAACAAGTAAAAGAAATTTGGCCTTTATGTCATACAGATGATTTAGTTGGAGCAATTCAGCACCCAGAGGATGGATACATTCAACCGGCAGACTTGACACAAGCTCTTGCAACAGGTGCAAGAAATAGAGGAGCTGAAATTTATAGAAATACAACAGTTTTATCTATGAAACAAACTAAGGATGGATGGATTGTTGAAACAGATAAAGGCTCAATAGAATGTGAACATGTAATTTCATGTTCAGGAAACTTTGCAAGACAAACTGGTGAAATGGTTGGATTGGATATTCCTGTAATACCAGTTGAACATCAATATATTGTAACTGAACCGCATCCTGAAATCCAAAAAAGAAAAAAAGAGGGACTTCCTGAGATGGGTGTTTTAAGAGATAGTGATAGCAGATGGTATATGAGAGAAGAAGCTGGTGGATTAATTTTGGGACCTTACGAAGATGGAGCACCCGCTTGTTATGTTGAGGGACCATCAAAAAATTCAGAATATGAATTATTTCAAGAAGATTTAGATAGACTTGCGCCTCATATAGAAGGTGCAATACATCGTGTGCCGGCTTTTGGAGAAGTTGGTGTTAAAAAAGTTTATAATGGTGCAATATGTTATACTCCAGATGGTAATCCAATAGTTGGTCCAGCTTGGGGATTAAAAAATTTTTGGATAAATGAAGGACATAGCTTTGGAATAACAGCAGCTGGTGGTGCAGGTTGGCAATTAGCTGAATGGATTATAGATGGTGAGCCAACAATAGATATGTTAGGTGTTGAACCAAGACGTTACGGAAATTATGCAACAAAATCATATTTAAAAGCAAAAAATGAGGAAGCTTATAGCCACGTTTTTATTGTTCATTATCCAGACGAAGAAAGACCGGCTGCTAGACCTTTAAGAACTTCACCTTGTTATGAAAGAATGAAAAATTTAGGAGCGGTATTTGGACAAAAATTTGGATGGGAAAGACCAAACTTTTTTGCGACAGACGGAATGGAGCAAAAAGATGACTGGTCTTTTAGAAGATCAAAATGGTTCGATGCGATTAAAAAAGAATGTGAGAATGTAAAAAAGAATGTTGGTCTATTAGATATGACAGCATTTGCAAAATGTCGAATTAAAGGACCAAAAGCAGAAGAATTTTTAGACTATTTAGTTGCAAATAAACTTCCAAAAAAAATTGGAAGAATAAATTTGTGTCATGCACTGAATACTAAAGGTGGAGTTCACTCGGAGTTTACAATCATGAAAGAAGCAGAAAATAGTTATTACTTGGTATCTGCAGGAGCTAATTTAAGACTAGACCATGATTGGATTCAAAAGTGGATGCCAACTGATGGATCAGTTATATTTGAAGATCTAACAAACAGCACTGGAGTACTTGTAGTAGCTGGTCCAAAAGCAAGAGAATTAATGCAAAAAGTATCTACTGATGATTTTTCGAATGAAAATTTTAAATGGCTAACCGCTCAAAATGTTAATGTAGGATATGCTCCAGTAAATGCGATGAGAGTAAATTTTGTCGGTGAACTTGGTTGGGAATTACATCATCCAATTGAATATCAAAACCATATTTTTGATAAATTGATGGAAGCAGGAAAAGATTTAGGAATTAAACCTTTTGGAATAAGAGCAATGAATAGTTTAAGAGTTGAAAAATCATATAAACTTGTGGGAACTGAATTATCAATTGAATATTCACCTTATGAGTCAGGTCTGGATAGATTTATTCATCCAAATAAAGGAAATTTTATAGGTCTCGAGGCCCTAAATAAATGGAGAGAAAAAGGTTTTGATAATAAATTAGTAACACTCGAAGTTCATAACACTACTGACTCAGACGTATTAGGAAATAACCCAATTTATAAAGACGACAAAGTTGTCGGAAGAGCAACTGGTGGTGAGTATGGATTTAGATTAGATAAATCAATTGCACTAGCAATGGTAAAACCTGATTTAGCAAATGTGGGAGAGAAACTTAAAGTCGATATATTGGGTAAAATGTATGAGGCTACAATTTTAGAAGAAAGTCCATATGATGTTGATAATAAACTATTGAGAGCTTAATGAAAATCCTTGTCGCAGTTAAAAGAGTAATAGATTACAATGTTCAAATAAGAGTAAAAGAGGATGGAACAGGTATTGTTACTGAAAATGTTAAAATGTCAACTAATCCACCCGATGATAATGCAATTGAAGAAGCAGTAAAAATTAAAGAAGCGGGAAAAGCAACAGAAGTAGTAGCTATATCAGTAGGAGAAGAAAAAGCACAAGAAACAGTTCGAAAAGCTTTAGCAGTAGGTGCTGATAGAGGAATATTGGTTAAAGCCGAAGGTACAGTTGAACCATTAGCTGTCTCAAAAATTTTACAAAAAATTGTCGAAAAAGAAAAACCTGATTTGGTATTTATGGGCAAACAAGCTATCGATGATGATTGCAATCAAACAGGACAAATGTTAGCTGCACTATTAAACTGGCCTCAAGCAACATTCGCGTCAAAAATTGATGTTAAAGAAAAATCTTTAGAAGTAACTAGAGAAGTTGATGAAGGTTTAGAAACTATTGAGGTAAATGTTCCGGCAATAGTAACATGTGATTTAAGATTAAATGAGCCAAGATATGCTTCATTACCTAATATTATGAAAGCAAAAAAAAAACCCATTGAGCAAATAAATGCATCTGATTTAGGTATTGATACTAAGCCAAGAATTGACCAAATTAAAGTTGAGGAGCCTCCTAAGAGAAAAGCAGGGATTAAGGTCGCAAGTGTAGAAGAATTAGTTCAAAAATTAAAAAATGAGGCTAAAGTAATATAATGTCAGTTTTATTAATTGCAGAACATAATAACAAAGAGGTAAAGCCTTTTACTTTAAATGCTATTTCTGCCGCGGCTCAAGTAAATGAGGATGTTCATGTCTTAGTATTGGGTTCAAATTCAGATGCTGTTGCTAAATCTATATCTGAATGTCCAATGGTAAAGAGAGTAATACATATAAATAACGAGCTTTATGAAAATTATTTAGCTGAAAATTACACATCAGCCATTGTTAAACTTTCAGGAGATTATTCACATATCATTTGTTCAGCGAATACTTTTGGTAAAAATCTAATGCCAAGAATAGCTGCTCTATTAGATGTTTCTCAAGTAAGTGATATTACAAAAGTTATTTCTGAAGATACTTTTATTAGACCAATTTATGCAGGAAATGCGTTTGCTACTGTAAAAAGTAACGATAAAATAAAATGTGTAACAATTAGACCTACTTCATTTGATCCAGCACCCTCTTCAGGTGGTTCTGCTGAAATTCAAAATGGTGAGGCGGGTGATGCAACAAAATTATCTAAGTTTATAAAAAAAGAGGAAATTAAATCAGATAGACCCGAATTAGGAACTGCTAGAGTTGTAGTTTCAGGTGGAAGAGGTATGCAGAGTGGAGAAAATTTTAAATTGATAACAGCAGTTGCAGACAAATTAAATGCAGCAATAGGTGCTTCAAGAGCAGCGGTAGACGCAGGATATATAACTAATGATCACCAGGTTGGTCAAACAGGTAAAGTTGTAGTCCCAGACTTGTACATTGCTGTAGGTATTTCTGGTGCAATCCAACATTTGGCTGGAATGAAAGAAAGTAAAGTAATCGTAGCTATTAACAAAGATGGAGAAGCTCCAATTTTTAGTGTCGCTGATTATGGTTTAGAAGCTGATCTTTTTGAAGCACTTCCAAAATTTTTAGATGAATTGAATAAACTAAACACAATTCAAAAGTAAAAAAATTACTTAATAATTTTTAATGGTATTTCAAAAATTAAAAAAATTAATTAAAAAATTTGAATTAAGAATAATCCATAAAAAAAAATATAGAGATATTGAAAAATCGATAAATTATAATTTTTTAATTAATCTTAAAAAAAAAAATTTAAATTTAACCCTTGAAAATTGGACAAAAAGTAAATCACAACTAAAACAAGACTTATTTGTTTTAGATCATTTTAATTTTAAAAAAAATGGTTTTTTTTGTGAGTTTGGAGCAACTAATGGAATTGATTTGTCAAATACTTGGTTACTTGAAAATGAATTTGGTTGGAAAGGTATTTTGGCAGAGCCTAATTCAAATTATCAATTAGACCTGAAAAAAAATAGAAAATGTTTAATTACTGAAAAATGTGTTTGGAAAAAGACCGGCGAGTTACTAGAATTTTTAAATACACAAGATGGTAAATTTTCTACTATTTCAGGTTATCAAAATGAAGATTTTCATAAAGAAATAAGAAAAAGCAACATCCCAAAAAAAGTTGAAACTATCAGTCTGTATGATTTATTAGAAAATTTTGACGCACCAAAAAATATAGATTACTTGAGCATAGACACAGAGGGCAGCGAATATGATATTTTAAAAAACTTTGATTTAAATAGTTACAATATTGAAATAATCACTGTAGAACATAATTATACAGAAAATAGAGAAAAAATATTTAGATACTTAAATGAAAATGGATACAAAAGAGTGATGCATGATGTTTCAGATTTTGATGATTGGTATATAAAATGATAAATATTAAAAATAAAAATAGATGAATAGAGAAGTAATGGAATATGATGTTGTTATTGTAGGTGGTGGTCCATCAGGTTTATCCACAGCTATTAAATTAAAGCAACTTGATACAAATTTAAATATTTGTTTGTTAGAAAAAGCATCTGAAATTGGTGCTCATATTTTAAGTGGTAACGTTTTTGAAACAAGAGCATTAGATGAATTAATTCCTAACTGGAAAGAATTAAATTCTCCAATTAAAACTAAAGTTAGTAAAGAAAAATTTTTATTTCTTGGAAAAACCAAATCTCTTAGTTGGCCAACATGGCTTTTGCCTTCAGTTCAACAAAATCATAACAATTACATTATAAGCCTCGCAAATTTATGTAGATGGCTTGCTGAGCAAGCGGAGGCATTAGGTGTGGAAATTTTTCCAGGTTTTCCAGCTAGTGAAGTTTTATATAACGATGATGGATCAGTAAAAGGTGTAGCTACTCAAGATATGGGAATTGATAAAGAAGGAAATAAAAAGGATGGTTTTGAACCTGGTATTGAACTTGTTGGAAAAGTAACAGTTTTTGCAGAAGGGTGTAGAGGACATCTTGGAAAACAGCTTATTCAAAAATATGAGCTTGATAAAGGTAAAGATCCTCAACAGTACGGAATAGGATTTAAAGAAATTTGGGAGATTGATGATAAAAATCATGAAAAAGGACTAGTAATGCACACTGCTGGGTGGCCTTTAGATAATAATACTTATGGAGGCAGTTTTATGTACCACGCTGAAAATAAACAGGTTTTTTTAGGATATGTTATTGGTTTAGATTACAAAAATCCTCATCTGTCCCCATTTGATGAATTTCAAAGATTTAAAACACATCCTTCAATTAAAAAAATTATTGAAGGTGGAAAAAGAATTTCTTACGGTGCTAGAGCATTAATAGAAGGTGGCTTCCAAAGCTTACCAAAAATGTATATGCCAGGAGCTTTATTAGTTGGATGTGATGCTGGTACATTAAATATGCCTAAGATAAAAGGTTCGCATACTGCTATGAAAAGTGGAATGATTGCAGCCGAAACTATTTTTGATCATTTCAAATCTAATAAAGAACTATCTTCTTTTGAGGAAAAATTTAAAGCTAGTTGGCTATATAAAGAATTATATGAGGCTAGAAATGTTAAACCTAGTTTTAGTTGGGGTTTAATTTTAGGTATTATTTTTACTGGTATAGATCAAATATTATTTAGAGGTAAATTACCTTTCACATTAAAACATAAACATGCTGATCATGAAACTTTAAAACTAGCAGATGAGATGCCTAAAATTAATTATCCAAAGCCTGACAACATAATTACTTTTGATAAAACTAGTTCAGTGTATTTGACGGGCACAAATCACACAGATAATCAACCAGTACACTTAAAATTAAAGGATCCAAACTTACCAATTAGTTATACTTTAGAGAAATTTGATGAACCGGCGCAAAGATATTGTCCAGCAGGAGTTTATGAAGTTCAAAAAGAGAATAATATAAACAAATTTGTAATTAATTCTCAAAATTGTATTCACTGTAAGACTTGTGATATTAAAGAGCCATCTCAAAATATTATTTGGGTCACACCTGAAGGTGGAGGTGGTCCTAAATATGGAAATATGTAGTTAAGAAATATCTATTGCAAATTTTTTTAGAGTTTCAATTGATAAAACTTTTAAAGTATTTTCGTGAGTTTTTTTGAGAAAAATTGGACATCCTTTTCCTGCCTCAACAGCTCTAGCATACCAAGATGCACAAACACACCATCCATCGCCATCTTTAAGTCCTGGAAAACCAAATTCAGGATGTGGTGTTATTAAATCATTTCCTGCTTTTTTACACCATTCTAAAAATTCTGTGTTTACTTTAGCACAAACTGTATGTAGTCCATGATCATTTTCATCAGTGTTGCAACAACCATCCCTATACCAACCAGTTAGTGGGTCTAGAGAGCATTCTTCTAGTTCCTCACCTAGAACATTTTTTTGTTTTTTACTCATTTAAATTTTAGTGGGATTTGGTTGATCTTTATAAACTTTTTCAGGGTCAAATTTTTTCTCTTTTTCCAAAAACTTCATTTCAATTTTTCTTCCATTCTCAATCGTGCCTAGAGGGATTGACCTATAAAAACAAGATCGATAACCCACATGACAACTAGCTCCATCCCCAATATCAACTGTTAACCATAAAGAATCTTGATCATCATCTATTCTAATTTCTAATACTTTTTGAGTAAATCCACTTGTCTTTCCTTTGTGCCAAATAGCTTTTCTAGATCTGCTAAAATAATGAGCTTCTTTCGTCTCGATGGTCTTTTTTAGTGCATCAACGTTCATAAAACCGTGCATTAAAATTTCTTTTGTCTTCGAACACATTGTAATTACAGGTATAAGCCCGTCATTATCAAATTTTGGAGAAAGAAGATTTCCTTCTTCAATTTCAACTACATTTTCTCTTTTTTTGAACATATTCGGTGATTATGTAGCATATATATCGATATATTAAATATTTTAAAAATAACTATTTATATGTATAAAACGACCAATGAAATTAGTAAAAAATACAGATAATAACAAAGAATTAAAAAAAGTCTCAGATCAAGAAGCTGAGGAAGCTTTTAGAACAATTTTAACCTGGATGGGAGAAGATCCTGGTAGAGAAGGACTTCTTGAAACACCCAAAAGAGTTGTTAAAGCCTTTAAAGAATATTTTAAGGGTTATAAAGAAGACCCAAATCAAGTTCTTGATAAAACATTTGGTGATGTAGAGGGTTATGATGACATGGTAGTACAAAAAAATATTTCAGTTCAAAGTCATTGTGAACATCATATGGCACCTATTATTGGTAAAGCTCATGTTGCTTATATCCCAAAAGAAAGAGTGGTTGGTCTTAGCAAGTTAGCTAGAGTTGTAGAGGTTTTTTCTAAAAGATTACAAACTCAAGAAAGATTGACTATGCAAATCGCTAATACTTTAATGGAGTCATTGGATGCAAAGGGAGTGGCTGTAACTATTGACTCTACTCATCAATGTATGACAATGAGGGGTATAAAAAAAGAACAAGCTTCTACAGTAACAAATTATTATTTAGGTCAATTTAAAGAAGATCTGAGTTATCAAAACAGATATTTAAGATTCATAAGTATAGCAAAAGAATAAAGTGTCTAATCAATTTAAAGCTCTTATACTTAACCAAGAAGGTGAGAACTTTACAAGAGAAGTAAAATCGATTGAAAAAAAATTTCTTAAAGAGGGAGATGTAACTGTTAAAGTTCATTATTCAGGTTTAAATTATAAAGATGCTCTGATATTAAAAAATGGAGCAAGATTGGTAAAAGAGTTTCCACATATACCAGGTATAGATTTTTCAGGAATTGTTGAAGAAAGTAATCATAAAAGTTTTAAGTCTGGTGATGAAATTATTTTAACTGGTTGGAGAGTAGGTGAAATTTATTTTGGTGGATATTCCCAGTATGCGAAAGTTAATGGAGATTTTCTGGTAAAAAAACCAAAAAATTTAGATTTAAGACAATCAATGATTTTAGGTACAGCTGGATTAACAGCATTAATGTGTTCTTTCACAACAAAAGCAACTAGAGAAGAACTTCTTTTAGGAGAAAAAGTTGAAAATGTAATTGTCAGTGGTGCTTCAGGTGGGGTTGGTAGTATGGCGGTAATGATGTTAAGTAAACTTGGATGTAATGTGACTGCAGTAACAGGAAAAGATAGTAATATCGATTATCTCAAATCTATTGGGGCTAAAAGCGTTATAAATACAAATGAAATGACAAAAGATGCTAGGCCATTAGATAAAGGATTGTGGGATGGTGCAGTAGATACTGTCGGAGGTAAAGTTTTGGAAAATATACTTGCTCAAACTAAAGATGGTGGAATTGTTTCAGCGTGTGGAAATGCTGCAGATATAAAATTAAATACCACAGTTATGCCATTTATAATAAGAGGTGTAAAACTTTGGGGGATAAACTCAGTGACAGCATCCATTAAAAGAAGACAATTTTTATGGAATGAAGCAGCAAAATTATTAGACTTTGATATACTTGAAAAATCAATTAAGGAAATTAAACTTGATGAGGTAATAAATATATTTCCCAAAATGTTAAAAGGAGAAACATCTGGTAGATATTTAATAAATTTAGAATAATAATGGACTGGGACAAATTAAAAATATTTCATGCTGTTGCGGAAGCAGGAAGTTTTACTAATGCTACAATAAACCTTAATTTAAGCCAATCGGCAATAAGCAGACAAATTCAATCTCTTGAGCAAGATTTAAAAGTTCAATTATTTGAGAGACATGCTAGAGGTCTTACACTCACTGAAAATGGTGAATATGTTTTTAAAACTGCCAATGAGGTAATATCTAAATTAAAAGAAGTAGAAACATCCTTAGGTGATCAAAAAAACAAACCCACTGGGAAATTAACAATTACAACTGTAAGAAGTTTTGGTACTCATTGGTTAACCCCGCGTATACAAGAATTTATGCGCTTAAATCCAGAAATTGAGATAGAATTAGTATTTGATGATAAGGAGCTAGATTTGAGCACCAGACAAGCAGATATAGGGATTTTTATGAGAAGACCTAAGCAACTTAATTATATTCAAAAAAAACTAGTTGATATTAAATACTTTATATATGGATCAAATAAGTATTTAGAGAAGCATGGAATGCCTAAATCAATTGGTGATTTAAATAAACATAAATTTATTTCTTTCGGAAAAGGGGCACCTTCTCCAGTTTATAACCCAGACTGGGCTTTAAAGCTTGGTATGCATGATGGAAAAAAAAGAAAATCCATAATGAAAGTTAATAGTGTAATGGGCTTACTTTTGGCTGTTGAGTCAGGTGTTGGTCTAGCAGCTTTACCAGAATATTTGGTAAGCAATTCAAATAATGTAATAAAAGTTCTCCCAAAATCAGAGGGACCAATTACTGAGGCACATTTTGTATATCCTCAATCACTTAAAAATACTGCAAGAGTTCAAGCTTTTAGGAATTTTTTGTTTAGCAAAATTGGTGATTGGAAGGCATAATTTAGAAAAATAGCTAAAAAAATAACTCTAAATATAAGGTGCGACATACTTGCGATTGATAATCATTATCGTTGAGAATAATTATCATTCTCAAATAAACTTAAAAACGAGGAATTAATGAAGAAAATATCGATACTAGCATTAATTGCATCTTTATTTGTTTCAGCTATCGCTGTTGCAAACGAAGTTAACGTATTTAATGCAAGACATTATAAAGCAGACGCTGAGCTTTATTCCAAGTTTACAAATAAAACTGGTATTAAGGTTAATTTGATAAATGGAAAATCAGGTGCTTTAGAGAAAAGAATCATCAGTGAAGGTGCGGATTCATCTGCAGATCTTTATATTACAGCAGATGCTGGAAGATGTGGTGCAATGGATGCAAAAAAAACACTTCAAGGTGGTTTAACATCAGCAGCAATCAAAGCAGCTGTTCCTGCAAACTTTAGAACAAGTAAGTGGGTTGGAATCGCAAAAAGAGCTAGAATAATTTATTATTCACCAGAAAGAGTTACTGGTGCTGAATTATCTGGAATGACTTATGAAGGTCTAGCTGATCCTAAATGGAAAGGTAGATTAGTAATTAGAAAATCTAGCAACATTTATAATAAATCTCTTGTAGCATCATTGATTAAAAACAATGGAAAATCTGCAACAGCTGAATGGGCTAAAGGTGTAGTAGCTAACATGGCAAGAACACCAACTGGTAATGACAGAGCTCAAATAATGGCAGTAGCAGCTGGCGAAGCTGATATTGCTGTAGCTAACACTTACTATTTAGCACTTATGTTGTCAGGTAAAAAAGGTGCTGAACAACAAGCGGCAGCTAAAAAAGTTAAAGCTTTTTTCCCTAATCAAAACGATAGAGGGACGCACATGAATATTAGTTGTGCAGCTTTAGTAAAAGGCGCACCTAATAAAGCTAATGCTATCAAACTTGTAGAGTTTTTATTAACTCCAGAATCTCAAGAGCATTTTACCAATAACACTTTTGAGTTTCCAATGATTGATGGTGTTTCACCAAGTCCATTAGTAGTAAATAACTTAGGATTAGACTTCAAACAAGATATGAAGACTAAGCTTTCTTCTTATGGAAAAAATCAAGCTGCTGCAGTAGAAGTAATGACAGCCGCAGGTTGGAAATAAGTGCAAGAAAAGAAAAAATTTATGTCTGACATTGATTTAAATAAATCTTCGAAAGCATGTTCCCCATGTCTTAATGAAGTTAAGAAAATTAATGAAAGAATAAATAAAAGAAAACTTAAAGAAATTAAATCAAAAGAAGTTCCGCATCTTCTTAAAGTATTTAATTTTTGAATTTTCTTAATTTGTGTCCATCATAAATGGGGATTTGTGGTGGACACATAAAGAAAATTAAGTTTTGTTTCTTCTGTTGAAGGAGTGTTCAATATGATCAAGTTGTCTCCTTAATTATAGTGGGCACTCTTTGAACAGAAAAAACCTCAATAGGAAACGAAGGAGACAATTATGAAATCAGGATTTAAACTCAATAAAGTAAACTTCAAAATGAGAGAAGGTGATAAAGCTGAAAACTCTAATGAGTGTGCCATAGGTGGTAAATGGGTTGATAAAACCACAGATGATTTTTTTAAAGGTAAAAGAGTTGTATTATTTAGTTTGCCAGGAGCTTTTACACCTACATGCTCTTCACAACAACTTCCAGGATTTGAAAAAAATTGTGAACAATTTAAAAAATTAGGAGTCGATGAAATTTACTGTTGTTCAGTTAATGATGCTTATACTATGAACGCTTGGGCAGAAAAAATGGAAATAAAAAATGTAAAATTAATCCCAGATGGAAATGGTAATTTTACAAAACAAATGGGAATGTTGATTTCCAAAGATCATCTTGGATTTGGTAATAGAAGCTGGAGATACATGGCTGTGATTACTGATGGAATAGTTGAAAAATGGTGGGAAGAACCTGGTATTAATAATGATGGTTCAGATGATGATCCTTATGGTGAAACAATGCCTGAAAAATGCTTAGAATATCTAGCTGGAAACTGCTAACAAGTAATTTCTTTTTCAAAACATATATTTATATATAAAATTAACATATGTTTAGAATTTTAAATATTTGGTTTCTCTCATCTTTTTTAGTTTCAATTTTTGTAATCATACCAATTTTAACTGTGTTCTTAAGTTTTTTTGAAAATACATCAGATTATTATGAGCTTTTAAAAAATACATTCTTGATTGAATATATATTTAATTCATCTATTTTATTAATAAGTGTACTGGTATTAACATTTATTATAGGTACAGGGTCAGCCTATTTAGTCTCTTTCTATGAATTTCCATTTAGTAATTTTTTTAAATGGGCACTTATTTTATCTTTTGCAGTTCCTCCCTATATTTATGCCTATTCATTAACGGCTTTTTTTGAAAACTACGGAACTGCATATACAATTTTAAAAAATATTTTTGGAGATGGTAATTATAATAGGAGCATACCTAAATTTGATGGTATGTTAGGCGCTATATTATCAATTTCTTTTTCATTATACGCTTATGTATATATCTTAGCCAGAGCGTCTTTTTTATACCAATCACAAAATCTAATTGACTTGGGAAAAAATATTGGTTTTTCTAAATTTCAATCTTTTTATAAGATTATATTACCTGCTGCTCGTCCAGCAATAGTTGCAGGTTTATCATTGGTCGCAATGGAAACATTAGCAGAATTTGGTGCGGTTGATTTTTTTTCAATCAATACCTTAACAACTGGAATTTATAATTCGTGGATAGCTTTTGATGACCTTGCATTTGCCAATAGAATATCTTTTTTTCTATTATTATTTATATTTGCTTTATTTATTTTAGAAAATTTATCTAGAAAAAATGCAAAATATCATTTTAATGCTAAGGGTGGGTTTAAGCAAAAAGAAAAAAATAAACTTTTTGGCAAAAAATCCTTTTTTGCATTTGCGTTTTGTTTTTTAATTTTCTTTTTGAGTTTTTTATTTCCTTTGAGTCAAATGTTGTATTGGACAGTAAAATTTCCTGAAAATTTATTTGATTTAAAAATTTTAGAACTTTTGATAAATACTCTTTATTTGGTTTCTTTATCAAGTTTAATTTTAATAATATTTTCTTTAATATCTAATTATGGCAATAGAGTTTCAAAAAACAAAGCATTAAATTTTATGTCTACATTGTCAATCTCAGGTTATGCAATTCCTGGTGTAATTTTAGCAATTGCTTTTATAACTTTTATAGCATGGCTTGATGAAAGTGTGATTAAAACATTGGGCTTTTTATCAATAAAAAAATTATTCATAGGCTCAATTCTTGGTTTAGTTTTAGTTTATTTTGTAAGATTTTATTCATTGGCATTTAATGGAATTAAGTCGGGATATGAAAAGATTAATATTTCAGTTGATGAAAGTGCTTATTTATTAGGCTATTCTAAAAGAAAAACATTTATGAATATTCATATTCCCTTTTTAAGAAATTCTCTTTTATTTATTATAATTTTGATTTCTTTAGAAATTATAAGAGAACTTCCAATAACTTTAATTTTAAGGCCATTCAATTTTGAAACTTTTGCTACTACAGCTTATATTTCAGCATCTGAAGATTTATTAGAGGCTGCAGCAGTGCCAGCATTATTTTTAATTTTAATTGCAAGTTTCTTTATTATAATAACTTCAAAATATATTTTGAGAGAAACAAATGAGTAAAAATTTTTTTGAAGTTAAAAATGTTGATTTTAGTGTTGGGGGAAAAACCAAAGTAAAAAATGTATCTTTTGTTATAGAAAAAGAAGGGGATATAGTATGTCTCTTAGGTCCTTCTGGAATAGGAAAAACTACAATACTAAGAACAATTGCTGGATTAGAAAAAATTAGTGGAGGTTCAATATTCCTTAATGGTAAACAATTGTCGTCAGAGAATATAAATATTGAACCAGAGGATCGAAACATTTCTCTTGCTTTTCAAGATAATAGTCTTTTTCCCCATTATACTGTTGAAAAAAATATTTTATTAGGTTCTGAAAGAAATCGAGAAAAAAAAGAAAATAAAATTAGCTTAAAAGAAATTGTTGATTTACTTGATATCTTTCACATACTAAATAAATATCCTCATCAAATAAGTGCTGGTGAAGCACAAAGAGTTTCGCTTGCGAGATCTCTGATAACTCAACCAGATCTATTGTTATTAGATGAACCGCTTTCTAATGTTGATCAAAGTTTTAAAGAAGAAATTCAAGTAAGATTGAAAAAAATTTTAAATAAATTAAAAATTACAACTATAATAGTCACTCATGACTCTTATGAGGCATTTTATTTGGGCTCGAAATGTGGAATAATTTTAAATCAAGAACTAAAACAATTTGATGATCCTTATAAAGTTTATCATTTCCCAAACTCTGTTGAAGTTGTGAATTTTTTAAATAGGGGAATATTGATACCAGCTAAAGTGACCGGCAAAAATACTCTTGAAAACTGGGATTTAGGGACCATTGAAGGAAATTTTATTAAACAATACCCAAAAGGGTCTAATGTTCAATTACTTTTGCAGCCGGAAGACTTAGAGCATGATGATAAAAGTAATTTGAAACTCGAGGTAGTTGATAGAAAATTTAGAGGCACAAATTTTATTTATACTTTAAAAACATCAAGTAATACTTTAATTCCTGTTTTTGTTCATTCACACCATATACATCAACATGAAATTGATGAAAAATTTGGTATTAAAAGACCAATTCATATTGATCATATAGTTTGCTTTTAATAAAAAGCTTTAACAAATGAATAATAAAAGCAAAAATTTTTTAAAGGGTATCAAAGACACGAGCCCGTTAATGATTCCAGTAGTACCTTTTGGAATAATTTTTGGAGTATTGGCTATTGATCTGGGCCTTTCACCATTGGCAACAATAGCTATGTCAATTATTATTTTTGGAGGCGCATCCCAAATTATTTTTTTACAATTGTTTTCTGCAGGAGCCTCATCTTTTATTATCTTAAGTTCAGTGGGAGCTGTTAATTCAAGACATTTATTATATGGAACTGTTTTATCAGAGCACCTTTCAGATTTGAATTTGACTTGGAAAATAATCGTTTCATATTTTTTAGTTGACCAAGCATTTGCAGTTTCAAATGAACATTTTAAAAAAAATAAAAAAGATAAAGATAAATATTTTCATCTAATCGGGGGTGGATTGAATTGTTGGACAATTTGGCAAATTACCACGATAATAGGAATTTATCTTGGTTCAATTATTCCAGAAAAGCTAGGGTTAACTTTTGCCATCCCTTTGACTTTTTTAGCATTATTAGTAAATGATTTTAGAAAATTAATTAATGTAATTGTAATTGTAGTTTCAGGTTCAATTGCAACTTTGGGTTATGAGATGATTCCCTTCAAAGCCTATGTCATAGTTGCTGCTACTATTGGATTATCTGTAGCATTTGTTCTTACAAAATTTATTAAAAAAACATGAGTATCTTAGGTTTGATAATTTATTGTGGCTTGATAACTTTTTTGACAAGGTTTTCAATGATAGCTCTTTTGAAAAAAGAGATGTTTAATAATAGAATTAGAGAAGTTTTATCTTATGTGCCATCAGCAATTTTTCCAGCCATAATTTTTCCAGCTATATTTCTAAATAATTCTGGCTCAATTCAAATTGAAGAGAATCCCAAAATTTTGGCTTCAGTTATTGCTATGTTAATTGGCATATTAAGCAGAAATATTCTTGCGACAATTTTTGCTGGATTAATATCTTATTGGTTTTTAATATTTGTTGTATAAGTTATATATGAAAAAATTTTTGATTGTAATTTTTTGCTTAGTTACACTTAGCGCTAATGCTTTGGAAAAAAAAACCACTTTTAATAAAGAACTGTTCACAAAAGCTCAATCAGATGGCAAAATAGTTGTTGTAAGTTCTTGGATTAAATATTGTACTTCATGCGCTAGCCAAATGAAAGTTTTAGATAAGGCAAAAAATGATTTTGAAAATATTGAATACTTTACTTTTGAAGTGACTAATAAAGAGATAGCCAACCTACTTAATGTGCAATACCAAACAACACTTTTAATTTTTAAGAATAATCAAGAAGTTTATAGAAGTATAGGCGAGACAAGTAAAAAGGCGATTTACAAAGCAATAAAATCCTCAATTTAGCTAAGCACCTAAATTAATATTTTTATAAATATTAGATTCGATTTCTGCTGGTTTTTTTAAATTCAAATTATTCATAATATCAATGTATTCATCAACACTATTAACTTGTAATCTTGGGTTTTGTTTTTTTTCCTTACCAATAGTACTTACCTTTTCACCTTTGTAGTCATGAGCAGGATATAAAAGAGTTTCCTCAGGTAATTTTAATAGTTTATTAAAAATTGAATTATAAGAGTCTTTAGCATTTCCGTTTTGAAAATCTGTTCTCCCGGTTCCATTTATTAATAATGTATCTCCAGAAAAGAGATGATTATTCATTAAAAAGCTAAAGCTATCTGACGTATGGCCAGGAGTATATAAAGCTCTAATTTCCAAGTTATCTAGATTTATTAATTCATCATCTTTTACTTTAATTTCGACCGCTTCAGCTGGGGTATATTCTCCCATTATTGTTGAACACTTAGTTAAATTTTTGAGTTTGGCAGCCCCTGTAACATGGTCAGCGTGAATATGAGTATCTATTACTTTAACTAATTTTAAATCAAGTTCATTTAATAATTTTATATAGCTTTCAACATTATCTAAAACAGGATCAATAATTAGTGCTTCTCTTCCCTTGGATGAGGCAATTAAGTAGGTGTATGTACTCGATTTGTAATCAAAAACTTGTTTAAAAATCATAAGTAAATATTATCATATAAGTATGGAAACCACTACATTTGACTGGTTATGTAAAAACACTTGGACACAAAGTGCAAAAAATACTGCATGGTGTTTACTTGGTTGTTCAATTGGTGATTTTGGAACTATTTTATTTTTTCAATTAACACTAATACCTTTTCCAGTCTTAGCAATTATGATTTTAGCGATTATTAACGGATTGATTACTAGTGTTATTCTTGAAACAATTATATTAATGAAACAAAAAATGAATTTTAAAGAATCCTTACGAACAGCACTCGGAATGAGTTTTATTTCTATGATCAGTATGGAGATAGCAATGAATTTGACAGATTATATTTTCACAGGCGGAGCAATTTTAAATTGGTGGATTGTTCCAATTATGCTTATTGCGGGATTTGTAACACCATGGCCATATAATTATTGGAGATTAAAAAAGTTTGGCATCAACTGTCATTAAAAATTGGGATAAAAATAATTGGCTTTCGTCAAAGAATTATATTTCAAAATTTAATAATTTTTTAACTAAAGTAAATAAACTTAATTCACATTCAAATATTTTAGATATAGGATGTGGCCGAGGTAAAATTTTAGGATCTCTCTGCTCTAAATTGAAGCTTGAGAATAAGCCAATTGGAATAGATTTAGTAAGACATAAAGATAGAGATAAAAGAATTAATTTTAAAAAGATTGATGCTTTAACTTTTTTTTCTACCAATAAAAAAAAGTTTGATCTGATACTAATTAAGCAAACTATTCACTTATTGAAATTTAATCAAATTAAATTATTGCTTTTAAAAATGACTGAAAAACTAAAACCTAATGGAAAGATATTAATTTTTACATTGGACCCAAATAAAAACGAAATTCCAAATTTTGCTTTAATGAGAGTTAAATTGTTAAAATCTTTAAAGAGAGACGAAAAGATAATAAAAATGATTTCAAAGCTATATCCAAAAAGAAATATAAAGTATTTTTCTTATAAAGTTAATATGAGTAAAAAGAAGTATACAGATATGATTTCAGAGAGATTTATTTCAACTCTTCTAAGTTTTAAAGATAAGCAAATTGTCACTGGTATCAAACAAATTGATTTTAAATATAAAAATAGATTAAGTTTTAATGATAAATTAGTTTGTATAATTATACAAAATAATTAAAAGATTAGTATGAACAAAATATTAATAAAATTTAATAACTTCTTTTCTAATTTTGAAGCTTTAGGATCTCTTTTTTTAAGATTAGGAGTAGGAATAGCATTTATTATATATGGTATTGGAAAGTTTCCATTACCACCGGAAGGACTTACAGAATATTTTGGACTTCCACCATTCCTAGCAAGTTTAGTTGCAATATCTGAGGTAGCTACGGGGATTGTTTTAATAATATCTCATTTTATTAAAAATCCTATTGGACATACTTTGACTAGAATAGCTGGTCTAAATATAGTTATTTTAATGATATGTATATTTGCTGTAGCTCATAGAGACTGGTTTATTACAAAACAACTATTCACGAGCATACAAATTTTTCTTTTGATTGGTGGTTTTTATTTTTTATTTAAAGGTAACAAATCTTAAAATTTATGTATCTAAAAAAAATATTATTTATTTTAATTTCATTATTCTTTTCATCTGTAGCATATGCTGCATCAATGAATATGATCGGTGAGAAGGGTGATCCAAATAAAATTGATAGAGTTGTTAACATTAAGATGTATGACAATTATTATGAGCCAAACATTGTTAAAATTAAAAAAGGAGAAACAATAAAATTTATAGTCCAAAATTTAGGTGAAATGGTACATGAATATAATATTGGAACAAAAGAAATGCACATTAAACATCAACCTGAGATGCAAAAACTAATTGATCATGAAATAATTACTGTTGATAAAATTGACAGAATTAAAATGAAAAAAATGTCAAAAATGGATCATTCTTTAGGTCATTCTCATGCAAATAGTATTATGCTTGAGCCCAAAACATCAGGTGAAATTATTTGGAAATTTACAAAAGATATAAATTTAGAGATGGCATGTAATATTCCTGGTCACTATGAGTCAGGTATGTTTGGTAGTTTAATAACTAATTAGTTTTAGATTAAGTTAGAGGTTCGCCCTTTTAGTGGAGTTTTACCAAAAGAGCTCCTCTAATTAGCCTCTCTGGCTTTAAATCCAAGTGGATTTTTATTTCATTTTTATTTTTGAATTTTTTGCTACCCAGCTAAGTGTCAGGTGGCATTTGTTTCATTAAAATTACCTCCTTATTAAAAATAAATTTTTCATAGGTTGTATTCAAGAATAATATTAAAAAAAATTAAAATAAATTTATTGAATACAACCTAATGTTTTTATAAAATTCGTAAAATTAAAAAATCTTCACACATGACTGTATTTTAAATTGCTTTGGACAGAAATTTATATATGGTAATTTTATGAGATATATAACTGGTTCAATAAACTTAATTTTAAGCTTAGTAATATCTACAGTTATCATTTATGCAATAAATATTATTGCTAACTTTGCTGGAGCAGACTATTCATTTACCAACGGTGAAGTTTTTGTTATTTGGATTTTGATGGCAATACTAGTTAATAATTGTTTTAAAAAATAACATTTTCAGATGAACGACTCAATTAAGACTGATGATGTAATCTTTAATTTTTTTAAGCAAATTTGTGATGAGAAAGATGATGTAAAATGTGTGGCTCTAGGTAATAATTGGATTAATGCAATGGAAATAAATTTGCAAAATCTAGAATCCAAATTAGATGAAAAAGATAAAATTAAATATAGAGAAAATATACAAAGTAATCTTGATCATTTAAAAAGCCTTAAGGGTAAAAACTCTTCTGAATGGAGAGAATATGCCACTAAATGTATGGTAGAGATAATGGATAACAAAAAATAGTTTAACTTATAAAAAAATTATTTAACTTCATTAAAATTTATTTTCATCCCATAGTTTTTTATAATCAATAAATGGTGATAAACCATAGCTTGAATTTACATTTGTTAAATGTAATGACAAACTTTTCAGGGGTGAAATACAAATTTCTTTTTTGTATATTTCATTAAGATATTTTTCAAATGGATCGTGTCTGTCTAAACATGTTTTTTGAAAATTTTCCCAATATTTATGTAATAAAGTTTTACTTGTCATGAATGTACAAAGTGTTTTATCTATTGTACGCCAATGTCTTTTGTTACCAACTAATATATTTGTTTTTTCATTATTCATGTAAAGATATGGATAATCTGCTGGGCACATAAAAATATCTTTTCCAATTTGAGAAGATATTCTTTCATAGGATGCAACCATTTCCTCCAACATTGGCTCAAAGTGAAGATAATCATCTTCTACAAAAAAAATTAAATCTTCACCCAACTCTTTTCCAATTTCAAAACTTTGAAATAAACTAGCTAAATTTGAAAAAGTTTGCATAGTTTTTTGTTCTTTAATTTTCTCCTTAAATTTTTTATGATCAAGAAAAATTAAATCAATATTTTTTTCATTAATTATTTTTTTAATATCGTCTAAATTATCTTTAGTCGAGCTATCATTAACAATAATAGTTTTGATTCTTAAATTTGGGTATTTTTTTTGACAGAAATTTATTGAGCTTATAAGTGAATTTATTGAGCGCATAGAATATTCTATTTTTGGTTTTTCAAATAATCTTTTTTTATTTTGGTCCCAAATTTCTATTTCAGTATTCATTCTAACAACTATTAGTATTGAGCTTACTTTTCTTGTGATATTAACTGTACCCAAAGGTAATATTATTGATTTTTCATTAAATGTAGATAGATCTTCGTTCAATTCTTTATCAAGAGTAGGAGATGAAAAATTATTTTGATCAATTATTTCAAACCCCAATTTTTTAATAAGTCTTATGAAAATTTTTTTCATATGTTTTAAATTTATGATATAAATATTTACAATACTATGACAATTAAATCATCTCAAACTCTTGTTTCTGAGGCACTGAAGGAAATAAAAACTATTTCAACTGATGAAGCTATTAAAATGGTTAATGAAAATCAGTGCAATCTTATTGATATAAGAGATATCAGGGAACTTGAGAAAGATGGCAAAGTTGAGGGGGCAAAACATATCCCTAGAGGTATGCTTGAATTTTGGTTAGATCCAGAAAGTTTTTATTTTAAAGAAGGGAAACTAGATATGGATAAAGAAATGGTTTTATTTTGTGCAGGTGGTTTAAGATCTGCTTTAGCAGCTAAATCTTTAAAGGATATGGGTTTTAAAAAAGTTTCACATATTGACGGTGGTTTTGGAGCAATAAGACAAAGCAGTTTTAAAATAATCTAGGAATTATATTCATCTATAGCATAGTCTAATCGATCTTGACCCCAAAAAATTTTATTATTAACAATAAATGTAGGTGCACCAAAAATATCTTTATCAAACGCTTTTTGAGTTAATTCTTTTAATTCATCTTTGATCTTCTGGTTTTGAATATTTTCTAAAAACTCATCTCTATTAAGCCCAACTTTTTGGAGAATTTTATTAATATTTTTTTCATCTGTAATATCTAGATTTTCTTTCCAATAAGCATCAAAGCAACTATCCAAAAATATCTTTTTCATCTCATCCTTTACAGCGATATATCCTCTCATTAGATAAAGAGAATTTATAGGAAATTTTGAATTCCAGATAAATTCAATTTTATTTTTTACTGCAACTAATTCACAATCATTTTTCATATTTTTCATTTTATGTTTGTTAAAAGCTGGTGCTGTTATTCCACCAAGCTTATGAAGACCACCTAAAAGAATTGGCTTATAATTAATATTAATTTTTTTATATAAAATATCTAGTTTTTTATGTGCTAAATAAGAATACGGACTGATAAAATCAAAATAGAAATCAATTGATTTAGTCATATAGACTTATACTTTTGGCATAAAAAATTCTTATCAACCAGTAAATCAATAATCCTAAAGGACCAACTAGATAAGTAATAATAAGCGGTATTGTTAAAATAATTTTATTTATTAAAAACTTTTGAGAGTCTTTCACGATCCAACCTCCGGTGAAAAGATTTATTGAAACGAAATGTATCCAAAACATTATAAGAAATGATTCATTAGAAAATAAATCTGATAAATTGCCAATTCCAAAGTAAAGATTGAAGTTATCAATAAAATTATATGAGTCTAAATATGATCTATATAAATAAAATATATAAGCACCAGTTAGAATAAAAATTGGAAAAATAGACGTAACAAAATATTTACTTAGATGAGACTGAGGAAAAAAAATTAGCACTAACCAAAAAGGAAGAACGCCCAAATTCACCCAGTAGTAGAGTATTTCTATAGTAAAATAATTATAAATTTGTTCGATCATTTGAAAATATATTATATTAAATCTAGAAATGATTCCTATAAGAAATAGAAAAAAAACTTTACAGGTTACGGTTGAAGAAATGAGAAATTTTGCATTTGTTCATATTGAAAAATATGCACCTTCAAAACAACAACTCAAAACTTACTTATTAAAGAAATATCTTAAAGGCTCTGCTGGAAGTGTTAAAAAACAAGATATCAATAATTTAATCGACATCGTCATATCAGATCTAGAAAAAAGTAAATTCATTAATGATAAATTTTACTCTGATAGTAAAGCTAATAGCATGATTCAAAGAGGTAGCTCAATTAATAAAATCAGAAATTATTTAATTGGCAAAGGTATTAAAGATGAATTTATTAAAGATACTATAAACAAGATTCAAGAAGAAAATTCAGACCAGGATTTTTTTTCTGCTATTAAAATTTGTAAAAAAAAAAGAATAG
>CACNWU010000010.1 GCA_902624185.1 uncultured Pelagibacteraceae bacterium
TTAAATTCAATTTATTTTGCAAATCTGATTTGATCCATTTTAATTTTGGACCAATGGCCATAAATAACATAAACGGGATAAGAAGTGGGACGATTAATTTATTATAAAATGGCGGACCTATAGATATTTTTTCTAAAGTTAAAACCTCTAGAAATATTGGATAAACAGTTCCAATAAGAACTACAGAGAGAAAGTACATCATAAACCAATTATTTACTATAATTGATGTTTCTTTGCTTAACCAAAATAATGAGTTAGTATTTTTATTATCAAATTTATGTAAAAAGAAAAAAATAAAAAGTGACAAAAATATCAAACAAAATAAAAAGATAAGAATATACAAACCTCGTTCGGGGTCATTTGCAAAAGTGTGAACTGAATTTAATATTCCAGATCTTACTAAAAATGTCCCACACATACTCAAAGTAAATGTTGAGATTGATAAAATAACTACCCAAGAAGTTAAGATTGATCTTTTTTCTAAAGCCAAAATACAATGCAACAAAGTAGTTAATGCCAACCATGGCATTAAAGAAACATTTTCAACTGGATCCCAAAACCAAAATCCACCCCAACCAAGTTCGTAATATGCCCAAATAGAACCAAGTAAAATTCCCAAACTCAAAAAAATCCAAGATATCAGCACCCATTGTTTTATATGTTTAGCCCATTCTTTTGAAATATAATTTAAAGAAGCGGCTGAAAGGACTGAAGAGAAAATAATTGATGAGCCAACATATCCCAAATATAAAATTGGTGGATGAATTGCCAAAGCTGGGTCTTGTAAAATTGGATTAAGACCTAACCCTTCATTCGGGATCGGAAAAATAAAATTGAATGGATTAGAGGTTTTTATTAAGAAAATAAAAAAGCCAATTATAATTATCTGTTGAAATAATAAAGTTAATATTCTGTATTTTTTAGATTGTTCTTTTGATCTCAATAAGAATAAGAATATAAACAATGTTAAAACTAGTAACCATAGTAATAAACTTCCTTCATGATTACCCCAAGTGCCAGAAATTTTGTAAAATAAAGGTATGGTAGTATGAGAGTGATTATAAACAGTCTCATTACTGAAATCTGAATTTACAAATGAAAATATTAATCCCAAAAAACTTACTACAACAAAAAAAAACTGTAAAAAAGTTAATGATGATATATTGTTATCGAAAACACTCGAATTTCTAAAATTTTTTAGTGAAATTAAAATTATTAAAAAAGAGATACAAAGTCCAAAAAATAAAGAATAAAATCCAATTAAACTAGCCAAAATTTATTTCTCCTCTAGCGCCGCTTTGACTTCGGGCGGCATATAATTTTCATCGTGTTTTGCTAAAATTTTACTAGCTAAAAAAAAGTTTTTATCTTTTAAATAGCCTTCGGCAACAACACCTTTTCCTTCCGAAAATAAATTTGGAAGGACACCTGAATATATTACATTTATTTCGTTCTTATAATCAGTAATGATAAAGTTTATCTCTTTAGCTTGTATTGAAATTGAGTTATCTTTTACCATGCCTCCAACTCTAATTTTTTTATTTTCTATTTCGGCTAAAACTTTAATTTCTGAGGGAGATTGAAAATAAACAACATTCTCCTCTAAAGATTTTATAATGAGAAATACTGATAAAATTAAAGTTAATAAACTTAATAATACAAAAAAAAATCTTAATTTAACTTTTCGACCATACATGGTTTAAAAGTTAAATATTTGGTATGTTGGATAAAATTTCTTTGTTAATACTTTGAGATTTTGCAAATGCTGCTCTTTCAGAGTTTAAAGTTCCAAATTTTGCAATAAATTTACTTTTTTCTTTATTGTATTGAGATTTAACAATAGCATAAAGTGACAATAAACTTAAAAGAGTAAATACAAAAGCAGACCAAACGTAAAGTCCGTATCCATTCATAAACAATATTTCATTAGTCATAATCTATCTAAGCCTTTGTTTTTAATTTTTATCAGTTCTGTATTATATTTCATTAAAAAAATTAGTAGAGAAAATAGAGCAAATGCCGCAGTCATTATCAACAATGGAAAAAGCATTGATACATGAATGGTTGATTTTGATAAAATATTAATTGATGCTGGCTGATGTAAAGTATTCCACCAATCAACAGAGTATTTAATTATGGGAACGTTTACTATTCCTAAAATTGTGATAATTGAGGTAATTTGAAAAGCTTTGTTATTTTTTTCATAAATTCTCCATGCAACTATATACATGATGTAAAATAAAGCTAAAATTAACATAGAAGTAATTCTGGCATCCCAAGCCCACCAGGTTCCCCATGTTGGTTTACCCCATATTGAACCAGTAACTAAAGCTACAATGTTAAAAACTAAACCGGATGGTGCTAAACTTTTTGCAATTAAAAAAAAATTTATGATTTTAAATATATATCCAGTAATTGATAAAAAGGTTAACGTGGAAAAAATCCCAAGTGAAATCCAAGCAGCAGGTACATGTACATACATTATTCTCACCGAATGACTCTGTTTATAATCCTCAGGTGAGAAAATTAACGCCTCACTTAATCCTACCGTTAGTGTCACTATGAACAGAAACAAAACATATTTAGGAGCTTTGGATGTTATTGAAAAAATTTTGTTAGGTTTAAAATATTCAAACATAAATAACTTTTATTATAATCTAATTTATGAATTTTTATTATGAATTAACTATCTGATCAAGAATGTAGAGGGAGATAATAATGAAGGGTAAATATAACACTCTTGATCAGAATTGATCTAATTTACAAAAGTGCTGTGTCAAAGATTTGAGCTAAATGTGTTTAAAAAAAGATTTATTTAATTCGAAAGTTTAAAATAACTAGACCCCTTTTTTCCTGAAAAGATCTCCTCAATTAACGGGTGTTTTATTGGCTCATCTGAGTCATCCATTAGTAAATTCTGTTCCGATACGTAAGCTTCATAAGTAATTTCATCATTTTCAGCTAGTAAGTGGTAAAAAGGCTGATCTTTTCTTGGTCTAACGTTTTTAGGTATTGATTGGTACCATTCCTCAGAATTATTGAATTCAAAATCGACATCGTAGATCACACCTCTAAATTCGAAATGTTTATGTTTAACAATATCACCTATTGAGAATTTTGCTTTTTGGACTGGCATCACCATTAGTATGGGTATTTAAAAATAAAAATCAATAAGAAAAATTTATAATTTTTGTTAAAATTATATTTATGTTAATATCTTTAAAGTGAATAAATCTTTTTTGAAGTTTCTTACCGATTTTGGCCCATTAATTATTTTTTTTTACTACTACTACGATAGTGAAAAAGATTTAAAAGTTGCTATTCCTCCATTCATTGTTGCGACAATAATAGCATTGGCTGTAATGTGGTTTTTAGAAAAAAGGATACCTAAAGTTCCATTACTAAGTGGGGTACTAATTACTTTTTTTGGTGGATTAACAATTTATTTTAACAACCCTGTGTTTATTTATATTAAACCTACTATAATAAATATTTTATTTGGTCTTGCTTTAATATTTGGAAAATACTTTACTAATGAACCTGTGCTTAAGAAATTAATGGGTAAATCAGTGGCATTAACAAATGAAGGTTGGGAAGTGCTTAATAAAAGATGGATTTATTTTTTCTTTGGATTAGCGATTTTAAATGAATTAGTTTGGAGAACACAATCTGAGGAATTTTGGGTAAATTTTAAAGTTTGGGGACTATTACCTATAACATTTATTTTCACTGCTTTCCAAATTGGGTTAATTAACAAATATAAAAATAATGAATAATAATTTAAAGTTAGTAATAAATAACGTTAATAAGAAAATTGAGGATAAACATTTTTTTGAAAAAGATGAATTAAAAATAATTTTAGATTTGTATGCTAAAATGGTCTCGGAAGGTTCTTGGAAAGATTATGGCTTAAATATATCGAGTAAGCAGGTGGGCTTTAGTGTTTTTAAAAATGCTGCAGAGAATGCACTTTATAAAATATGTAAAAATTTTAAACCAAAGAATAAAAACCTTAGATATTTAATAACAGATACGAGCGGAAAAATATTAAAAAACTCTTCTGATTTGAACGCGCTTTTAAAAAATACTAATTGGAAAAAACTTCAAAAATGAAAATTATCTTCTTTGACCGAATAATCTTAGAAGCATAATAAATAAATTTATGAAATCTAGATAAAGAGTTAATGCACCCATTACAGCTTTTTTACCAATGATTTCACCTGTATCACTTGCTGCATACATATTCTTAATTTTTTGGGTATCATAAGCAGTAAGACCTACAAAAATTAAAACTCCTAGTATCGAGATAACAAAATACATCATAGAGGATTTCATAAAAATATTTACTAACGAGGCAATTATAATACCGATTAATCCCATCATCAAAAAAGATCCTAATTTTGTTAAATCTCTTTTAGTTGTGTAACCATAAATGCTCATTGCCCCAAAAGTAGCTGAACAAATAAAGAAAACTCTAGTTACACTCATTCCAGTGTAAACTAATAAAATTGAAGATAAAGATAAGCCCATTAATGCAGCAAAGACCCAAAAAGTTGTTTGAGCTTTCGATGCACTCATTTTATTAATCCCAAAACTCATGTAGAAAACAATCCCTAATGGCGCAAGCATTACAATCCATTTAAGTCCAGACATATAAATAGCATTTCCTATTTGAGTAAGACCAATAATCGATCCAGTATCGTTTGTTACTACTGACATTTTGAAAGTTAATAGAGCAACTATACCAGTTAATAATATTCCTGTTGCCATATAGTTATATACTTTAAGCATGTAGGCTCTTAAGCCTTCATCCATAACTACTGTTGACTTCTGAGCTTCTGCAGCTCTACCTAAAATACCTTTTTTATTAAATTCCATAATTACCCATATATAATATTCTTTTACTAATTATTCAAGATACCTTAAAAGATTAATAAAAAATTAATATCACAAAACCTCAATGAATTATAAAAAATTAGGAAATACAGATTTAAATGTAAGTACAATTTGTCTCGGGACAATGACATGGGGCGAGCAAAACACACAAGATGAAGGATTTAAACAAATGGATTACGCTTTGGATCACGGAGTAACCTTTTGGGATACTGCAGAGATTTATTCTATTCCTCCAAGAGAAGAAACTTTTGGAAGGACAGAAGAAATTATAGGTAATTGGTTCAAAAAAAATAAGAAGAGAGATAAAGTAATTCTTGCTTCAAAAGTTTGTGGACCAATGAGAGAGTATGTAAGAGGCGGCGGCAATCAATTTGGGAAAGAAAATATTACTGAAGCTTTAGAAGGAAGTTTAAGAAGATTAAAGACTGATTATATTGATTTATATCAATTACACTGGCCAGAAAGAAATACCAATTTTTTTGGTAAATTAGGGTATGAACATTCAGATGATGTCGAATGGACTAAATTTGAAGATATTTTAGAAAGTCTAAAAAAATTTATAGACCAAGGAAAAATTAGACATGTTGGTCTGTCTAATGAAACTCCGTGGGGATTATCTAAATTTTTAGAGATTTCTAATGAAAAAAATCTTCCTAGGATGCTTTCAATTCAAAACCCGTATAATTTACTAAACAGAACTTACGAAGTTGGTTTGGCTGAAATGTCAGTGAGAGAACAGGCTGGTCTCTTAGCTTATTCTCCCCTTGCTTGTGGATATCTTTCGGGTAAATACAGAAATAATCAATTGCCCAAAGGGTCCAGAATAGAATTGCATAAAGATTTTTGGACTAGATATAATAAACCGAACGCGGGAAAGGCAATAGATGCTTATTATGAAGTGGCAAAAAAACATAAATTAGATTTATCACAAATGTCTTTAAAGTTTTTAGAAATTCAACCTTTTGTGACCTCTGTCATCATTGGAGCAACCAAAATGGAGCAGTTGAAAACTAATATAGAAAGTGTAAATATAAATTTAACTGAAGAAATTATAAATGATATTAATCAAGTACAAAAAATTTATCCAAATCCATGTCCATAATTAATAAAATTTTAATTTTACCTATATTTATATTGACTATTTTTGTTTCGCAAACGTTTGCGGAGGATTTAAAAAAAATTGGTAAATATAAAGATTGGGAAGTAATGGTAATGTCAGAGGCATCAGGCAAAGTTTGCTTTGCTCAATCAACGCCAGTTTTACAAGCACCAAAGAAAAATAAAAGAGATGCAAGATTATTCATTACTTTTAGGCCTGGTGAAAAAATTTCTAACGAGATAAGTGCAACTGCGGGATACGAATTTAATAAAAATAATACTGTTTTAGCAACATCAGGAAATAACAAATTTAAGTTTGATATAAAACAACAAGGATTTGCATGGATGACCAGTAATAAAAAAGAAAAAATAATGGTTAAAGTTATGAAGAAAGGTTCGAGAATAATGCTCTCAGGATATAATGAAAAAGGATCTCAAACTATAGATCATTACTCACTTCTTGGTTTTACAAAAGCTTATAATGCTGCAAAAAAAGCTTGCAGTTAGTTAATGAAATCTAAAAAAAGAATTGTTTTAGCTTATTCAGGTGGTTTAGATACATCCATAATTCTTAAATGGCTTCAAGAAAATTATAGTGCTGAAGTAATTTGTTATACTGCTGATATAGGTCAAAAGATTAATAAAAAAAAGATTATATCTAATGCTAAAAAATTTGGAGTTAAAAACATAATCATTAGAGATCTAAAAGATATTTTCGTAAAAGATTACATTTTTCCAATGATCCGCGGACATGCAATCTATGAAGGTGTATATTTATTAGGAACATCTATTGCAAGACCATTGATTGCAAAAGATCAAATTAGAATTGCAAAAAAATATAAAGCTTATGCGGTATCTCATGGTGCTACAGGAAAAGGTAATGATCAAGTTAGATTTGAGCTAGGTTATCATTATTTTGGCCCGAAAATTAAAATTATTGCCCCTTGGAGATTATGGAAATTAAAATCCAGATCAGATTTAATTAATTATGCAAGAAAAAATGGAATATCAATTCCAAAAGATAAAAAAGGTGCTCCACCTTTTTCGATTGATGATAATTTATTTCATACATCAACTGAGGGTAAGGTTTTGGAAAATCCTAAAAATTCTGCACCAGAATTTATTTTTCAAAGAACTTTATCTCCAGAAAAAGCTCCAACTAAGGCAACATTTGTATCAATAAATTTTAAAAATAGTGAGCCTATAGGAGTTAATGGGAAAAAATTACGTCCTGCAAAATTACTTGAAAAATTAAATAAGCTAGCTGGAAAAAATGGAATTGGTAGAGTTGATTTAGTTGAAAACAGATTTTTAGGAATAAAATCAAGAGGAGTTTATGAAACTCCAGGAGGAACTTTATTAATTCACGCTCATAGAGCTATTGAGTCTGTTACACTGGATAAAGCAACAATGCATAAAAAAGATAACATAATGCCAAGATATGCTGAACTTATTTATAATGGTTACTGGTATTCAAAAGAAAGATTTAAATTACAAAAAATTATAGACTTTAAAAAAAACAAGGTAAATGGAAGTATCAAATTAAAACTGTATAAAGGGAACATAACAATACAATCAAGAGTAACTAATAGTAAAGCTTATTCGATAAAAAAAGTTTCTTTTGAGGAAAATAAATCTTTTAATAAATCGAATGTGGAGAAATTTATAAGTTTACATAAAAAAAAGTTAAGAAACTAGCTGCTTATTTAGGGACAATTTGGGGATTGTTTATTTTTGAAAAAAACATAATTTAATTTTATGGATGGATTAAAAAATTGGATGAAAGATACAGCAAACATTTTGTTTGATGACAGTAAAAATGATCTTCGTTCGCTTCCCAAAACTGTAAGGTTACAAATTCTATTAGTCTTAAGTTTTATCTGGACTACTGTATTTAGTTTATATGTATTTTCATATACAACTTTTGTATTTGGTTGGACTGGACTTTTTTTAGCTCACATTGGTTTGATATTCGCGGTATATATGACATTTAAACATTTCCATAGAGCTGAGGAAAATTCATCTAGTGTTTTTAAAACAAAAAACTTTGATCCTTTTAAAATAATGGTTCTTGTTTTTGTAATTGTGTTTATATTCGTTTTTTCTAAAGGAATTGAAGTATTGACAAGCCCAAACCCATATTCTTACTCTATTCCTTACGAAGGTTCATCAAAATCGGTATTTGAAAAATGGCTACCATTTAGTAAGGATAAGTAGTGGAAAAAATTGCTAAAAATTTGCAACTAATACTAATGTTTATTATTTTAATAAGCACAGTAATTGCAGTTGGAATTGAAATTAAGAATATGATTCTTAATCAATCGGTAACCTTAGCTGATTTATTATTAATGTTTCTGTATCTAGAAGTTTTAGCAATGGTCAGAGTTTTTTGGGATCAGCAATCAATCAGCATAACTCTTCCACTTCTAATAGCTATCACTGCTTTGGCCCGGTTTATTATCTTACAAGGAAAAGAGATGGATCCAGCAGCATTGGTATATGAAGCCGTTGCTATAGTGCTCATTGCAGCTGCAATTGTAATTTTAAGATTAAGACATAGTGACAAATTAGGTCTAAAGAAAAAAAAATCGAAATAATTTAATATGAATTTTGAAGCTTCGAGGGCTAAGGCCATTGAGAAATTAAATAATTTTATTCAAAATAATCTTTCAGAATATTCAAAGCTAAGAAATTTTGACTTTGGACCAGATAAAAGATCTAATATTTCTTGTTTATCTCCTTACATCACCCATGGAATAATTAGTGAGAAAGAGGTGATTGAAAAATCACTTGGTAAGTTTTCCTTTTCAAAAAATGAGAAATTTATTCAAGAAGTTTTATGGCGTACATATTGGAAAGGCTGGCTGGAATTAAGACCTAATGTTTGGACGGATTATTTAATTGAATTAAATAACATCAGGGAAGAATTTAGAAATAATCAAAACTATCTTAAAGCAATAAAGGGCAAAACAAATATTGAATGTTTTAATACGTGGGTAAGTGAACTTAAAGAAAATAATTATTTACATAATCACACAAGAATGTGGTTTGCTAGTATTTGGATTTTTACTTTAGAACTACCTTGGCAATTAGGGGCAGAATTTTTTATGCAACATCTTTATGATGGGGACACTGCATCAAATACTCTTGGATGGAGATGGGTCGCTGGTGTTCAAACTCAAGGAAAACATTACTTAGCAAGTGAATGGAATATCAAAAAATTTACTAATAATAGATTTAACAATATTAAATTAAATGAAAACGCTCCTCCAAAAGTATCTGAAAAAACTTACTCAATCATCAAACAAGATTTTAATAATCCGGTAAATATTGTAGATAAAAATCTTTTAATTTTTGAAAATAATCTTTCTTTTGAAATAACTGATTTTCAAAATAATAAATTCAAAAAAATTTATTTAATTTCTAATAAAAATGAAAATAGATCTATTAAACTTAGTGAAAAAGTAGTGAAATTTAAATCCCTATTAATCGAAGATCAAAAACAAAGATTAGAAGTTAAGTCTATTGATTGTGAGGTCATTGATATAACTGAAATAAAGAATATTGAAAATAGTTTTGGCTTGTATCCAACAGTAGGTGAAAACTTAGATTATTTAAATTCAAATGAAATAAAAATAGACTTTTTATATAGAAAACTTGATCAGTATTCTTGGCAATATTGTAATAAAGGTTTTTTTAATTTTAAAAATTATATTCCTAAAATTATTTCAACTTTTAATTAAAACCACCTGAACATTCCAATAATGCCAGCTGTTGCATAAAAGAATTGTAAAAATAATATTCCTCTATGACCACCTCTATAAGCCCAAATTCCAATTAAGATTGCAGATATAAGTAATAAGCAAAAACCAAAAAACTCTATACCAATATTCATAGCTACAAATAATGAATATAATATTGCGGTAATAACCCCTGCCCATTCAAAAATTTTATTATTCATAAAAGTTTTTTAAAATTACTGTAGAGAATCTTAGAATAATTATTCATATCTGTCATATTATCTTTTGCAGATTGATCAAATTTCTCTAATGCTCCATCACCTAATTGATCCTCTAAAGCTTTTTTATATGCAGGTACACATCCCCATTCATTGACCGTCGTATCTTTAATTTCGATATGAAATTGAATGCCATAAGCATGATTTTGATATTTAAAAATTTGAAATTTAGTGATTGGGGATGAAGCTAACAAAGTAACCTCTTTATTATTTTCTATTCCTTGAACCTCATATGAATGCCATTGCAAACTCATAATTTTATCAGGAAATTTAGAAAATAAATTATCTTGATTTTTTTCTTTGGTAAAATTTATATCCATCATGCCAATCTCAGCTGGACTCGATTTTACAACCTTACCACCAATAACTTCACCTAATAACTGACAACCTAAACAAAAACCTAAATAAGGTTTTTTTAAATCAACAACAAACTCTTTAATTCTTTTTTTTTCTTCAATTAACCAAGGATATTCTTTTTCCATATAAGTATCCATTGGACCACCCATACAAAACATCCCATCAAATTTACTTAAATCATTTGGAATTTTCTCACCTTCGTCCAGCTCAATTGTAGTAAGATTTAATCCATCAGCTAACATAAGATCTTTTATGAAGCCAGGATCTTCAATTTTGATATGTTGTAAAATTATTATGTTCAATTATCCTAGCTTAGCTTAGAACACTTCTTAGAACAATATTTTACTCTCTCCCAATTCAACTTCCATTTCTTACGCCAAACAAAAGTTCTTTTACAAATAGGACAAATTTTTGAGGGAAGATTTTGTTTTTTCACTAAATTGTATTTTGTTTAATAAATATGTCAGCAGCTGATAAAATTAATTTTTTTCTATCAGTTTTCATTTTATCAAAAATTCTAACCATCATAGATAGTCTTGGATTTTTTAAAAAAAATTTTCTATTATTGTCAATAAATCTCCAATACAATCCATCCATTGCGTTACACCATTCACCCTTTTTAAAATCCATCATTTTCATAAAATAACTCGATCCACATATGTAAGGTTTGGTTGCAAATATTCCTCCATCACTAAATAATCCCATGCCATAAACGTTAGGGACCATTACCCAATCTGAAGAATCTACAAACATCTCCATAAACCATTGGTAAACAATAGTTGGTTTAATTTCACACAGATTCATTATGTTGGATAAAATCATTAACCTTTCAATGTGATGAGACCATCCATGATTTAAGGCATTCTTAATTGCATAATCAAGCGGAGGTAAACCTGTTGTGCCCTCATACCAAGATTTTTTCATTTTTCTATTATGTTTAAAAAAATTTCCTGTCTCCATTTCATTTGAATAACCTTGATAAATTCCTCTCATAAATTCTCTCCAACCAATTATTTGACGCACATATCCTTCTAAAGAATTTAGTCTTATCTTATTATTTTTATGAAACTCTAAAATTTTTTTAATAATATATTCTGGTGTTATTAAGCCTAAATTTATATAAGGACTTAAAGCACTATGGAATAAAATGTTATCTTTTTGATCAACAGCATCTTCATAATCACCAAACGAGTTTGATTTTTCTTTTATGAAAAAATTTAAAAGTTTAATAACATCATTATATTCAGTAGCTAGCCAAAAGTTTTCTGTTTTGCCCGGATGATCTTTAAACAATTTTTCAATAATTGGTTTTAGTTTTTTAGTATGATTAGTTTCATTTATTTTTGGGAATTTTGGAATTGAAATATTTTTTGGTAATTTATTCCTGTTATCCTCATCAAAACTCCATTTGCCTCCAATTGGATTTCCATCTGAACCCATCAATATTCCAGATTTCTTTCTGACATCTTTATAAAACGTTGCCATAAAAGGTTTTTTTGATTTGGATAGATAATTTTTAAATTCTTCTCTGGAATTCAAAAACATTGGAGTTTGTATAATATTCCATTTTATTTTTTCTTTTTTTGTAAATTGACTAATCTTTTTTTCAAAAAATTTATCTTCAACTTCAAAGCTTGAAATCTCTTTTATTTTTTTGGAACTAATTATTTTTTTTAATTTTTTTAAATAATCATCCTTAAATTCTTTATCCTCAATTTTTATGTAATCTAATTTGAATTTTTCTTTTTTAAGACTTTCCGCATGTGAACGCATTGATGATAAGAAAAGAAGTATTTTTTGTTTATGATGTTTTTCATAGGTGCATAATTGGTAATCTTCGGCCATAAAAAAGAGGTGGTCTTTTTTGAAGCGGTTCAAGTATTTTGATGGAAAAAGTTGATTACCCAGTATAAAAAATAACTTCATGATTAAATATAACTAATTAAATTTTTTATGTCAGAAAAATATCTTATTTTTGGTGCGACAGGTTCAATCGGGTCTAGTTTAGCTGAACAATTAGTAAATTCAGGAAATTCTGTTCATTTGGTTGGTAGAAATCAAGATGAAACAAAAATTATTTCTGAAAAACTTGGTTGTACTTTTACAATTGCTGATGTTTTAGAGGAAGGATTTATAGAAAAAGTTAAAAATGATATTTCAGAAATTAAAGGTGTTGCTTACTGTGTTGGTTCGATAGATTTAAAACCCTTGAGAATGGTAAATGAGCAAGATTTTAATAAATGTATGAAACTAAATCTCTATTCGGCAGTTGAAGTTATTAAAGGTTACCAAGAAAGTTTAAAAAAAAATAAAGGGTCAGTGGTTTTATTCTCTACAGTAGCAGCACAAAGAGGATTTACTAATCATGCAATAATTGCTTCAGCTAAAGCCGCTGTTGAAGGATTAACTGTTTCATTAGCAGCTGAATTTGCCCCAAGTATTAGAGTAAACTGTATTGCACCAAGTTTAACTAATTCAAAGATTGCAGAACCAATGTTGAAAAATAAAGCATTAGCAGACGGGATAGCAAAAGCTCATCCTTTAAAAAGGTTAGGTGAGGGAAAAGACTCAGCGTCACTTGCAAAATTTCTAATCACTGATGATAGCTCTTGGGTCACAGGTCAGATAATAGCAGTTGATGGAGGAAGATCTAAACTATCTTAATAAATTATGTATATTGCAATGAATAGATTTAAAATTGTTCTTGGTAAAGAAAAAGAATTTGAAGATGTTTGGAAAAATAGAGATACGCATTTAGAGGGAGTTAAAGGATTTAAAAATTTTAATCTAATTAAAGGTGATACTAATGAAAAGTATTCTTTATATTCATCTCACAGCACATGGGAAACAAAAGATGATTTTATAAACTGGACAAAATCTGAAGCTTTTAGACTAGCTCACAAAAATGCTGCTCAACACAGAGATTTATATTTAGGTCCACCAGACTTTGAAGGATTTGACGTAGTTTTTTAATAGATATGAAAATTTTTTTCATATTTATAATCCTTATTTTTTCAAACATAGCTAACGCAGAAAATCTTCAATTTAAAAAAATTGTAGACCTTAAAGATCCATGGGGATCAACTTTTGTTGATGAAAATAATTTACTAATTACTGAAAAAGGTGGATTAATTAAATTAGTAAATATAAAAAACAAAAAAACAAATCTATTATCTCATAACCTAAATTTTCTTGAACACGGTCAAGGTGGTCTTTTAGATATTATATTTAACAAAAATTTTGTTTATATTGCATACACAGAAAATAGAGGTAATTGGAAAACGAGCACTTCAATTGCAAAAGCAAATTTTAATAATAAAAATTTAATTTTTAAAAATATTTTTCAAGCAAACCCACCAATTGACTCGGGTTATCATTTTGGTTCTAGGTTAGCTATTAAAGATAATTTTCTTTTTGCTTCAGCTGGAGAGAGAGGAGAGGGAATGATAGCTCAAGATCCAACAAAACATCCTGGAAGTATTATTAGAATAAATATTGATGGGAGCATTCCAAAAGATAATCCTAAATTTAAGGGTAAATCAGATTGGCTTCCTGAAATTTATCAAATTGGAATTAGAAACCCTCAAGGTTTAACTTTATCTCCATTTGATGGAAAAATTTATATGAGTAATCATGGAGCAAAAGGTGGTGACTGGTTTGGTGAGGTAAAAAAAGGAGAGAATTATGGATGGAAAATATTAGGTTGGGGCGGAAAAAATTATTCAGGTATTCCTATTGGTCCTAAATGGAAACCAGGTTTTACAAAAGCAATACGGTATTGGGTACCTTCAATAGCAACAAGTGCTATAACTATCTACAAAGGTAATGAATTTAATGAGTGGAATGGACATGCTTTAATAACATCACTTAAAGATCAATCCTTAAGAAAATTAATATTTAATGATTTAACTAATGTTAGAGAAGATATTATTTTTAAAAATAAGATCGGCAGAATAAGAGATATACAAATTCATCCAAATAATGGAAAAATTTATTTTTTAGCGGGAGATAGTTTGTGGTTGATGGAAAAAAGTTAATTCGTATTTCATTAATTTTAATTGGAATTTTTTTTTATAATTGTTTAAGTATTGCGATGGAAA
The DNA here is from genome assembly GCA_902624185.1 of uncultured Pelagibacteraceae bacterium. Lineage (GTDB taxonomy): Bacteria > Pseudomonadota > Alphaproteobacteria > Pelagibacterales > Pelagibacteraceae > Pelagibacter. Next base: position 14,470 of record CACNWU010000010.1, read on the forward strand.
AACCTTATCATCATTTGCCTGATGGAACTTTTAGAAACCCTGAAGGGTCACCAGAAAGAGATCCTAATGTAAAATGGTCTTTTAAAATATTCAATAAAGAAAAAAAGAAACTTGATATGACGGTGCCAAAAGAACATGTTGTGCCAAAAGAAAAAGTTTTGTTAGACCTTAAAAAATATCAGGAAGATGATTATATCGCTTGGATAGGCCATGCTACTTTTTTAATAAAATTAGGAGAAACTACAATAATTACTGATCCAGTATTCTCAAAAAATGCAGGCCCATTAATTTTTGGACCGGACAGGTTTACTGAGCCAGCTTTGAAACTTAACGAAATTCCAAAAATAGATTTATTTTTACTTACTCATAATCATTATGATCATCAAGATATGTCTACTATTAGAAAGTTTCCATATAAAAGTGCAAAAGTTTTACTTCCTTTGAAACTAGGCAAATATTTTAAAAGATACAAAGATGTTAATGAAATGGATTGGTACGACAAAGTTCAAATTAATGATAATTTAAAAATTACTTTTCTTCCAGCAGTGCACTGGTCTAAAAGAAGTTTAACGGACACAAACAAAACTTTATGGGGTAACTTTTTAATTGAGTATAATGAAAAAAAAATTTTATTTGCATGTGATACTGGTATTGGGGATATTTACAAAGAAATAGGAAATAAATATGGCCCAATAGATCTCACACTTATCAATATAGGTGCTTACAATTTTTATCCTATAATGCCATTTAAAGATAAATCTATTTATCACACTAATCCAGAAGAAGCATTAGAGGTTGCACAAAATTTAAAAAGCAAAAAAGTAATTGGAATGCACTGGGGGACTTTTGTTCTCTCTCTTGAACCAATTATGGAACCACCAATCAGATTTAAAAACAGTGCAGAAAAATATGGATTTAGAAAAGAAGATGCTATTATTTATAAGATTGGTGAGTTTGGATCGTTAAAAAAATTACTTAATTACAATTAATTATCTAATAATTTTTTTTTTGCTTTTTCAAATTCTTCTCGGGTTAAAACACCATCGTTTAAAAGTTTATTAAGTTCCTGAATTTCATCACTTAATTTATTTTCATTATTATCAGCGCTAGTAGTGTCTTCATTCGCTTTGTTATCACTTTTAGCTTTAAAACCATTCATTATTGCTGTCCCACCTAGGTAAAGAACAAAAGCTAAAATTGGAATAACTAAACCAAAAAAAATTATTTTTTCCATAAATTAATCCTCATCTTCTTCTCTCCATTTTTTTTCATACATAAGCCAAGCTGCATATACTACTGAAAATGTTCCAACAATCATACCATAATCAAATCCTGTTTGCCTATCATATAGGTACCAACCGAGTTGAGTTGCACCAATAGGTGGGATCGTTAGCAAAGCCATCAAAATAGCTATTCTATAAGGGTATTTTGGTTTTTTCATAATCCAGCTTACCAAAAATAATTTGTAGAATTAAATATTAAATTTGCGATCTTTTGAAACAGTCAATCGTATTTTTTAATAAACATGCGATTGTCATTGGACCTACTCCACCAGGAACTGGGGTTAGAGCTTTTGCATTTTTTGAAACTTCCTCGAAAGCTACATCGCCAACTATTCCTTTGTCAGTTTTGTTGATACCCACATCAATGACTATTGCGTCTTTTTTAACCCAATCACCTTTTACAAGTTCTGGAATACCAACGGCTGCAACAATAATGTCTGCCTCCAAACATTCTGCTTTTAAATTTTTAGTTTTAGAATGAGTAACTGTTACAGTACAATTTTCTTTTAAAAGAAGTTGAGTCATTGGTTTTCCATTTAAATTAGATCTTCCAACGATGACAGCCTTTTTGCCACTTAAATTTGGTTCTATCTTCTTTATTAATAAGTAACAACCTAATGGTGTACAAGGCACTGAACTTTCATAACCCGAGGAAAGATTTCCAACATTCATAGGATGAAAACCATCAACATCTTTTGAGGGATCAATGCTCTCAATAATCTTTTGTTTATCAATGTGTTTAGGTAAAGGTAATTGCACTAATATTCCGGAAACAGTTTTATCCTTATTTAATTCTTGTATTTTACTTAATACTGTTTTTTCATCTATAGTATCTGGATATTTGATAACATCAGATTTTAGTCCCACTTCGGTAGCAGATTTTTCCTTGTTACGAACATAGATTTGGCTTGGTGTTAAATCTCCAATCAGTATGACTGTCAGACCAGGCACTCTGTCATATTTAGTTTTTAAACTTGAAACTTCTTTTTTAAGTTCCTCTCTTAATTCTGCTGCAGCTTTTTTTCCATCAATTAAAATCATACTTTTAGAATATTATTGGTGCAATGTAGAGCTTCATACACATTTCTATAAACCAAATCAATAGAAGTAAAATTATTGGTGAAATGTCTAAAGACCCTAAATTCGGCAAAAAGCGTCTTATTTTATTTAATATTGGGTCAGTTAAACGATAACTGAGCTCAAGTACTGAATAAACTAATCTGTTTGAGGTATTTAAAACATTAAATGCTATTAACCAACTTATAATAACGTTGGCTATCACTACGTATGAATAAAGTTTTAATATTTGTAAAACTAAATAAAAAATAGCTATCATTTTTTTTCAATATAAATTGAAGAACTTGGAAAAGCAAAAGAAGCTTTATTTCTCTCAACAATTTGTTTTATTTCAATAGCTAATTTTTCTTTTACCGATAGCCATTCATTCCAACTATCTGATTTCGTAAAACAACGAACATACATATCAATGGAGCTATCAGAAAATTTATCAACTCTGACGGCAATTCCTATACTTGTGTTAAAATCTTCACTTTTTTTTATGTGTTCCTCAATTTGATCTCTTATGGTTTTTAATTGACTCACTGTTGTGTCATACTGGAGTGTAATTATCCAACTAATTAACCAGTTAGAAGTTTCACTAACGTTTATAACTGCATTTTCTGCGAATTGAAAATTAGGTATGATAGCTAAAGATTTATCAAATTTTCTTATTGTAGTTGAACGGAATCCAATCTTTTCAACTATACCTTCAATAATTCCATCAACTAAAATCCAGTCACCAATCTTAAATCTTTTTTCTACCAAGACTAAAATTCCTGATATCAAGTTTTTAAATAAATCCTGAGCACCTAAAGCAACCGCAACACCAAATAAACCAAGTCCAGCAATTATTGGGCCAATTTTTATACCCCACAATTCTAATACTGCTGCAAGTCCTAAAATAAATATCAAAATTTTGAGTGATTTTATTATCCAGCCAATTAGCTCTCTTGTTAGAAGTCTATCTAAACCACTTAGAATATATGAGATTGGCTCTATAATTTGATGGATAACCCAAAAAATTAAAATTGTTATCAAAGTTCTATTTATTGTATCTGCTATTTCACGACCCTCACTTGAAAATGTCATATAATAACTTGCAATAAAAAAACCTAAAACTATTGGTAAAAATCTTGCAGGACCAACCAATGCATGCACAAAAGTATCATCTAATTTATTTGTTGTTCTTTTAGAAATAATTTCAAGTTTTTTAATTATTAACTTACTAATTAAGCCTCTAAAAACTAAAAAAATAAAGAATATTCCTATTCCAATAAGTATTTGAAAAATATCGACTCCCAAAATACCTTTTTTCCAAACGGATAAAAAAATATCAGAAAAATTGTTTATTATTTCCATAACTAAATTTTATATAACAAAAATTCTTCTTCTCCAGGGTTAAAAAGAAATATCTTTTTCCATTTGATTTCATTCAATATAGTCGAAGTTTTTTCACCAATACACATTAAATTTGTGTTCATCCAAAGCCGTTCTGAATTATGTGTTTTTATGAAGTTTAAGAAGCTTAATGCACTGTTTTGAGAATAAACATAAACTATTTCAGGCATATTTTGTTTTAACTCATTTACAAATTTTTCATCAAATTTTTGATTGGGGTTAGTGTTATAATTTATTACTCTTTTTATATTATAGCCTTCATTCAATAATTGTTTATCAAGATCAACGCTGACGTCTTCTCCACTCACATAAACTAGTTTTCCACTTTTCTTGTCAAAATTTTGTAAAATCAATTCTTTCAGATTTTCAACATTTCCCTCAGCAGAAATTACATTTTGAAAACCAAAACTTCTTGCCTTTTTTTCTGTAGCAGTACCAACACAAAAACATATCATATTTTTATTTATATTTTTAATATCTAAAAATTTTAATGCGTTAGCACTTGTAAAAATTATTCCTTTATAATCTAAAAAATTTATATCTTCGATCTCTAACTTACAAATATTTAATAAAGGGATATGAGAGACTTGATGCCCTAGAGACTTAAATCTCAAAATCATTTCTGTGCAATCTTCAAGTGGTCTGGTTAATAAAATATGCATATTATTTTTTGTATGAATTATTTGATTTTACCTTTAATAAGGATCCTACTTCTTTACCAAGTTCATTAGCTTTTTCAATTTCTGATGATTTCTTAATAAAAAATCTCTGGCTGCCATCTAATGAAAATAACTCAGCCTCTAGAATAATTTCATGATCTTGTATTATAGAATGAACTCCAATTGCTGTTTCACAATCTCCCTCTAAAACTTTTAAAACATTTCTTTCAGCTTGAGCTTTATAAAATGTTTCTTTGTCATTAATTTTCCTAAATAATAAATTAATTTCATGATCGTTAACTCGACTTTGAAGTGCAATAATTCCCTGTCCTGCACTTGGAATCATTTCCTTTATTGAAAAAATTTCAGTAATTTTATCCTCTATTTTTAAACACTTTATTCCTGCATAAGATAATAAAATTGCATCATATTCACCAGCAAAAAGTTTTTTTATTCTAGTATCGACATTCCCTCTTATAAGTTTACAGTTTAAATCTGATCTTATCTTTTTTATCTGAAATTCTCTTCTATAAGAAGATGTTCCAATTATTGCTCCTGCTTTTAACTCTTTAAGTTTTTCTTTGTGCCTAGTAATCAAAATTTCTCTTGGGTCATTTCTTTTCAAAAATGTGTTTGTTGTTAATCCGTCTGTTTCAATTGCTGGCATATCCTTTAAAGCATGTACTGCTAGATCAATCTTTTTATCCTGAAGTTCTTTTTCAATAGCTGATGAAAATAAACCTTTTCCACCTAGCTCAGACAATCTAATATCCTGAAATTCGTCACCCTTTGTTTTAATTTTTTTAATTATGATATCTTTATCATCTAGTTGTGTATTTTTAATTATATTTTCTTTAGCGATTTGAGCATATATTAATGCCAACTTACTTCCTCTAGACCCAATAATTATTTTTCTACTCATAAATTAATTTATTTCTTTCTTGTATTAAGATTGTACAATTAATAAAAACTATTTGAATGAGTAAAAAACCCTTAATTCTAGGAATAGAATCGAGCTGCGATGAAACAGCGGCCTCGTTAATAACCGAAAATGAGCAAGGAGACCCAATAGTCTTATCAAATATTATTTCAAGCCAGGTTGATGTTCATAAAGATTTTGGTGGTGTCGTTCCTGAACTAGCTGCCAGATCACATATTGAAAAAATAGATTTAATAGTACAAAAAGCAATTGATGAAAGTGGGGCAAAAATTCAAGATATTGACGCTATTGCTTCAACTGCTGGCCCAGGTCTAATTGTTTGTTTGTCAGTAGGTTTAAGTTTTGGTAAGGCTTTATCAGCATCTTTAAAAAAACCATTTATTGCAGTAAATCATCTTGAAGGGCACGCATTAAGTCCTAAATTGAACTCAAAACTAGATTATCCATATTTACTTTTATTGATTTCAGGTGGGCATTCACAATTTTTAAGTGTTAGCGGTCTTGGAAAATATAAAAGACTAGGAACAACAATTGATGATGCTTTAGGGGAAGCTTTTGATAAAACTGCAAAGCTTTTAGGTGTTGAATTTCCAGGTGGACCTCAAATTGAGATCTTAGCTAAAAAAGGTAATCCTAATAAATATGATTTACCAAAGCCAATTTTCAATAAAGGTGGTTGTAACTTATCTTTTGCAGGGCTTAAAACTGCTGTTTTAAAAATATCAAAAAATATTAAAACAGATCAGGAAAAATTTGATCTTGCTGCATGTTTTCAAAAAACAATAGAGGATATTTTAAATAAAAAAACTAATGTAGCTTTTAAAGAATTTGAAAAACAAAACATCATAAAAAATAAAGTTTTTGTTGCTGCTGGAGGAGTGGCCGCTAACAAAGGAATCAGATCTATGTTAATCAACCTTTGTAAAGAAAAGAATTATCAAAGCATGTTTCCTCCAATAAATCTATGTGGTGATAATGCAGCAATGATTGCAATGGTTGGATTAGAAAAATTTAAATCAAAACAATTCAACTATTTAGATTTTCCAGCGAAACCTAGATGGTCTTTAGACACCGATGCAATATTTTTAAAAGGTGCTGGAGTAAAATTATAAATCAAAATTCTTTGGTTTATTACCTTCAATATAATTATCAAAAATTTTTTGGTATCCACTCTCTAGATTTTTAGTAAAAATTTCTGTTTTAAAAAGTTTACTTTTATCCTTGCTATTGTTTATTTTCTCTTTAAGTCTTTTCAAGTATTCTGGTTCATTAGAAATTTTAATTGCTAATTTTTCATATTCATCATAATTCGAGGTGATTAATTCTTTTAAATTCATTGTTGTTAACAAACTACTTGCTACTCTACTAGCAAACGAAGCACCTCTCATAGTTAATACTGGCAAACATTCTCTTAGCGCGTCACTACAAGTTGTATGCGCATTATAGGGAAAGGTATCTAAAAATAAATCAGTATGTCTTATTCTAGATAAATGTTTATCTAAAGGCAGGTTTTTTGCAAAAATTATTCTTTGTGGGTCCACATTGTGTTTTTCTGCCTCTTTTTTTAAGTTATTCTGTGAAAAAAAATTGTCTTCTAATAGCCAAAGCACACTATCATTTTTATTTTTTAAAATTTTCATCCATACCTCAAATATTTGGGGTGTTATTTTTTGATGTGAATTAAAACACGCAAATACAAATTTTGAATTTGGTAAATTTAAATCTTCTCTTGAAAATACTTGATCAGAAATTTTTTTATTTTCTTCATTAGGTTGATATGAATTTGGTAGACAAATTAAATTTTCTGAAAAAAAATTTTTATTTGAGTCTGATATCAAATTTTTATCCACTACAATATAATCAATGTAACTTGAGCCACTAGTGCCGGGATAACCCAAAAAATTTACTTGGATTGGTGCACATTTTTTTGTGAAAATACCAAATCTATTGTGAGTTCCAGTAAAACACATTAAATCTATAGCTATATCTATCTCCATGGATCTTGATAACTCAGTTACCTCAATGTCATTTTTGTTGGTTACATCAATAAATTCATCAAAGCTTTTTACAATTCTTTTTGATAAATCATCATCTTTTTTGATAATTGGACCAAAATAAAAACCATAAATTTCAAATTTTTCTTTATCGTGTAATTCAAACATTCTGACTAGTAAATGACCCATTGCATGAGTTCGAAAATCTGCTGAATAATAACCAATTTTAATTTTCTTATTTTTTTTAATTCGAAAATTTTTGGCAATTTTCTGATCTTCATTTTTCAAATGTTCTTCAGACCAAACTTTTGCTGCATTGAGATGAATCTTTGGGTCATCATATATTGTTAAAGTTGTGTATGGTGAAGATCCTTTTAAATTATTTAAAATTTTTTTTTGTAGACTAGATATATCTTTCTCTATGTTGTCCCAATCACACATTTTTGTTTTTGTATGAACTATACTTCCTAGTAAGAAAGATTTATCAGGATCTATTTTAAAAGCCTCGTAATATGCTTTCAAAGCTTCGTCTAATCGATTTACGTCAAATAGCAGATCTCCTTTTTGTACTAATGCATTAGTATTTCCTGGATCAGACTCGAAAACTTTTTGCCAGTTATAAATGGCTTCATCAAATTTCAATAATTTTTTGTTTACAATTGCTTTTCCCTGATGTGCAGGCGCATAATCTTGTTTAATAGATAAAACTTTGTCATAATGCTCAATAGCATTAGTAAAATTTTTAAGCTTTAAATAAATATTTGCTTTATTGTATATGGCCTCAAAATAATTTGGTTTGAGTTCTATTGCCTTATTATAATTTTCCAAAGCTAACTTAAAATTATTTTTATATAAAAAAGCATTTCCTAAATTATTAAAGCCATAAAAATATTTAGGATTCAAAGTAGTAGCTTTTTTCCACTCTGTTATTGCCTGATCATAATTCTTAAGTTGAAATTGAATTAGTGCATAAATATTTATTATTTCAAAATTTTCTTTTGCATTTTTCATTAATTTTAAACATTTTTTTTCAGCTAAAGTTAATTTTTTTAATTTTAACAAATTGATTATTTCTGATACTTCTTTGTTCATAAATTTGATAAATAATTATCGATAATATTCTATAAAAGTATTTTAAAATATAATAAAATGAATTATTGGCTAATGAAATCAGAACCTGATGTTTGGTCCTTAAATCAACAAAAACAAGCTGGAAATAAAGGAGCGCCTTGGGATGGCGTGAGAAATTACCAGGCCGCAAAAAATTTAAAATCAATGAAAAAAGGTGATCAATGTTTTTTTTATCATTCAAATATTGGCAAGGAGATTGTTGGGATTGTAGAGGTGATAAAAGAACATTACTTAGATAAAACAGACCAATCTGGTCGGTTTGTGGCTGTGACCGTTAAATTTATAAAAGAACTTGAAAAACCAATTACTCTTGAAGAAATCAAGAAAAACAAGCAATTAAGCCATTTATCACTAATTAAACAAAGTAGACTATCTGTAATGCCAATAGACTCTAAAAGCTGGAAAATTTTAAATAAGATGGGTAGAATTTAACTATAAATTTTATGCCAAAAAAGAAAAAAAAATCTAGAATTAAAAAAAAAACTTCCACAAAAAAAAGAAGAAAGAAAATAAAAAAAAAATTTCTAAAGAAAAAAAAAATAATAAAAAAAATACCAAAAAAGAAAAAAGTTACAAAAAAAAAATTATCAACCTCTGAAGATAATAAGAATCAAAATTTAGAATTAGTGTTTAAAACAAAAAAGGAGTGGATTAAAAATAGCCTAATTAATAAATCTCAATATCAAAATAAATATAAAGACTCCATTAAAAATAATAACGCTTTTTGGAAAAAAGAAGGAAAAAGAATTACTTGGATAAAACCTTATAAAAAAATAAAGGATGTTAAATATAGTAAGGATGAAGTTAAAATAAAATGGTATGAGGACGGGACATTAAATGCCTCATTCAATTGTATAGACAGGCATTTAAAAGATAAAAAAGATAAAACTGCTATTATATGGGTAGGTGATGACCCTAAAGATAATCAAAAAATTTCTTATAAACACCTTCATCAAAAAGTTTGCAAAGCAGCTAATGGTCTTAAAAAACTTGGGATAAAAAAAGGAGACAGAGTAACCATATATTTGACTATGATACCAGAACTAGCAATATTAATGTTAGCCTGCGCAAGAATTGGTGCTGTTCATTCAATAATTTTTGGTGGTTTTTCAGCTGAGTCTATTTCGGGAAGAGTGAATGACTGTGAGTCTGAATATATAATAACAGCTGACGAAGGTGTTAGAGGTGGAAAAACTATTCCTCTGAAGGCTACAACTGACGAAGCTTTATCAAACTGTCCAAATGTGAAAAAATGTATAGTTGTTAAAAGAACTGGAAATTATGTTTATTGGAACAGTGAAAGAGATGTTTGGTATCATGATTTAATCAAAGATGTCTCAAATAATTGTGATCCTGAAGAAATGAATGCTGAAGACCCATTATTTATCCTCTATACATCTGGTTCAACGGGTAAACCTAAAGGAGTTTTGCACACTACTGGGGGGTATATGGTTTATGCCTCCATGACTCATCAGTATATATTTAATTATAAACCTAAAGATATTTACTGGTGTACGGCTGATATTGGATGGGTTACAGGTCACAGCTATATAATTTATGGTCCTTTGTCTAATGGTGCTACAACAATTATGTTTGAGGGAATACCAAATTATCCGGATAGTTCTAGGTGGTGGCAAATTATAGATAAATTTAAAGTTAATACGTTTTATACAGCTCCAACGGCTATAAGAGCTTTGATGAGAGAAGGTAACGAGCCTGTTAACAAAACTTCTAGAAAATCCCTAAAACTATTAGGAACTGTTGGTGAGCCAATAAATCCTGAAGCGTGGATGTGGTACTACAAAACTGTTGGAAATTCAAAATGTCCAATCGTTGACACCTGGTGGCAAACAGAAACAGGAGGTATTTTAATAGCTCCTCAAACTGGTGCCATTCCATTAAAACCTGGTTCAGCTACAAAACCTTTTTTTGGTATTAAGCCAGTTTTAGTTGATAAAGACGGTAAAGAAATTAAGGGTGCAGGTGAAGGTAGACTTTGTATCGGACAATCTTGGCCAGGTCAAATGAGAACGGTTTACGGTGATCATCAAAGATTTATAGACACTTATTTTTCTCAATTCGATGGTAAATATTTCACTGGTGATGGATGTAAAAGAGATAAAGATGGATACTATTGGATAACCGGCAGAGTAGATGATGTTATTATAGTTTCTGGTCACAATTTAGGAACAGCAGAAATTGAAAGCGCTTTTGTTGCACACCCAAAAGTAGCTGAAGCAGCAGTGGTTGGGTATCCACACGATATAAAAGGTAATGGTTTATATTGTTATGTTACTCTTAATTCTGGTGAGGCTGAGACGGGGGAGCTAGAAAGAGATTTAAAACTTTGGGTAAGAAAACAAATTGGTCCACTTGCTACTCCCGACTTAATTCATTTCTCTCCAGGGCTTCCCAAAACAAGATCAGGTAAAATCATGAGAAGAATTCTTAGAAAAATTGCTGCTAATGAGCATGAACAATTAGGTGATACTACTACTTTGGCAGATCCAAGTGTTGTTGAAAGTTTAGTAGAAAATAGAAAAAATACTTAAAGTTTTATTCTTTCTTTAAATTCTTTCTTAACAATATCCCATTTTAAAATCATTGAATTTAAGACAATTTTTTTATCAAGAATTTTTAAATCTTCTGCGATCGGAGCCCATTTGTATAAAGATAATGCACTTGGATTAAATGGCAAATCATTATGATATTTATCCCAATCTAAATTATTAAATCTTTCATCAAAATTTTTTTTTGCTTCCTCAATTATATCTAATGGCATACTGTTGGTAGTTTCATCATCTAAAATCTTCAAAAAAATCTCTTTTGCTTTTTTTATATCTTGAAAATTAAAATTTACTTTTAGATAAGAAAATGTAAAAAAAGTTAGATCTTGCAAAGCAACAGCATAAATATTCCACTTAGCTAGATTAACTGACCCCATAAATTTGTCATTTTCAAAATGGAGCACGTATCTTGTGCCCATCCGTGTTTTAAGGTAACCATAAAGTGTTACTTGTGTTACCCAAGCAGATTTTGACTGTATAAAACTTTCTAGATCATCTATATTGCTTATTTTTCTCTTTGGAATAAAGGCTTTAAATAGTGCAAAAAGATAAATCTTAAAATCACTCCAAGATAAGTCTTTCCAGGTTAATTTGTAT
>CACNWU010000011.1 GCA_902624185.1 uncultured Pelagibacteraceae bacterium
ATTTTTTTTATATTTTTTTTATCTCCGATAACATTAGAAATTCTTAATATAATTAAATTTTTTAACATTTTTTTTTTTAGTTTATTTTCAGAAATTAACTTATTTTTTGAATAATTTGTTTTTGGTAAAAGCTGACTATTTTCTGAAATATTAGCTTTAGATTTATAAACTTTTCTGGTGCTTAAAAACACGTATGTAGTTTGATTATTTTTAATAAAATTTGATATTTTAAGATCATTATCAAATTTTTTATTATATCTTTTTTTTATATATTTATCATTGATTGAAGTGTTGATAACATAATTGAATTTATTAATATTTGGGCCAAATTTTTTTAAATTCCCGAAACTTTTATGAGATACATAAAAGTTTTTTTTTAAATATTTCGATAAATTATTACCAATAAAACCTCTTTTACCAATAATTAAAATTTTTTTCATTTAATAAATTTATTAATAATTTTTGTAATATAAAAATCTAAATTTTTTCCTGTTTTTAAATTATTTCTATTCATAAAGTAGAAATAATAATCAAGAGCTTCATTTCTTCTCTTCCACCAATTTTTTGAATATTTTCTAAATTTTGAAGAAACATTATCTTCTGTTTGTCTGTAATAGGTTAAATTTTCATTAACTACGTTATAATTAAGCAAATATTTTGAAAAAAGTAAAATTCTTAAGTCCAACCAAATATTTTTAAAATTATCATTTAATGTAGTCTCAAATACTTTGTTAACAACTTCTTTTCTAATCGAGATACAGCTAGTTGGGTGGATATACCCCCAGTAAGTTTTAAAAAAATAATTAACTTTTTTATGAATAATTTCTTTTTGATCTTTTAATATTATAGGAAAATCAAAAATAATTTTTTTTGTATCATCTTTTAAAAATTGATCGATAATTTTTTGTATCTTATCTTTATGAAAGTAATCGTCGCTATCTAAAAAAAAAATGACATCTCCAGTGCTTAATTCTATACATTTTTTAAAAGCATTTATTTGGTTTACAGACCCAAAATCTGTTTGAGCATTGTTTTTAAAAACTTTTACATTTTTAAATTTTTCTATTATTTCTATAGAATTATCTTTCGAGTTGTCGTCGAAAAAGATAATTTCGATATTATTGTAGGTTTGCGAATTTAGGGAGTTAATACATTCATTTATAAATTTAGCGTTGTTATAATTTGCAATAACTATTGATGCTTTCATATTTTTATTGATACAATTAAATTGTTTTTAATGAGTAAGCATTAACTAATATCACACCAATAACAATTAAAAATAATCCAAGGATACCTTGCCACGCTAAAGTTTGTTTAAAAATAATATAGCCTAAAATTGCTATAGTGAATATTCCAAGTCCACTCCACGTAGCATAAACTATTGCTATGGGGAGTTTATTAACAACAAAAGTAAGTAAATAAAAGGCGCTACAGTAAAATATTATTAATAAACTCGTTGGAATTATCTTTGTAAAGTTTTGAGATACTGGAAGCAACATGGTGCCTGCAACCTCAAAAAATATTGCCCCGATAAGAAATAAATATGTTTTAATCACTTTTTAAAATATTATTTTTAATAAGATCTTTTTTAATTTCATCTAAAATTACAGGGTCATCAATAGTTGGAGGCATTTTATATTCAACATTGTCCGCAATCTTTCTAATTGTTCCTCTTAAAATTTTACCAGATCTTGTTTTTGGAAGTCTTTTAATAACAATGGCTACTTTAAAAGCCGCCACAGGTCCAATTTTATTCCTTACCATTTGAATGCATTCTTTAGAAATAGTTTCATTATCTTTTTCTACACCTGCTTTAAGAACAATTAGTCCAATAGGTAATTGCCCTTTCAATTTATCTGCTATTCCAAGTACCGCACATTCAGCAACTGCTTGATGTTCAGATAAAACTTCTTCGATTGCTCCAGTTGACAATCTATGTCCAGCTACATTTATTATATCATCAGTTCTAGACATGATCCAAATATAGCCATCTTCATCTATATGCCCTGCATCATAAGTTTGATAATAACCTTGGTAATTACTCATGTAGTTTTTTTTATATCTTTCATCAGCATTCCAAAGAGTAGGAAACGTTCCAGGAGGTAAAGGAAGTTTTACAACTATGTCACCCATCTCATTTGGTTTTGCTAAAGTTTGATCTGATTTGATAACTTTCACATCATAACCAGGTACCGCCTTGCATGCAGAACCGTATTTTGTTTTCATCATTTCAATACCAGTACAATTTGAACTTATTGCCCAACTTGTTTCAGTCTGCCACCAATGATCGATGACTGGAACCTTTAATAAATTTTCAGCCCATTTAATTGTATCGGGATCTGCTCTTTCTCCTGCAAGAAAAAGACTTTCAAATTTACTTAAATCATATTTAGAAAAAAATTTACCATCAGGATCTTCTTTTTTTATTGCCCTAAATGCTGTTGGAGCAGTAAATAATGATTTTACTTTATAATCTGAAATAATTTTCCAAAAAGCTCCTGCATCTGGTGTACCGACAGGTTTACCTTCAAACAATACAGTTGTACAACCTTTAAATAGAGGAGCATAAACAATATAAGAATGTCCTACTATCCAACCAATATCACTCGCTGACCACCAAATATCTCCCTCATCAATATTATAAATATTTTTCATAGTCCATTTAAGTGCAACGATATGACCACCCACATCTCTTACTATCCCTTTGGGTGTTCCTGTTGTACCTGATGTATAAAGAATGTATGCAAATTCATTAGAGTTCATTTCTACACAATCAGTTTGTTTTGCTTTAGTAACAACATCCTTCCAATCAACTTCTTTTGGTGCATTTAATTTTACTTCATGACCTTCTCTTTGGAATAAAATCATTTTTTCAATTTTATGTTTGGCTTGCTTGATAGCCTCATCTACCAAAGGTTTGTACTCAACTGTTCTTCCAGGTTCAAAACCACATGAAGCTGTAACTAAAACTTTAGCCTTACTATCATCAATTCTGCTAGCAAGCTCGTTTGATGCGAAACCACCAAACACCACTGAGTGAATTGCACCTATTCTTGCACAAGCTAGCATTGCAATTACTGCTTCAGGTATCATCGGCATGTAAATTATTACTCTATCACCTTTGATAACTCCTTGATCTTTAAGTGCTCCAGCAAAAATAGAAACTTTTGATTTTAATTCTTCGTAAGAAAACTTACTTTTATTCTTAGTTATGGGACTATCGTATATTAAAGCAGTATTTTTACCTCGTCCCTGATCTATATGAATATCTAAAGCGTTATAACAAGTGTTTGTAATGCCGTCCTCAAACCATTTATAGAAAGGCGGGTTTGATTTGTTCAAAATTTTTGTAGGTTTTTTAAACCAGAAAATGTCATTAGATGCTTCCTTCCAAAAACTTTCTGGATCCTTGATAGATTGTCCGTAGATTTTGTTAAATTTGTCAGACATCAGAAATATGATTCGAGTTTAAGCATTTTTTTGATTTTTATAGTATAAATTGTATTTAATTTTAAAAAGTTAGTAAAATCAATGCTTATTAATGCTAATTTTGTCTTCAATTATCTCGGTTAATTTGTTATTTAACGTCAACTTTGGCTTAGGGAAGCTTAAGCCTAGTTTATATAAACTAAATAATAAAAACTAACTAAAGAGGGAGTTTTTTATGAAAAAACTTAAACTGTTTGCTCTTACAGCTGTTGCCCTAATGGGTGTTACAGGTGTTGCAAACGCAGAGACCGCGATGTTAGCTCAGGATGACTTTGTTGGAATTTCCTTTTGGGTAATTTCAATGGGTATGTTGGCTGCTACAGCATTTTTCTTTATGGAAAGAAATACTGTTGCACCTGGCTGGAAAACGTCAGTAACTGTTGCAGGTCTAGTAACTGGTATTGCATTCATACACTACATGTACATGAGAGATGTATGGGTGACTACAGGTGATTCACCAACAGTATATAGATATATTGACTGGTTAATTACTGTGCCACTACAGATGATAGAATTTTACTTAATTCTAGTAGCTGTAAGAAAAGCAAACTCTGGAATTTTCTGGAGATTGTTAATCGGTTCATTAGTAATGTTAATCGGTGGATATTTAGGAGAAGCTGGATACATCAACGCTACACTTGGTTTCATAATCGGTATGGCAGGTTGGGTATACATTCTTTATGAAGTATTCTCTGGTGAAGCTGGAAAAGCTGCTGCTAAAAGCG
This sequence comes from uncultured Pelagibacteraceae bacterium, assembly GCA_902624185.1. Taxonomy (GTDB): domain Bacteria; phylum Pseudomonadota; class Alphaproteobacteria; order Pelagibacterales; family Pelagibacteraceae; genus Pelagibacter. Next base: position 4,215 of record CACNWU010000011.1, read on the forward strand.
GTAATAAAAATCTAGCAACTGCATTCAGTGCAATGAGAATGATTGTAACTGTAGGTTGGGCAATTTACCCATTAGGTTATGTATTTGGTTACCTAACAGGTGGTGTAGATGCAAACTCACTAAACGTGGTTTACAACTTAGCTGACTTTATAAATAAAATTGCATTCGGTCTAGTAATCTGGGCTGCTGCAGTGAGCTCAGCTGGTGCAAGAGCAAGATAATTACTAAAGTAATTTTATAATTTTAGGGCGAGTATGTTTTCACATACTTGCCCTATTTTTTTGTATAACTATATAAAGCTTATGGCAAAAGTAACTTATATTACTCACGATAATCAAAATCATTCCATTGAAGTTCAGAATGGCTTAACAGTTATGGAGGGTGCAGTCCAAAATGATATACCTGGAATTGATGCCGATTGTGGTGGAGGTATGGCTTGTGCGACATGTCACGTATATGTAAATGAGGAATGGTTTGATAAACTTCCAGCTAAAGAGGATGGTGAAGAGGACATGTTAGACATGGCTTTTGAGCCGAAAAAAAATAGTAGACTCAGTTGTCAAATAATTGTCTCTGATGATCTAGACGGTTTAACAGTTAATATTCCATCCAAGCAAGGATAAATGATTAAAACAGATGCATTAATAATAGGAGCAGGACCTACTGGTTTGTTTACAGCTCATCAATTAAAATTAATTGGTCTTAATTGTGAAATCGTTGACAATCTCGATAAAATTGGTGGTCAATGTATTGAACTTTATCCAGATAAACCAATTTATGATATTCCTGCTGTGCCCGAGTGTACTGGAGGGGAATTAACTAATAACTTAATTAATCAAATAAAACCTTTTAATATCAAATTTCATTTAAGCGAAAGAGTGGATGAGGTAAAAAAAGAGGGAGATGACTGGATTGTTAAAACGAATAATGGCACAACATTTCAAACTCCAAATGTAATTATAGCAGGCGGTGTAGGCTCATTTGAACCAAGAAAATTTCCTATTAAAGAGTGTGAAAAATTTGAAAATAAATCAGTTCTTTATTCAATTAAAGACAAAAGTATATTTGTAGGAAAGACAGTAACAATATTTGGAGGCGGAGATAGCGCTTTGGATTGGGCAGTAGAGCTTTCAAAAAATTCAAAAGTGAATTTAATTCACAGAAGAGACGATTTCAGAGGCGCACAGTCAACTGTTGATAAAGTACATGAACTTTCAAAGGATGGTAAGATTAATCTTTTTACAAAATATCAGATAAGTGCAATTAAGGGTGATAATCATTTAGAAAGTGTAGAAATTAAAAATGATGATAAAGAAACTAAAACACTTAAAACAGATTATGCGCTAGGCTTTTTTGGGTTAATTATGCAACTTGGTCCAATAGCAAACTGGGGGCTAAATATAGATAAAAAAACTATTCAAGTAGATACAGAAAAATTTGAGACAAATCAAAAAGGTATTTATGCTGTGGGTGATATATGCAGCTATCCAGGTAAATTAAAACTTATTTTATCAGGTTTCCATGAGGGAGCTTTAGCTGCAAGAGCTTGTTTTAAATTAGCAAGACCAAATGAAAAATATAGATTTGAATTTACGACATCTTCTAAAACAATTAAAGGTCGTCTTGGTATAAAAGGTGATTGAGTTATTCTCAGCTGATACACCTAATGGTAAAAAAATAAGTATCATGCTTGAAGAAATTAATTATAAATATAAACTTTCTAAAATAGATTTGTCTAATGGAGAACAATTTAAACCAGAATTTATAAAGATAAGTCCATTCAGCAAAATACCGGTAATAATTGATCATGATGCTAATGAAACTATTTTTGAGTCTGGTGCTATCCTGATGTATTTGGGAGAAAAGAGTGGAAAGTTTTATAATAAAGAAAATCGATTAAAAATTAATCAATGGTTAATGGCACAAATGGGATATGTAGGTCCTATGATAGGTCAGCACCATCAATTTCATCATTACAATTCTGGTAAGAGTGAATTTGGTGAGGAGAGATATTTTAAAATTACGAAAAAAATTTATCAAGATCTTGATAATCGCTTAGAAAACTCAAAATATCTTGCTGGAGAAAAATATTCTATAGCTGACATTGCAACCTGGCCATGGATTGCTAGACATGAGTGGCATGATATAGGACTTAAGAATTTTAAGAGTCTTTCCAGATGGTATTTAAATATTGCCGATCGCGATGCTGTAATAAAGGGTTATGATATCTATAACAATGGTTCTGAAATTCCAAAATTTTAACTAAAATTTCCCTTTTTTATCTGAACCTTTATAAAAAATTTCCTGAAGATTATCATTTTCTTGTTTTTTTAATTTAATATCTTTTTCATCAAGTAATTTTTGAGGTCTACCGATTATTTCGTGATTATTAAATTCATCAACTCCTCTTGCAAGTTGAACACTATTTTTACCTAAAACTTGTTTTACATTCGTTCCAATATAACTCTGAATTACAAAACCTATTCTTCGATCATTACTTTTATTGAGTTCTGAACCGTGAACAACAGTTGGATGATGAAGCGACATTTGTCCAGCCTCTAAAATAAGAGGAGTTGTTTCCTCTTTTGGAACATTTTTAACCGTTTGTCCCCTAGTCAATAAATTACCTTCATTAAATTTTTGATCGTGTTCCTTTAAATTATCTTTGTGTGAACCTGACCACATCCTCATACATCCATTTTTTTCATTAGAATCAGTTATAGCAACCCAAGCAGTAACCCAATTGTGAGGCTCTAAGCCAATATATTTAGCATCCTGATGATAGCTAACAAATCCTTTCTCATTCGGATTTTTAATAAATAAAGTTGTTCCACAAACAAGTATGTTGTCACCAATCAAACTTTGCACTGCATCTAAAATTTTTGAATTATGTGTTACTTCATCTAATAAAGGAGATATTAAATGAGCATTATATCTGCCTGATTTTTCCAATTCCCCAGGAATTTTGTTTTCAATCAACTCTATTTCATTTCTTATTGCTTTCGCTTTTTCTTTTGAGAAAATATTTATTGGAGAAACAAATCCTTCTTCTTTATACTGTTTGAGTTGATTTGATGAAAGATAAGACATATTATCAAAAAAGTTTATATGAGTGTATCTATTTCTTCAATAAATTACTGCCCAGTAAAATCAATATCATTTCAAAATGTTAGTAATTGTAAAATTAGAAAAAATACAGGAATAGTTGGAGACAGAGTTTTTGCATTTTCTAAAGGATTAGAATCTAATCAAGCAGAATTATTTGAAAAAAACCTTAATGAGAGAAGAGGTAAATGGAATAAAATTTTAACTCTCAAAAACTCTCCTATGCTAAATAAGTATAATTTTAAATTTCAAGATAATAAATTGACATTTACTCAAAAAGACAATGAAATTTTGACAATAGATGTGAGTAAGACAAGCGAATATGACTTACTTTCAAACAAAATTTTAGAATTAGAAAATTCCCTTCGAAAACCCATATTTTTGATGCATAATTCTAAAATTCCTTTTTTTGATACATCAATTTCAAACAAAACTGTTTTAACTCATTCGATATCCTTTCTAAATAACAAAAGCATTGAAGATTTTGAAAAAAAAACTCATCAGACAATAGAATTTCAAAGATTTAGGGGTAATATTTATGTCGACGGAATGAAAGCATGGGAAGAAAGAAACTGGATTGGAAAGATTATTAAGATAAATGATGTTTCATTTAAAGTTGAAAAAAATATTCCAAGATGTGTTGCAATCAATTTAAAACCAAATACTGATGATAATAGTTTGAATTTACTTCAATCTTTAAAAAAAAATTACAATCATTTTGATATGGGAATTTATCTTACCGCGCTGAATGATGGAGAAGTAAATATCGGTGACAATATTTCAGTAAAATAATTTCTTATCAACTTGAGATTGTAATTTTTCAGCTATACTTTAGCAATCATTTTTGATTTAATTATTTATTAACCAAATAATAAGGGGGACAAAAATGAGTAAAATATTTAAATCATTAACAGTTTTACTTGTGCTTCTTTTTTCAATTTCAACAGTAAGTGCAAAAACTCTTACTGAAAGACTTGCAGATGGACACAAACTAAGACTAGGTTTTGGAACAGCTGTGCCGTGGGCTTACGCTGGAGATGGTGGTGAAGCTTTAGGATTTGTTAATATGATAGCATTAACAGTTCTAGAAGAAATGGGTATCACTGAACATGAAACAAAAGTTTTTGAATGGTCAGGATTAATACCAGGATTAAATGCAGACCGTGCAGATATGATTACTGGTGGAATGTATATCTTAAAAAGTAGATGTGCAAATATGGACTTTTCAGATCCTATAGGTGTATTTGGTGATGCAATGTTAGTACCAAAAGGAAATCCAAAAAACATTAATAATTATGCTGATGTTATTTCAACTGGAGCTAAATTAGTAACAGGAACTGGATTTAACACTGTAGAAGCAGCTAAAAAATACGGTGTGCCAGATAGTCAAATGCTGTTAGTTGAAGGTGAAGTTGGTATTTTAGCGGCAATGAAAGCTGGAAGAGCTGATGTTGCAGTACAAACATTCTTTGGTGCCAAAGAGCATGAGAAAAAAACTAATGGTAAATTTGAAGTCACTGATCCAAAATTAATGCCTAAAGAAACGCTGAACGTTGTAGGTATTGGTTTTAGAAAAACTGATGACAAGTTTAGAGAAGCATTTAATGCAGCTTTGGCTAAAGTTATGGCTAACCCTGCAAAAATGTTGAAAAGAGCCGGAGAGTATGGGTATGATAAAGCTCAACTTCCTCCACCAGACATGAGTACTGAGTGGGCTTGCTCAACTAAATAATTTAATAAATTATTAAAAATAAACCAGGCAACTTAAGTGTTGCCTGGTTTTTAAAATTTAAAGGTATTTATTTGACTTATTTTGAATTTTTAAATGAACACGGAATAACTCTTTTGCTTGGCACAGTAACAACTGTGAAAGTTCTTGTTTGTTCAATGATTCTTTATGTGATTATTTCAATGATATTTGGCCTGATGAGGCTTTCTAAAAATCCGGTAATACAGGGCACAGCTACTGTTTATATAGAATTTTTTAGAGGTACTTCCTTATTAGTACAATTATTTTGGGCATATTATGTCTTACCATTTTTTGGAATATCATTAGAAGCTTTTACAGCAGGTGTAGTAGCCCTAGGTCTGAATTTTGGAGCATATGGTGCTGAAATAGTTAGAGCTGGAATTCTTGCAGTGCCCAAAGGACAATGGGAAGCAGCTCATTCATTAAATTTTACTCCAGCAAAAAGAATCAAAAGAATTATTATTCCCCAAATTTTTCCAATAATATTACCACCAGCAGCAAATTTAACTGTAGAATTATTAAAAGCTACTGCACTGGTAGCTTTAGTTACTGTGGTTGACCTTACTTTTGAAGCAAAACAAATTAACTCTATAACGTGGTTATCTGCACAATGTTTTGGAACAGCATTACTTATTTATTACATAATGGCTAGATTTGCATTGGTCCCATTTTTAAGATGGTTAGAAGTTTTGGCAGCTAGAAAAGTTGGAAAGGAGAAAGCTTAAATCATGGAAATGGGTTGGAGATGGGATTTTACTTATGAAATATTGCCTCAAATGGCAATTGCAACACTTAATACTATTCTCGCAGCTGGTGTAGGTTATGCAATCGCTTTGATTGTTGGATTATTTTTTTTATTAGCACAAAGAACTCCTTCAAAAATTTTTAATTGGGTTAACAGGGAAATAGTTGAGTTTATAAGATCAACTCCATTATTAATACAATTATTTTTTGTATATTTTGTTTTACCACAGTTCGGTATTACTCTATCTGCTTGGGTATGTGGAATGATTACTATTGGTCTTCATTTTGGAACATACATGTCAGAAGTATATCGTGGAGCACTTGAAGGAGTTTCAAAGACTCAGTGGGAAGCATGCCGAGCTTTAAATTTTTCTACAATTTACACATATAGAAGAATAGTTCTACCTCAGGCATTTCCTATAGCCATTCCTGGAATGGGAAATTATTTAGTTGGAATATTCAAAGATACGCCACTTTTATCAACAATCGGTGTTGCAGAATTATTCCACGCAGCTACAGCAGTTGGTGGTTATAATTATAGATATTTAGAACCTTATACTTTAGTGGGAATTATATTTTTGACGCTATCAATTCCTGCAGCAATGTGGGTAAGAAAATTAGAAAGAGATGTTAATATATCTCAAGGTAAAATAAAAAAATAAATTATGAAAAAAAGTAATTCAGATCAAATAATAGTAAAGTTTGATGAAGTAACAAAACAATATGGAGATTTAGTTGTTTTAGATAAACTTAATCTAGAAATTAAAAAGAATGAAATGGTATCAATTATTGGTCCATCTGGATCGGGAAAAACGACAGTATTGAGAGTTTTAATGACTTTAGAAAAAATAAATAGTGGAGTAATCCATTTAGATGGAGAGCCTTTAACACATATGGATACTAATGGAAGTTTAGCTGAGGCGAATGAAAAATATCTTAGAGAAAGAAGATCGAAAATAGGTATGGTGTTTCAACAATTCAATTTGTTTCCACACATGACAGCTTTACAAAATTGTATAGAAGCTCCAGTTGAAGTATTAGGCATGAAAAAAGAGGAGGCAGAGGAAAGAGCTTTAGAATTATTGGAACTTGTTGGTCTTACAGATAAAAAAGACCAACATCCAAGTAGGTTATCTGGTGGACAACAACAAAGGGTAGCAATTGCAAGAGCACTAGCTATGAGACCAAAAGTAATGTTATTAGATGAAATAACTTCAGCGTTAGACCCAGAGGTTGTTGGAGAAGTTTTAAATGTCATTAGATCTCTAAATAAAGAGCATAATTTAACTATGATAATGGTCACTCATCAAATGGGGTTTGCTAGAGAAATTTCTGATAGAGTATGTTTTTTTAATGAAGGAAAAATTTTTGAACAAGGCCCACCTGAACAATTGTTTGGTGACCCACAAAATGAGAGAACTAAACAATTTTTACGTGCTGTTTTAGATGCTAATTAGTTCATAGAACTTAAAAGCCTCATTAAGGAGCTTATAATTCCATAACCTGATAATTCTATTGCAAGTATAATAATGATTATTAAAACAAATTTTTTATTCATCTAGTAAAAACAAATATTAACAAAAGTACCCAAAAAAAAGCATAATAAAAATAAATATATTTTTTTGTAAAGTTATAAGTAATTGGATTATGAACAGTTTTATTCTTTTTTCTTTTTTTAGTCATCAGCATGAACCTTTTCATTTTTTTCATGTTTTTCTTGTGCAGCAATTGTATATTTTGCCACTGGTCTAGCCATTAATCTTTTGAGACCAATTGGCTCTGCAGTATCTAGACAATAACCAAAAGTATCATCTTTAATCCTTAATAAAGCTTTATCTATTTCAGAGATAAGTTTTATTTGTCTGTTTATAGCTTTCATTTCAACGTTTTTATCAGTATATGAGCTTGCTTGATCAACAATGTCTGCAGAAATGCTATTGTCATCCATACTACCATTATATAATGCTTCATTATTCGCTCTGACTAGCTCTTTTTTCCATTCTTGTAATTTCATTCTAAAAAAAACTTTATGTTTTTCACACATATATTTCTCAGTTTCTTTTGGAACATAAGTTTTAGAAATTTTGATCGGCCCTTTTGCTAATTCTTTAGGCTTATTAGATACTTTTGTTTTAACCTTTGTAGCTGATTTAGGTTTAATTTTTTTAACTTTTTTTTTTATTTTTTTGCTGGTTTTAGGCATTCCAAAAATTTAAACTCGTCGGAGTATATTCAGCAAATTATGGGTGTCAAGCAAGCTTAATTATTGTAAATATTTGATAATGAATGTTTATAATAGAAATATAAGTAATATATTTTTTATTTTTGCTTTATCACATTTAATTATTTGGACACTAGTTCCGTCATTAACTAATGAAAATTTACCTTTAGATACTATTGAGGCTCTTGCTTGGGGTAGCAATTTGGATTGGGGTTTTAATAAACACCCACCGATGAGTGCTTTTTTTTCTGAAGTTTTTTTTAAAATTTTTGGATCTCAGGATTGGGCATATTATTTATTAAGTCAAATTTTTGTTTTAACAGCATTTTATTATGTGTTCAAATTTGCTAATGAAATTTTTGATAATATTAAATTAAGTCTTATTTCGCTATTTTTACTAGAATCTATTTATTTCTATAATTTTACAACACCAGAATTTAATGTGAATGTTTGCCAATTACCGTTTTGGTCACTAGTGGTTTATTATTCATGGAAGGTCTATGCTTCTAACAAAATTAAATTAATTGATTGTCTCTTAGTTGGACTTTTTGCTGCTTTTGGATTTCTATCCAAATATTTATTTATTTATTTATTATTATCTATCTGTCTGCTTTTTATTTACTTAATATTTATAAAAAAAACTAAGAAGTTTGATTTTAAATATTTAATTACTTTAGAAGTATTTGTCGTTTTATTAGTTCCCCATCTTATTTGGCTTTCGAATAATGATTTTGTAACAATTATTTATGGTCTAGAAAGGACAGGTTTAGAAAAATCAAGTTTATCAAGTAATTTAATGAACCCATTTATTTTTCTATTAAAACAAATTGGTATATTAATTCCATTCTTTTTTTTAGTATTTCTATTAGTAAAAAAAATTAGATTTAAAATAAACTTAAATGATAAAAAAATATTATTTTTAATTTTTATTAATATTTTTCCTATTATCTTAATGTTTATAACATCAGCTATAACTGGATCAAAAATACGAACAATGTGGATGATGCCTTTTTATTTATTTTTTGGAGTTTTGTTTATTTATATTTTTCAAAATCAAATTAATATTAAAAAAATTAATTCATTTTTGTATGTATTTTTATTCTTATTTTTCTTATCACCAATTCTGTATTCCTATATTTCGATTTCACAAACTGACAAGAGAACTGACTACCCCGGAAAAGAAATTGCAGCTAAAGTTCAGATTATATGGGATAAAGATTTTAATAAGAAAATTGAATTTGTAACTGGAGATGAATGGAAAGCTGGAAACCTTTCTTATCATTTGAAGTCCCGACCAAAATGGGAAGGATTTACAAACAATAAAATATTGAATAATTCTTCACAATTTATTTGTGTAGATGATGTTTGTTTGGGAAGATACTAAATAATGAAAATTATAATTTTAATTCCTGTTTTTAATGATTGGCAATCAGCCTCTAAACTTATTGACGAAATCAATAACTTGTCAATAAGTTCGAAATTTCAAATTTCTGTTATTATCATGAATGATGCATCGAACCACGACCGCTTAAATGAAGATAAAAATTTAGAAAATATTAAGTCCTATAAAATTATAAACATGAAAAAGAATCAGGGACATGCAAGATGTATAGCAACAGGATTAAGGTACATAAACGACAAAGAGGATTTTAATTATGTTATTCCTATGGATGCTGATGGAGAGGATAGACCCGAGGAAATTAAAGAATTTATAAAACAAATTGAAGTTTTGAATAATAAACCAATTGTTGGTTCTAGAGTAAGAAGGAGTGAAAGTTTATTATTTCAATTTTGCTACAAAATACATAAATTAATTACTCTTACTTTTACAGGAAAATCTATCAAATTTGGGAACTTTACTTGTTTGCCAAAATCAACTGTTGAAAAAATGATTAATGAAAAAGCAACTTGGAACAGTTTTTCAGGATCTTTAACAAAAGTAGAAAAAGATTTGTCATCAATTCCTTCTATTAGGGGGACAAGATATTTTGGACCATCTAAAATGAGCTTTTATAACCTTATAAAGCATTCTCTTTCTATTATTAGTGTTTTTAGGAAAACTTTTTTAATCCGTTCAGCTTTATTTATAGTTTTATATATTCTTCTCATTAAGAGTTATGCTTCTGTAATAACTGCAATACCATTAATATTTTTATTAATTGCTGTTTATTCTATTTCAAATCTTGCCTTAAGAGAAAATATGCAAGAATTTGAAAAATCTTTAGATAACATTAGTAATATAGATCATATTAAATAAATTTAGATTTTTATTCTTGGTAGAGCAAAAAAATCTGCAGTATCTATCTTAGAAGAATATTGTCTTCGCATATTCCACTTTTTTTGAACACCTGCGCTTGCAAGACTTAAAGTGGACCTTCCGTATCTATAATTAGTATTATCAATTGATCTCATTAAACTACTTATTTTTTCATCTTTTTCAGATGAAAATAAATTTTTTCTACCATCATCGTTACGTAATCCTGTCAACATGACACCTGCTTTTTGATACTGATAACCATTTTTAAAAATCTTTTCCAAAATAGAAATTGCAGTCTTAACAATTTCAATACTGTTATTTGTTGCAATTGGAAAATCAATTGTCTTTGCATTTGAATAATAACCAAAGTTTCTTTGAAAAGGACTAGTTCTAACAAAGATAGTAATTGCTTTGGCAACTAATGACTCTGATCTAATTTTTTCAGAGGCGTTCAAACAATAATTTGCAACTGCTTCTTTTAATTCTTGAAATTTTTCAATTCTTTTTCCAAATGATCTTGAGACAACACAACTTTTTCTCTTAGCTTGAGTTGTTTCTAAATTGATACAAGGAATACCTCTAAGCTCCATTGCTGTTCTCGAACCTAAAACATTAGAAGATTTTTTGATCCAAGTGTTGGATTTATTTTTAAGTTGCTTAGCATTATAGATACCATTTTTTTGGTAAAACTTTGTTAGCTGCCTACCAACACCCCACACATCATTGATTTCTACTTTCTCTAAAATAGGATCTAAATTTTCTATTCCAATTAAACTTGTAACACCTGATTGTTTTTTCTTTGCAATATGATTTGCAACTTTACTTAAAGTTTTTGTTTTAGCAATACCAATACTTGTTGGAATACCAGTCCATTGCAAAACAGTGTCTCTAATTTCTTTTCCAACTTTTTCTACTTCAGTGTCTGGAAAATTTGATAAATCTATAAATGCTTCATCAATTGAATATACTTCTATTTCTTCATTAAATCTTTTAAGAGTTCTCATTACTCTTCTTGATAAATCTCCATATAAAGAATAATTCGATGAAAAAACTTCAACTTTATTTTTAACAATGATATCTTTAGCTTTAAAGTAAGGTTCTCCCATTTTTATTCCCAAAGCTTTTGCTTCATTAGATCTTGAGATTATACAACCATCATTATTTGATAAAACTACAACAGGTTTCTTCCTTATTCTTGGATTAAATAGTCTTTCACAAGAAACATAGAAAGAGTTACAATCAACTAAAGCTAATTTTCTAGTACGTAGAATGGATGACATAAGTCACAACCCCCCAAATAAAAACATCTTCTTCTTCATTTATTAAAATTCTTTCTGAAAAATCCTTAGACCCAGAAGTTAGAAATCTTTTATCTCTTTCCTGAACTAAAGTTTTAACGACAAGTTCATCATGAACATTTGCAATAACTGTTGAAAAGTTTTTTGGTTTTAAGCTTTTATCAACAACCAATAAGTCTCCATCATTAATCCCAACATTCACCATAGATTTTCCTTGTACTCTGATAATGAAAGTAGCAGGAACATTTTTGATTAAATGCATGTTTAGATCTATGTCTTCCTCTATGTAGTCAGTGGCAGGTGAGGGAAAACCAGCGCCAGCTTTATGTAGATAGTAAGGGACAGTTAGTTTCATGTTCTTGTTTTGTTCTAATTTATAGCCCATTTATACAATGCACGCAAGAGGTTGTATTTTGAGTCCGTAATTGAATCAAAAGTGAATCAAAACGTGAACATTAAAACTATATTTTGTATGCTTGTGGATAACTTCAACCAGAGATAGTTTAATTAAATATCAAATGAAAAGAATTTTAGTAATTTTAATTTCAATATTAACTTTAAGTTCTCAAGCCATGGCATACGAGGAAGCAAATTACAAGGTAGTAAAAGAAAATAAAAATTATGAAATTAGAAAATATTCTGATCGGTTGGTTATAGAAACAGATTCTATAGAGGGAAATGGTTTTAGAAAACTATTTAATTATATTTCAGGAAACAATGAAGAAAATCAAGAAATTAAGATGACGGTGCCTGTAACTCAAGAGATTAAAAATGGAAATATGACAATGCAATTTTATCTACCTTTAAAATTTAATAAAGATAATGCACCAAAACCTTCTAATTCAGATATTAAAATTTTAACTATAGAGGGAGGATATTATGCTGTAATTAAATATTCAGGCAGATCTTCAGATAAAAATTTTTTAAAAAATAAAGACATATTAGAAAAATTGCTTAAACAAGACAATATTGCAATTATAAGCCCCCCAATAAGAGCGTCTTATAATTCACCATTTACTTTACCAATGTTAAAAAGAAATGAAGTAATGTATAGGATAAATTTATAACATGAAAAAACTCGTATGTCATTGTGGAGCTGTAGAAGCTGAAATTAATTTAGATGGGGATTTAGCTAAAGTAATAAAATGTAATTGCTCTATTTGTAAAAGAAAGGGAGCAATTATGTCGATGGTAAAAAATGAAGATTTTAAAATTGTTAAAGGAGTAGATAAATTAAAACTTTATCAATTCCATTCGAAAGTTGCCAAACATTATTTTTGTTCAGATTGTGGAATTTATACACATCATCATCCAAGAATAAATCCTGCTATGACAGGATTTAATGTAGGATGTGTCGATGAAATAGATACATTTGAAATAAAAGATGTACCAATTAATGATGGTCAAAATCATCCTTTGGATAAAAAATAATTTTAATGCAACAAATTAGTTTATGTTTTGATAAAGTTAAAAAGGATTGTTTAAAATTTATAAGATCTCAGGAAACAAAAGCTGATAAATTTAAAAATAAAGAAAGAATGATTAAGTCTTTCTTAATTCCGTTATGTTTTTGGATAAGTCAAAAAGCTAATAAAAAAAGACCTTTTTTTGTAGGCTTAGCAGGAGGCCAAGGAACAGGTAAAACAACAATAAGTTCTTTAATAAGAATTATTTTGATTAAATACTTTAAATTAAAGGTTTTTAGAATTTCAATTGATGATTTTTATAAAACAAGAAAAGAACGAATAAATTTATCAAAAAGAATTCATCCTATGCTTTTAACTAGAGGTGTACCTGGAACACATGATATTAATATGATGTTAAGTTTTTTTAGAAAAGCAAAAAGTAAGAAATTTAAAAGATTAAAGCTCCCAACATTTAATAAAGCTATTGATGACAGGTTTAACAAAAAAAAATGGTATGATTTAAAAAAGAGACCAGATGTAATTATTTTTGAAGGTTGGTGTGTAGGCGCAAAATCAGAAAAAAATATCACATTAAAGAAAACAATTAATTCAATGGAAAAAACCAAAGATCAAAAACAGATTTGGAGAAAATATGTTAATCAACAATTGAAATATAAATATAAAAAATTGTATTCACAATTAAATTGCTTAATCTATTTAAAAGCAAAAAATTTTAGTTTACTTCAAAAGTGGAGATTAAAACAAGAGAGAAAACTTTTGATTAAAAGTAATGTGAAATCCAACTCAAAAATAATGAGTAGAGAAGATGTAATAAACTTTATGCAAACTTATCAGAGAATTACCCAAAATATGTTTAGATACATGCCCAAATATGCTTCAGTTATATTAAAATTAAATACTAACCATCAAATTAAAACTGCATTATATAAGAACAAATGAAAAAATTTTATTTAATTATTTTTAGTATTCTATTTTTATTATCTAATTCAAGTGCAGAAACTTTTACTGCTGCACTAAAAAAAGCTTATGATACCAATCCCGAATTAAATGCTGAAAGGGAGAGTTTAAATATTTCTAAGCAGGAATTGAATATTTCAAAAGGCTCATATTTACCAACAATAACTTTGAGTGGAAGTCAGAGTGAAGAAACTACTGAAAAATTAACTGATCGTACTGGGGCAGACTCGACAATTACTGATGTAGATCCAACTGTGCAATCAATAACAATTACTCAAACATTAATTGATTTTGGAAGAGGGGCAGAGCTATCTAAGAGCAAAATTGGCATTAATCTTGCAAAGGCAAAACTTTTGAAAAAAGAGCAGGATATCTTATATAAATCAATTGAAGCTTATACAGGATTAGTTTCTGCTAATGAAAAACTTGAAATAAACAGAACCAACGTAAATTTGTTAGATCGTCAAGTTGAAACAGATAGAATTAGACTTGAAAGAGGAAATATATCTTTATCAGATGTAGCTCAATCAGAATCTTCATTGGCAGGTGCACAAGCAAAGCTTATTCAAGCTGAAAATGATTTTCTTACAAGTAAACTTAATTATGAAAATATTATTGGAAAAATTAATGATCCCAAATTACTCGATAAGTCTTCGATATTAGAAATATCGCTACCTTTGGAATTGAATTCAGCGATTGAAATATCAAAAAAAAATAACCCTGATTTAATTATTGCAAAATTAGAATATGAACAGTCAAAAAAAGATACGTTAAGTGCCCGATCAGATTTAGCTCCATCTGCAACCTTATCATTTGATAGGTCTAAAGCTGATGATTTTAGCTCTACTATTGATGAAAGAGAGAAAGAAACTTTAAAAGCTACAATTACTTGGCCTTTTTTTTCTGGTGGAAAAAATATCGCCTCTTTAAAAAAGAATAAAAGTTTGGAATTACAAAAAAATTTGCTACTTGACAATATGACTAACAAAAATCAAACTGATGTAGCAAGTGCTTGGTCAAATTATCAATCAAACAAAAGTTTGTTGAATTCAGTTAAAGCACAAGTTAATGCTGCTGAAATTGCTAATGAAGGAATAGTTGCTGAATATAATAGTGGTTCAGATAGAACTACATTAGAAGTTATTCAATCTAATTCGTTATTATTGAATGCTCAAATTTCATTAGCTGATTCTGAAAGAAATTACATTCTCTCACAATTTAATCTTCTTAAATCCGTTGGGTTACTGAATAGTACTTACTTAAAAATCAAGTAATATAAGGGTTTTTAAGCCATATTAATTAAATCTTGCAAATGAGAACAAAAGTAGTACATAATAAAACTATGATTCGAGTGTTAATAATTAATAAAAAGGAAGCATTAAATGACAAAGAATAATTTAAAAGTAGTTAAATCTACTAAAGACCAAGAAATGGATATTAAAGAAAAGAATAAAGCATTAGATGCTGCGATCAGTCAGATAACGGATAACTTTGGAAAAGGTTCAGTTATGAAGCTGGGCGAAAAAAGAGCTATGGATATCGAGTCGATATCTACAGGTTCTTTAAGTTTAGATTTAGCTTTAGGAATAGGCGGTTTACCTAAAGGACGAATTATTGAAGTTTATGGTCCAGAGAGTTCTGGAAAAACAACATTAGCATTACAAGTTGTTGCTGAAGCTCAAAAAGCTGGCGGAATTTGTGCGTTCGTTGATGCTGAACATGCTTTAGATCCAGTTTATGCAAAGAAATTAGGAGTAAATACTGAAGAGCTTTTAATCTCACAACCAGATGCGGGTGAACAAGCTTTAGAAATAGCAGATACACTAGTAAAATCAGGGTCTATTTCAGTTATCGTAATTGACTCGGTTGCAGCGTTAACTCCAAAAGCTGAAATTGAAGGCGAGATGGGAGATCATCATGTTGGCCTTCAATCACGTTTAATGAGTCAGGCTTTAAGAAAATTAACTGGTTCAATTTCAAATACTAATACAATGATGATTTTCATTAACCAAATTAGAATGAAAATTGGAGTAATGTTTGGAAGTCCTGAAACAACATCAGGTGGGAATGCACTTAAGTTTTATTCATCTGTAAGAATGGACATTAGAAGAATTGGTGCCATCAAAGATAAAGATGAAATTATCGGTAATTCTACGAGAGTGAAAGTAGTCAAGAATAAAGTTGCGCCACCATTCAAAGTTGTTGAATTTGACTTGATGTATGGAAAAGGAATTAGCAAGATGGGAGAGTTAGTAGACCTAGGTGCTAAAGCTGATATTATTGAAAAATCAGGTGCATGGTATGCTTATAAGGGTGAGAAAATAGGACAAGGTAGAGAAAATGCTAAAGTCTATTTAGCTCAAAATCCACAAGTTGCTGCTGAGATTGAAATGGCAATTAGGGAAAAAGCTGGTGTGATTTCTAAAAAGATTGAAGGAAATCCATTAAGCCCTGAAAAAATCGAAAAAGAAAAGAAAGTAGCTGAAAAAGAAGAAGCTGATAAAGAAGCTACTCCTCCTAAAAAGAACTAAAATTAAAGGTCATCTTTAAATTATCAAAGGCGCTTATATTAAGCGCCTTTGCCCCCTTAGCACTATCTAGACATAGAACAAAAAAGCTGTATTTTAAAAATATGGCTCAAAAATCATTAAATCAGATAAGAGAAACATTCTTAAAATACTTTGAAAAGAATGATCATAAGATAGTTGAGTCTAGTAATTTAGTACCAAACAACGATCCAACATTGATGTTTGCTAACTCTG
>CACNWU010000012.1 GCA_902624185.1 uncultured Pelagibacteraceae bacterium
ATTTGTAATGGTTTTCAAATATTAGTTGAGACAGGTTTAGTACCTGGGGTTTTATTAAGAAATAAATATTTAGAATTTATATGCAAAAATGTTTTCATTAAGATAGATAATAAAGATAACCCTTATTTTAAAAATCTTGATAAAGATGTTTTTGAGTTTCACATAGCACATAATGAAGGGAACTATTTTTGTACAAAAAATCAACTTAAAGAAATTGAAGATAACAACCAAATTGCAATCTATTATTGTGATAGTGAGGGCCACACAAAAGATCAATTTAATCCAAATGGCTCTACAAAAAATATAGCTGGAATATTTAATAAAGAAAAAAATGTTTTAGGAATGATGCCACACCCAGAGAGAATGATTGATCAAAGTTTATCTGGAGAAGATGGATCTTTGTTTTTTAAAAACTTAATAAATAATATCAAATAATGTTAGTTAACGAAAAAGTAGCCACAGAGCACGGTCTAAAGGCAGAAGAATATAAAAAAATATGTGAACTATTGAAGAGAACACCAAACTTAACTGAACTTGGTATTTTTTCAGCAATGTGGAATGAACATTGCTCTTATAAATCTTCTCGACTTCATTTAAAAAAGCTTCCCACTTCTGGAAAAAAAGTTATTCAAGGACCGGGTGAAAATGCTGGAGTAATTGATATTGATGATGGAGACGCTATAGTATTTAAAATTGAAAGTCATAATCACCCCTCATTTATTGAACCTTACCAAGGTGCTGCAACTGGTGTTGGTGGGATTATGCGTGATGTTTTTACTATGGGGGCTAGGCCAATTGCTAATTTAAATTCAATCCATTTTGGATCTCCACAACATAAAAAAACAAAAAATCTTTTAAGAGGAGTTGTTCATGGAATTGGTGGTTATGGTAATTGTATGGGTGTTCCAACTATAGCGGGGCAAACATCTTTCGATAGTTCTTATAATGGAAATATTCTAGTTAATGCTATGACTTTGGGATTGGTTAAGAAAAATAAAATATTTTACTCCAAAGCAGCAGGATTAAATAAACCTGTCATTTATGTAGGATCCAAAACAGGTAGAGATGGAATTCATGGTGCGAGTATGGCATCTGCAAGCTTTGATGAAAAAATTGAAGAAAAAAAACCAACCGTTCAAGTTGGAGATCCATTCACTGAAAAACTTTTATTAGAGGCTTGTCTAGAATTGATGGCGGGAGATTCTATTATTGCAATTCAAGATATGGGAGCGGCTGGGTTAACATCTTCAAGTATTGAGATGGCTTCAAAAGGAAATTTGGGAATTGAAATTAATTTAAACAAAGTTCCATGCAGAGAAACAAAAATGACACCTTATGAAATAATGCTTTCAGAAAGTCAGGAAAGAATGTTGATAGTTCTAGAAAATGGAAAAGAAGAAATGGCAAAAAAAATATTTGATAAATGGAACTTAGATTTCGCTATTATTGGAAAAACAACTAATTCAAAAAATATTGAATTATTTTTTGATAATGAACAAGTTGCAAATATACCTGTACATACACTTGTTGAAAACTCTCCTATGTACGATCGAAAATGGAAAAAAGCCAAATTACCTAAAAAAAATAAAATAAAAAAAGAAACTTATAATAAATTAAAAATAAAAGATGTTCTTAAGAAAATTTTATCTAATCCAAATGTTTGTAGTAAAGAATGGATTTGGCAACAGTATGATCATACTGTTATGGGTGATACAATTCAAAAACCTGGAGGGGATTCAGGTGTAGTTAGAGTGCATGGAACAAATAAAGCTGTTGCGGCTTCAGTTGACTCTTCTGCTGTTTATTGTTGGGCACATCCACTTACTGGTGGTAAACAAGTTGTAGCTGAAAGCTGGAGAAATTTAATTTCAGTTGGAGCAACACCAATAGCTATAACGAATTGTCTTAATTTTGGGAGCCCGGAGAATGAGGATAACATGGGAGAATTTGTAGAATGTGTTCAAGGGATTGGAGAAGCCAGTAAGTATTTGAATTTCCCAGTTGTGTCAGGAAATGTATCTTTTTACAATCAAACAAAAGAAGTTGGAATTAAACCAACGCCATCTATAGGTGGAGTAGGATTAATTAAAGATTATAAAAAAATGATAACAATGGATTTCAAAGAAAAGGATAATATTGTTTTGGTAATTGGTAAAACTGAAGGTCATATTGATCAAAGTTTATTCGCAAGAGTAATATTAGATGAAAAAAATGGCCCTCCTCCTGAGGTTAATTTGTTCAATGAAAAAAATAATGGTGAGTCTTTACTTAGTTTAATCGAAAAAGATTACATAAAAAGTGCACATGATGTTTCTTTAGGAGGTATCATCACCGCAGTAAGTAAAATGTCTATTAAAGGAAATAAGGGTATTAAATTAAAAAAATCTAAAAATTTGATAAACGAAATAGATTATTTGTTTTCTGAAGATCAAGGTAGATATATAATTGAAATAAAACAGGAGGATTTAAAAAATGTTACAAAAATCTTAGATAAAAATTCAGTTCATTATGAAGAATTAGGGTTTATTATTCAAAAAGAGTTAATTATTAACGAAAAGACAAAAGTTACAATTGACGAATTAAAATCTTATAATACTAATTGGTTAATTAATTATATGAGCTCATAATGGCAATGGATTTAAAAGAAATTGAGAAATTTATCAAAGAAGCAATGCCTGATGCTTCTATAGAAATTCAAGATTTAGCTGGTGACGGAAACCATTATTCTGCAACAGTAACATCTTCACAATTTGCTGGAAAAAGCAAAATAGAACAACATAAAATGGTATATAACTCTTTAAAAGGTAGAATGGGTAATGAGTTGCATGCTTTAGCAATAAAAACAAAGGAACAATAATGGACGATAAAACTAAAAATTTAATTCAAAGTCACATAGATAGCAATGATGTATGCTTGTTTATGAAGGGTACACCTGATGCTCCTCAGTGTGGGTTTTCAATGGCTGTTTCAAATATACTTAAAATTCTAGAAATCAAATTTAAAGGTATTAATGTTTTGGAAGATCAATCGTTAAGAGAAGGTATAAAAATATTTAGCGATTGGCCAACTATACCACAACTTTATATCAAAAAAGAATTTGTCGGTGGATGTGATATAATAAAGGAAATGTATGAGAGTGGTGAGCTTAAAAAAGTTTTTGAAGGTAAAGGTATAAATTACAAAAAATAAATTTATCTAGAGTAATATTCAATTACTAAATTTGGTTCCATTACAATCGGATATGGTACTTCATCCAATTTAGGAGTTCTAATAAACTTGAATTTTTTGTTTTTTTCATCCATTTGAATATATTCAGGAGTTTCTCTTTCTTTATTTGCAAGTGCTATATCAATTATTGCTAATTGTTTTGATTTATCCCTAATTTCTATAGAGTCTTCCTCTTTAACTGAGTAACTGGCAATATTAACTTTCTTACCATTTACTTTAACGTGCCCATGGTTAATTAATTGTCTTGCAGAAAAAATTGTTGTAGCGAACTTGGCTCTGTAAATAACTGCGTCTAGTCTTTTTTCCAATAATCCAATTAAATTTTCACTTGTGTCGCCCTTAAGCATACTAGCTTTTTTATAGATATTTCTGAATTGTCTTTCGTTAATATTTCCATAGTAAGCTTTTAATTTCTGCTTTGCTTGTAATTGAATACCATAATCTGAAGGCTTTGATGATCTAGTTTGACCATGCTGACCAGGTCCATAAGCCCTCGTATTGAATGGACTTTTTGGCCTTCCCCAAAGGTTTACCTTTAGTCTTCTATCTACTTTATGTTTAGAGTTTAATCTTTTTGTCATCCGATAGAGGGCTTTATAAACTTACTCCTTATTTTGTCAATCAACGTTTTTTACCCAAACTTGCGAATACACCGGATAATATACGTGTTTCTTTGTCTGATAAGTCCATTTTATAAAAAATATTTCTTAAGTTCTCTAGCATTTTTGGTCTCTTTTCCTGCGGCCTAAAGAAATTTATTTCATCTAAATTCTTAATGCAAAGACTAAGCATTGACTGAATCTCCTTTTTACTTGCTGATTTAACTTTTTTAGATTTTTTGAAAGGTATATTCTTTAATTTTATAAAATTAGCCACATATTGTGCAATTATTATTAAACTATGAGATAAATTAAGAGATTTAAAATCAGGATTAGTAGGTATTTGTAAAGTATAATTGGCATAACTAATCTCATCATTTGACAAGCCTGATGCCTCTGAACCAAATAAAAAACCAATTTTCTTTTTAAAATTTATTTTTTTTAAATCTTCTAAACTTATATGCTTTATATTTTTATTTCTAAATCTTGCTGAAGTAGCAATAACAATATCAATTTTACTAAGAGCCTCCTCCAAATTATCATACTGTTTGCTCTGTTTAATAATATCTTTAGCACCAACCGATGTAGCTAAAATTTTATCATTAGGAAAAATTGGTTGTGGATTAATTAAAACTAATTTCTTAAAGTTGAAGTTCTTTATTGCTCTTGCACATGCACCAATATTTTCTGATAATTGAGGCTTATATAGAATAAAAGAAATATTGCTTTTACTCATTTACTTACTTGCAGGTGCATTATCTTTAAACAGTTTATAGTCTAAACTATCAATCAGTGCTTTAAAAGAAGCATCAATTATGTTTGTAGATACACCAATAGTAAACCAATTTTTTCCTCTGGAGTCTGTGCTTTCAATAGAGACTCTAGTAACAGCCTCAGTACCTGTATTTAAAATTCTTACTTTATAATCAACTAGTTTAAGATCCTTCAAATACTCTGAATATTTAGCTAATCGATCGACATTTTGTCTTATAGCGTTATCTAAAGCATTTACTGGCCCATTCCCCTCTCCTTCACAAATAATTTTCTCTCCATCAACTTCTAATTGGGCTTTTGCCGATGAAACTATTTCTCCAGACTTATTTTTTTTAACTGAAACATCATATTCATTGATAGATATATATCTTGGTATTTCTCCAATAATTCTTCTGGCTAATAATTCAAATGAGGCATCAGCTCCATCATAACTATAACCAATGAATTCTCTATCTTTAACCTCGTCTAATAGTTTTTTAATTTTAGGATCATTTTCTTCGATATTAATTTTGATACTTTTTAATCGAGAGATTATATTTGATTTACCCGACTGATCTGAAATAATAATATTTCTTGTGTTACCAACCTCCTCAGGATTTATATGCTCGTATGTTTTTGGATCTTTTTGAACAGCAGAAACATGAAGTCCTCCCTTATGAGAAAAAGCAGCAGCACCTACATAAGGTAAGTGTTGATTGGGTTTTCTATTTAAAATTTCATCAAGTAATCTTGAACAATCAGTTAAATTCTTAATATTTTTAGATTTTATTCCAATTTCAAATTTTGACGAAAAATCTTTTTTTAAAAAAAAGGTAGGAATTAATGACATCAAATTTGCATTGCCACATCTTTCTCCCAATCCATTTATTGTGCCTTGTATTTGACGAACACCTGATAAAACTGCAGCTAAAGAATTTGCAACTGCATTACCAGTATCATTATGAGCGTGAATACCCAAATTTTTTCCTGGAACAACTTTAGATACTTCAGTTACAATTTTTGAGACTTCGTGTGGTAGTGTTCCTCCATTGGTATCGCATAATACTATCCATCTTGCTCCCTGATCATAAGCTGCTTTTATACATGAAAGTGCATATTTTGGATTTGCTTTATAACCGTCAAAAAAATGCTCTGCATCAAACATAAATTCTTTTTTTGCTTTAACAAAATGTTTTGTACTTTCACTAATATTTTCCAAATTTTCTTCATTGGTAATATTTAAAGCAACATCAACGTGAAAGTCCCACGACTTACCAACTAAACAAACGGCAGTAGTATTTGAATTCATTAATGCCGATAATCCAGTATCATTTTCTGCACTTCGGCCAGATTTTTTTGTCATACCAAAACATGTGAGTTTAGAATTTTTATAATTATGTTTTTTTTGAAAAAATTCAGTATCAGTTGGATTAGCTCCAGGCCAACCAGCTTCAATATAATCAACACCAAGATTGTCTAAGGCAGATGCAATTTTTTCTTTATCCTCAATAGAAAAATCTACTCCTTGTGTTTGAGCACCATCTCTTAATGTTGTATCAAAAATATATAAACGCTCTTTGCTCATTTAAATTTCCACAATGTTTTACCATCTTTATCTTCTATTAAAACACCTTTATCAAAAAGTTCATCTCTAATTCTGTCAGCTTCCTTATAGTCTTTATCTGCTCTAGCTTTATTTCTTAAATCAATTTTATTATTTATTTCTGTTTCATCAATTGAAGCTTTATTTTTTTTATATCTTTGCCATTGTCCAATATCTTCATTTAATAAACCTATAAATTTACATGCTGAAAAAAATAATTCTTTGTCTTTACCTTTGCTGGCATTTTCATAAAGCTTGTGTAGGTTAGCAATATATCCGGGTGTGTTTAAATCTTCGTGTAAAGGTCTCAAAACTTCTTCTGTCAATTGAACAGATTTTACATCTGATGAGTAAATACGATACCATTTGTCTAAAGTATTTTGACAATCGTTAATCAATTTATCATTCCAATCTAATGGCTGCCTATAATGTGAACTCATAAGAGCTAGTCTCAAAATTTGCCCACTAATTTTATTTCTAAAATTTTTTATTTTAAGAATATTACCTTGAGACTTAGCCATCTTTTCATTGGACATAGTAATAAAAGCATTATGAACCCAATACTTTGCAAAAATTTTTGAATCATTTGCACATCTAGATTGTGCTATTTCATTTTCGTGATGTGGAAAAATCAAGTCTATTCCTCCTCCATGAATATCAAATTCATTTCCTAAAAATTTTTTTGACATTGCCGAACACTCTAAATGCCAACCTGGTCGTCCTTTCCCCCAAGGAGAGTTCCAAGAGGGCTCATCATTAGCAGATGGTTTCCATAAAACAAAATCCTCTGAATTTTTTTTATTATCACTTATTTCTACTCTTGATCCAGCTATCAAATCCTCTAATTTCTTATTTGATAATTTTCCATAATCAGAAAATTTTTTTACTTCAAAATAAACGTGGTTGTTATTTTCGTAAGCAAAACCTTTTTTTATTAATTGATTTATCATTTCAATCATTAAATCAATATGTTCAGTTGCTTTAGGTTGATGAGTTGGGTTTTCACAGTTTAAAAATTTACAATCTTCAAAAAAGCTTGATGTTACTTTTTCAGTTAATTCCTTTGTAGATATCTTTTGTTCTTGAGATGATTTAATTATTTTATCATCGATATCTGTAATGTTTCTTACATATGTAACTTTTGAAAAAGAATTCTTTAATAATCTAAAAAGAATATCAAAAATAACTAATGGTCGTGCATTTCCAATATGTGGATCGTCATAAACAGTCGGTCCACAAACATACATTCCAACATTTTTTTTATCTTTTGGAACAAATAGTTCTTTTTTATTTGTTAAATTATTTGTTAAAAAAATATCCATTTTAGTTGATTAAGAAATATACCTTATTTAATGATTTGTTAATCTAATTGATTAACTAGGAATCTTGCATACTGGAATAGGCTCCATTTTATGCAAATTTTGTTTTCTAATTTTTTCGTATTCTTGTTTATGTGGAGAATTTGGATTTTTCATAGCATCCTCCAGGTCTGCATATTTAAAACCAAGTTGACCCTCATCAGTTCTGCCATCATCCCAAAGTCCATCTGTTGGTGGGGCATCGATTATCTCTTTTAATATACCTAATTCTTTTCCTAATTCCCAAACATCAGTTTTATTGCAATCAGCTATAGGAGAAATATCTACTCCACCATCACCATATTTTGTATAAAAACCAACTCCAAAATCCTCAACTTTATTCCCAGTTCCTACTACAATTCCTTTATTAGCAGCTGCTACTTGATAGAGAGTTGTCATTCTTAATCTTGCTCTTGAATTTGCAAAACCGTGTTCATTGTCAAATTTCTTTAATGTTGATGAAAATGAATTAAATAATTCATCAAGATTAACTGTGTGAGCTTCTACATTTTTAAATTTTTTCTTCAACCACTCTTGATGTTTTAAACTCAAGTCATGTTGATTATCTTTTTGTCTTATTGGCATTGTTAGAACAATAGTTTTTATACCCGTCATAGCACATAAAGTGCTTGATACTGATGAGTCTATGCCTCCAGATATTCCAATTACTAAAGATTGTGCTTTAGTTGGCATTTGATCAACATAAGTTCTGATCCAATTTGATATGAATTTAGTTTTTTCTAAGGGACTCATAGTTTGTATTTAATAATCTTATGCTTGAAAGCAATAGACTAAGATGCCGCCTGAATAGCATTTTTGGAATAGCTGCTATTCTTTTTTATCTCATCTGAAATTAAAAAAGCTAGTTCAAGTGCTTGATTTGCATTAAGCCTTGGATCACAATGAGTATGATATCTTGAGGAAAGATCTTTTTCCGATATTTTTTGAGCCCCTCCTGTACATTCGGTAACATTTTGACCAGTGAGCTCAATATGTAATCCACCAGCATAGCTTCCTTCACTTTGATGGCATGCAAAAACATTTTTAACTTCTTTTAAAACACTGTTAAAAGGTCTTGTTTTAAAGCCTGTAGAAGCTTGCATTGTATTTCCATGACACGGATCACATGACCAAATTACGTTAAGACCTTCTTTTTTAATTGCTCTAATTAGTTTTGGTAAATGTTTAGAAACATTATCACACCCAAATCTTGAAATTAATGTAATTTTACCTTTTTCATTAGTGGGATTAATCTTATTACATAAATTTATAAGGTCATCAGATTTTAAAGTAGGGCCACACTTAATACCTATTGGATTTTCTATACCTCTGCAAAATTCAACATGTCCTCCATCAAGCTGTCTTGTCCTATCACCAATCCATACAAAATGTGCAGATGTATCATGATTTTCACCAGTAGTTGAATCTGTTCTGGTCATTGACTCTTCAAACGGAAGTAATAATGCCTCATGAGAAGTCCAAAAGTTTACTGTTTTTAATCTTCTATTAAAATCTGAATTTATTCCGCAGGCATCCATAAATGCCAAAGCATTAGCAATTTGATCTTCTAATTCTTTAAACCTTTTAGACTCTGGGCTTTTTTTGATGAACCCTAGGTTCCAAGTATGTACTTTTTTTAAATCAGCAAAACCACCATGACAAAAAGCTCTAACAAGGTTTAAAGTAGCAGCAGATTGTGAATATGCTTTGAACAATCTTTTTGGATCAGGAATTCTTGCTTTTTCACTAAATTCAATTCCATTAATATTATCACCTAAGTAACTAGGTAGCTCTACTCCATTTTTTACTTCAACAGGTGAGCTTCTTGGTTTAGAAAACTGTCCAGCAATTCTACCTAATTTCACAACTGGTAATGAGGCTGAATAAGTTAAAACTAATGACATCTGTAACATTAACTTAAATGTATCTCTAATATTATCAGGATGAAATTCTGCAAAACTTTCAGCACAATCTCCACCTTGTAATAAAAAAGCTTTTCCATCTACGACTTCGGCGAGCTGTTGTTTTAAATGTCTCGTTTCTCCAGCAAAGACAAGTGGTGGAAAAGTTTTTATTTTATCTAAAACTTGATCCAACTCCTTTTTATCTGGGTATTCCGGAATATGTTTTACCGGATATTTTCTCCAACTATTAATTTTCCAATTTTTCATGTTCAACCTAAGATTGTTGTATCAGAGTTTTTTTTTTATTCAACGGTTACTGATTTAGCCAAATTTCTTGGTTTATCTATGTCAAAACCTTTTTTGAGAGCTGAATAATATGCAAGTTTTTGCAATGGTATAGTTAAAAGGAAAGGTAAAAGATCTTCATTCGTGCTTTCAACTTCAATGGTTTCCCAAATATTTTCTGATACTACTTCATCTTTACTTTTGTTTGTGATCAGTAAAACTTTTGCACCTCTTGCTATAACTTCCTGCATGTTAGAAATTGTTTTTTTATAATAATTATCTCTTGGCGCCAAAACTACGACTGGCATTCCCTCCTCTATCAAAGCCAATGGTCCATGTTTCATTTCACCAGCCGGGTAACCCTCAGCATGCACATAAGATAATTCTTTTAATTTAAGTGCTCCCTCTAATGCAATTGGATAAGAAAATCCCCTGCCTAAAAACATTGATCCTTTAGCATCATTGAATGTATTAGATATTGATTGGATTTTGTTGTCAGTCAATAATGTTTGCTCGACTAACTTAGGTAATTTTTTTAAGTCTTTTAATTTTTCGGAAAGTAATCCTTTTTCGATATCTCCTCTTAATAAACCAAGCTTTAGAGCTAAAATATATAAAATAAGTATCTGGCCAAGAAAAGCTTTTGTTGATGCTACGCCAATTTCTGGACCACAATGAATTGGCAAAACAAATTTGGAGTCTCTCGCAATAGAACTTTCTATTACGTTTACAACAGCACATGTTTTCATATTATTTTTATTACATAAATCTAATGCTGCATAGGTATCAGCAGTCTCACCAGACTGAGAAACAAAAACATATAAAGTATCTTTTTTAAATCTATTTTTTCTATATCTAAACTCAGATGCTATATCTACATTAACATCCACACTTGTAAGTTCCTCAAACCAATATTTAGCCATTAAACACGAATGATAGGCTGTACCACAACCAATTAATGTTACAGAGGAAATTTCATTTTTCTTCCAAGGAAAATTATAAATATTTATATCATTATTTGAATTATCTAAATATTCATTAATACCATTTTTAAGAGTTAAGGGCTGCTCCTCTATCTCTTTTGCCATAAAATGTTTATAATCACCCTTATCATATTTTTCTTCTTCACTAGATAATTCTAAAACTTTTTTATTAATTTTAGTTCCATCTTCATTAAAAAATTCTACATGATCTTTTTTGATTACACAAAATTCTCCATCATTTAAGTATGTAATTTTATTTGTCATTGATTTAAGTGCATAAGAATCAGATCCTAAATAATTTTCGTTAGGTCCATAACCAACTGCCAAAGGAGATCCTCTTCTAGCACCAACAATTAAATCTGGCTCATCTTTGAAGATTATACCAAGCGCGAAACTTCCATGAAGAGCCTTTAAAGTTTTTTTAATAGAATTTACTATATTTTCTTTTTTTAAATTTTCTGTAATAAGGTGTACAATTACCTCTGTATCAGTCTGAGACTTGAATTTGTGACCTTTGCTGACTAAGAATTTTTTTAATAAAGTTGAGTTTTCAATTATGCCGTTATGAACAACTGATACATTTTGAGACGAATGAGGATGTGCATTAATACTATTAGGTAAACCATGTGTCGCCCACCTTACATGCCCTATTCCAATTGTGCCCTGCATACTTTGAACTAATGAATTTTTTTCCAGATTATCTACTCTTCCCTCTGATTTAATTTCATTTATTAATCCACTTGAAAGAGTTGCAATTCCTGCAGAGTCATATCCTCTGTACTCAAGTTTCTTCAATGAGTTAATGATTGTTGATGATACAGGTTTGTTACTATTAATTCCTATTATTCCACACATAATTATTTTTTTTTTCTTTTATAATTCTTTATTTCAGTTTGTGAACTTCTTGTTAATGCCAGTGATTTTTTTTTTACATTTTTTGTTATAACAGATCCAGCACCAACAACACTTTTTTGACCTATAGTCACTGGAGCTACTAAGGATGAGTTGGAGCCAATAAAGACATTATCTCTAATTATGGTTTTGCTCTTTTTAACACCATCGTAATTACAAGTAATTGTGCCAGCACCAATATTTACTGATCTTCCAATTTCACTATCACCTATATATGTTAAGTGACTTACCTTAGAGTTTTTATCTATCACACTTTTTTTAATTTCAACAAAATTACCAACCTTTGAACCTTCTCTTAAAACTGTACCTGGTCTTATTCTTGCATATGGACCTAATTCAACTTTATTTTCAATTTTACAGTTTTCTAAATGAGAAAAAGATTTTATAATTACGTTGTTTCCGATTTTTACTTTTGATCCAAAAACAACGTATGGTTCAATAATAACATTTTTTCCAATTTTAGTATCTTTTGAAAAATAAATTGTCTCAGATCCTATCATTTTCACACCTGACTTAAGAAATTTATTTCTAAGTCTATTTTGTAGCTTTTGTAAATTTAATTGTTTCATCTAGGAAATTCTTTATATTAAGTATATATTTTTCTTAATTCACAAAATATTTCTTAAAAATACTTTTGATTATGGCTCAACAATTCACAATTCTTTTTGATTTAGATGGAACATTAGTAGATACAGCACCCGATTTAATGCGTGCCCATAATCACGTTATGAAAAAGTTTGGATATCCGACTAAATCAACTGATGAAATCAGAAATTTAGTTGGTCAAGGTGCTGGTGCTATGCTTGGAAGATCCATCTGGGGTCAAGCTAAAAAAGAGTTTGGAAAAGTACAAGATGAAAAAATTAAAAAAGAAATGGTTAAAGATTTTGTCGATTTTTACGGAAAAAATATCGTTAATGAAAGTACACTTATCAATGGAGTAAAAGAATTTTTATTGTGGTGTAAAAAAAAAGAAATCTCAATGGGAGTTTGCACAAATAAGCAAGAACATTTAGCAATCGACCTTTTAAAAAAAATTGGTATAAATAATTTTTTTGAATACGTTGCTGGACATAATACTTTTGATTATTGTAAACCTGATCCAAGACATTTAACTTCAGTAATTGAAATATTAGGTGGCAATATCAAAAAATCTTTAATGATTGGTGATAGCGAAACAGATGCAAATGCGGCAAAAAATGCTGGAATACCCATAATCTTATTAGAAGATGGGTATACAGAAAAAAATACAACCGAAATATATCATAATCACTTGGTTAAAGACTTTAAAGGTATTGAAAAAATTGTATTAGAATATCTTTAAGATTGATTATTTTTTTTTAACTATTAAAAACAAATCCGACATTAGGAGTTATTTTGATAGTACATAAAGTAAAAGTTTTTCCATCTAAAATTCATTTACCAAAAAAAAATCAACTAGCATGGAAAATAGCTGAAATAGCAAGTGATAATTCAAAATTAAATAAAGATGCAATAGAGATGGTTATTAATAGAATTATTGATAATGCTGCTGTCGCGATAGCCTCTTTAAACAGAAGGTCAGTAATCTCATCAAGGGAAATGGCACTCAAACATTCTAGACAAAATGGTGCAACTTTATTTGGTATAAATAACAAATTTAAATTTGATTGTGAATGGGCTGCTTGGTCAAATGGTACTGCAGTTCGAGAACTTGACTTTCACGATACTTTCTTAGCTGAAGACTATAGTCATCCGGGAGATAATATTCCTGCTTTAATAAGTGTAGCACAGCAAAATAAAAAAAATGGATTGGATTTACTAAGAGGTATAATAACTGCTTACGAAGTTCAGGTTAATTTGGTTAAAGGTATTTGTTTACATAAACATAAAGTAGATCATATAGCTCATCTTGGTCCTAGTGTTGCAGCTGGAATTGGTTCAATGTTAAGGTTAAAAACTGAAACAATTTATCAAGCTATTCAGCAAGCATTACACACAACAATTTCTACTAGGCAATCAAGAAAAGGTGAAATTTCAAGTTGGAAAGCTTATGCTCCAGCACATGCTGGAAAACTTGCTATTGAAGCTGTTGATCGAGTTATGCGTGGTGAAGGAGCTCCAAGTCCAATCTATGAAGGTGAAGATAGTGTAATAGCAAGAATTCTTGATGGTAAAAAAGCGTTATATAAAGTACCTCTACCAAAAAAAGGTGAAATAAAAAAAGCTATTCTTGAAACTTATACAAAAGAATATTCTGCAGAATATCAATCTCAAGCTTTAATTGATTTAGCAAAAAAACTTAAGAAAAAAGTTCCTAATCTTAATAACATAAAGAAAATAGATATTTATACAAGCCATCATACACATTATGTAATTGGCACTGGAGCTAATGATCCACAAAAAATGGATCCAAACGCAAGTAGAGAAACCTTGGATCATTCTATAATGTATATATTTGCTGTAGCTTTAGAAGATGGAGCATGGCACCATATTAAATCTTACACAAAAGCTAGAGCTAAAAGAAAAAGTACTATTAAAATTTGGAGATCAATTAAAACTCATGAAGATAAAAAATGGACCAAAAAATATCATGACACAAACCCTAAAAAGAAAGCATTTGGTGCAAAAGTAGTAATATCTCTTAAAAATGGCAAAAAAATTACAGAATCACAAGGTGTTGCTGATGCTCATCCATATGGTTCACGTCCTTTCAAAAGAAAAGACTATATAGACAAATTTTTAACATTAACTGAAAATATATTGAATAAGAAAGAGAGTAATAGATTTTTAAAAACAGTGCAAAATTTAAAAAAACTTAAATCAGGTCAATTAGATAAATTGAATTTAGAGATCAAAAGAAGCAAAATAAAAAGAAATTTTAAAAAAGGAATTTTTTAATGCACTTTGTTGAAAAAGAACCAAGTCAAAAAAGAGAAGATTTTGTTAAAAAATTAAAATCAAAAAAAATTTTAAGAGTACCTGGTGCTTATAATCCTTTAACAGCTAAATTAATAGAGGAAATAGGATATGATGCAGTTTATGTTTCTGGCGGTGTAATGGCAAATGATCTTGGTTTTCCAGATATTGGATTAACTACACTTCAGGATGTAAGTACTAGATCTTATTTAATTTCTAGAGTGACAAACCTACCTACGATAGTTGATATAGATACTGGATTTAAATCTTGTAAAGAAACAATTCAAACTTTTGAAGAATTTGGAATTACAGCTGTACATTTAGAAGATCAAATTGAGAGAAAAAGATGTGGGCATTTAGATAATAAAGAGCTTATTTCAACTGATAAAATGGTTAAAAAAATCCGTGAATGCGTTTCAGCTAAAAAAGATGAAAACTTTAAAATTATCGCAAGGTCTGATGCAAAAAGTGTAGAGGGCATTGATAAGATGATTGAAAGATGTAAAGCTTATGTTGATGCTGGAGCTGAGATAATTTTTCCAGAAGCTTTACAAGATGAAAAAGATTTTGAAAAAGTGAGAAAAGAACTTTCATGTTATTTATTAGCTAATATGACTGAATTTGGAAAATCAAAGTTGTTTAACTATCAAGAATTAGAAAATTTTGGCTATAACATTGTAATTTATCCAGTCACGACTCAACGATTGGCAATGAAAAATGTTGAAGATGGATTAAGAGACATTTATAAGGATGGTCATCAAAATAATGTTATTGATAAAATGCAATCAAGAAAAAGATTATATGAGTTAGTTGATTATGAAAAATACAATAGTTTAGATGAAAAAATTTATAATTTTAGTACAGATGGACACGAATAATGAGTGATGAAATTAAAAAAGGTTTATTGGGCATTATAGTTGACGAAACCGAAGTTTCAAAAGTTATGCCTGAGATTAACTCTCTAACTTATAGAGGATATGCCGCTCAAGATTTATGTGCAAAGTGTAAATTTGAAGAAGTTGCTTACCTAATTTTAAATGGTGAATTACCAAATAAAAAACAATTAAATAATTTCGAAAAACAAGAAAGAAAAGAGAGAAAACTTTCTAAAACGTTACTTGAAGACATTAAAAAATTCCCAAAAAAAGCGCACCCTATGGATGTTGCTAGAACGGCTGTAAGTATCATGGGCCTTGAGGATAAAGATACAAAAGATAACTCTCCTAAAGCAAATATGAGAAAAGTAATGAGAATTTTTGCAAAAACACCTGTTGCTCTAGCTGCCTTTTATAGATCAAGAAAAGGTCAAAAAATTATACCGCCTAAAAACAATTTATCATTCTCAGAAAATTTTTTTCATATGTGTTTTGGTAAAGTTCCTGACAAAGAGATTGTTAAAGCATTTGATGTATCCCTAATTTTATATGCAGAACATAGCTTCAACGTGTCGACTTTTACTGCAAGAACAATTACCAGTAGTTTGTCAGATATCCATGGTGCAATAACTGGCGCAATTGCGAGTTTAAAAGGTCCTTTGCATGGAGGTGCAAATGAAGAAGTTATGCATATGATGAATAAAATTAAGAAACCAGAAAATGCTCTTCAGTGGATAAATAAAGCATTAGACAACAAGGATGTTGTTATGGGATTTGGTCATAGAGTTTATAAGAGCGGTGATTCAAGAGTTCCAACAATGAGAGAGTATTTTGGCAAAGTTGCAAAAATTAAAAAAGATAAAAAGTTTGAAAAAATTTATGATATTGTTGAAAAAGTAATGATTGATAGAAAAAATATTCACCCTAACGTAGATTATCCTACTGGCCCAACCTATCATTTAATGGGCTTTGATACTGATTTTTTTACACCAATCTTTGTAATCTCTAGAATTACAGGTTGGTCAGCTCACATAATTGAACAACATGCAGCCAATAAATTAATTCGTCCTTTAGCTAGTTATAAAGGAAACCAACACAGAAAAGTTCTTCAATTAAATCAAAGATAATTAGGATTTGATATTATAACCTTTTTTAAGAAGAACAGTAACAACAGTCACACACATAATCAAAAATAAAACCATTAAACCAATACTTATCCATATATTAAAATCTGATATACCATAAAATGAATATCTCAGTCCATTAATCAAATAAACTACCGGATTAAAATATGTAACCACTTGCCAAAACTCAGGTAACATATCTAATGAATACAAACTTCCTCCCAAAAAAACCATAGGAGTAATCACTAATGATGGAATGATAGACATTTGTTCAAAGTTCGTACTTACTAGACCTATTAAAAAACCAAATAACGCAAAAGTAAAAGAAACTAGAATTAATAAAAAAATCATTAAAAATGGGAATTCAACATTTACCTCAACAAAAAACATTGAGGTAACAAAAATAATTAAACCAACAATAAGTGTTTTAGTTGCACCCGCACCTACAAAAGCAAGGACTACTTCAAAAGTTGAGATAGGAGCTGCTAAAATTTCATATATGGTTCCATTGAACTTAGGAAAAAAAATACCAAAAGATGTATTACTGATAGATTGAGTTAAGAGTGTTAGCATTAACAATCCAGGAACAATATATGATCCATAACTAACGCCATCAATATTTTCAACGTAACCACCTATTACTGATCCGAACACTATAAAATATAAACAAGTTGAAATTACTGGTGATAATAATGATTGTCCCAATGTACGCCTGAAACGATCCATTTCGTGCAGATATATTGATTTTAAACCCTCAAAATTAAACTTCATTATTTTCCCTTACTAGTGAAACAAATATCTTTTCTAAGTTGTTTTGTTCAGTCTTAAGATCTCTTAATTTTAATCCAGCATCTTTGAGGTCTTGCAATAAATTTGTTATACCAGTTTGCTTTTCTTTAAGAGAATATCGATAGATTAACGACATTTTATTATTTCCAAAATTAAGATTATATTTTTGAAGTGTAGCTGGAATATTTTCTATTTCATCTTGTAATTCAATAATTAAAGTTTTTTGTCCCATCTTTTTCAATAATTCTTTTTTTTGTTCAACAATAATAATTTCACCTTGATTTATAACCCCAACCCGATCAGCAATGGCTTCTGCCTCCTCTATATAATGTGTTGTCAAAATTATAGTTACTCCTGTTTCTCTTAAAGACTCAACAACTTTCCACATTTCTTTTCTTAATTCCACATCTACACCAGCTGTTGGTTCATCTAAAAATAAAATTTGTGGCTCATGAGATAAAGCTTTAGCAATCAAAACTCTTCTTTTCATACCACCTGATAACTGTCTAAGAATAAGATCTTTTTTATCCCAAAGACTTAATTGTTTTAAGACTTTTTCTATGTGTTCTGGATTTGGTTTTTTTCCATATAAACCTCTCGAGTAAGATACGTTATTAAATACAGTTTCGAATTGTTCCAGTGTTAATTCTTGGGGCACTAGTCCAATCCTGGATCTTGTCTCTCTATAATCGTCAATTATATCAAATCCCTCAACGTCTACTTTTCCAGAAGTTGGTTTTACTATTCCGCAAATAATACTAATCAAAGTAGTTTTACCAGCCCCATTAGGACCTAACATTGCAAAAATCTCACCTTTTTTAATATCTAAATTTATATTTTTTAAAGCAGTTAAACCATTGTCATAAATTTTGGAGAGATTATTAATAGCTATTTGATTATCTGACATCGAAACAGATATATAGCTATTAATTCTGTTAATACAATCGAGTAATATTAAAACTTTTTAGCTTTTAAAATGAAAAATGGTAGAAAAGTTGCTGCCATGAAAGATAAAAACAACAATGATTGAGAGACTAAAGGATCAAAAAAATCTTTTGGTATCAAAATTCCAACTAATAAACTTTTTGAAAAATCGGGAGTTGGAAACATTAGAAAACCTGTGATAAGACCTAACATGATTGATACATAAGCAGTTCTTTCATTAATTTTCTTGTCGTAAAAACTATAAAAAACAGTTAGGACAAACGCACAACAAAACAAATCAGCTAACAGAAATAAATACAATATATCAAATCCCTTAGATGCTATTATAAATGAAATTATTGATAATAAGATTATTATATATTTTGAAAATTTTAAGTAATTAGTTTTTTTTTTAAAATTAAATGTAGCTTTACCATCAACTACAATTAAGCTTGATATAGCATTTATTAAGGTGTCAACTGTTGAAATAGTTAAAGCTAAACCAAGCACAATTACAACTAAGGATAAAAAAGCAGTTTGATTTTTGAGTAACAATGAAAAAAAACCAAGATCAGGTCTAATAGTTGTATCAATTGAGAAAGCAACCATTCCACTAAAACCCATATAAAAAACAATAGGAACAATTAATAAAAAAGAAATAATCAAACTTTTTCTTAGTATCTTAAAGTTTTTTGCAGCATAAATTCTTTGCCAATTACCTTGATGAAATAAATTAGTTGCAGCTACTGCAATAAAAAATGTTAATCCAGCAGTATAACTTGGCAAATAAGAACTACTTAAAAGATGTGGATTCTTTTCTCTAACAAAGTCAAAAGTAAATTGAGATCCAGTAAAATTATTTATATAAAAAAGTGAGAGCACTAATAAGATTACAATTACAATCATTTGAATATTGTCCGTAAAAATTGAAGCTCTCAACCCTCCATATAAGGTATAAGCCAAAGTGGAAAATAGAACAATTAGGGCTGTTATCCAAAGATCTGTGCCTGATATATAATTTATCAAAACAGCAATTGCTGTAACTTCAGCACATAAAAAAATAAACATATAGAAAAT
>CACNWU010000013.1 GCA_902624185.1 uncultured Pelagibacteraceae bacterium
TAAAATTCGAAAAATTAAGAAGAGATAAAAAATTTTTAGCTGAAAGAGATTATTATTATAATAATTGGGTGCATAAAGGCCCTACTCCATTTATTAAATTGCAAAATTTAACCGATCATTTAGGTGGAGCTCAAATATACGCCAAAGTAGTATCTGCTGCTCGTGGTGGTGCACACAAAATCTACGGGGCGATCACAGCAGCAATGCTTTGTAAAAAAATGGGAAAACGCTACCTTGTAACCGACACGGGGGCCGGTTATAACGGCAAGATGTTCTCTATTGCTGCAAAACATTTTGGATTAAAATGTAAGGTATTTATGGGGTATCGTGACGTTCAGCGTCAAAAACCAAATGTGGATGCGATGAAAAAAAATGGTGCTGAAGTTGTGCCAGTTTATACAGGTAGTCAAACCTTGGTCGACGCCGTTTCGGAGGTCATGAGGTATTGGGTAGCAAATCATGAAAAAGTTCATCTTGGAGTTGGATCTACAGTCTCGGCAAATATCTTCGTCAAAATCTGTGGTTGGTCAACTGCACAAATTTCTCGTGAACTAAAACAACAAATGATTAAAGAATTTGGCCAAATTCCAAAGAGAGTTAAACTTTTAAATTGTGTTGGAGGCGGTTCTTCAGCCTATGGCTTATGGAGTGAATTTATGGATTATGATAAAAGACAAATTAGTTTCGAAGGGATAGAGGCCGGAGGTCCAAAAAATTCAAAAAAACATGCTGCTCCCTTAAGTAATAATTCTAAAATTGGAGTACTCCATGGTGCAGCACAAATGGTCTGTCAGGATAAATTTGGACAAATAGCTGAAACAGAATCAATCAGTGCTGGTTTAGATTATCCAGGCGTTTCGCCACTCCATTGTTTTTTAAAAGAATCAGGAAGGGCATCCTATGTTTCACAAACAGACGAAGATGCACTTAATGCATATAGATTAATTAGAAAGCTGGA
The DNA here is from genome assembly GCA_902624185.1 of uncultured Pelagibacteraceae bacterium. Lineage (GTDB taxonomy): Bacteria > Pseudomonadota > Alphaproteobacteria > Pelagibacterales > Pelagibacteraceae > Pelagibacter. The sequence continues at coordinate 959 of CACNWU010000013.1, forward strand.
AACTAAAATTAATCCATCACTCGAGCCGTCACACGCCTTCGCTCGGGCAATAGCTATAGCTCCAAAACTTTCAAAGGATACAATAATTATAATTAATTCCTGCGGAGACGCCTTGAAAGACAAGCATATTATTAAAAAAAGATTAGGTAAATATTAATGACTGCTTTTTTAATAAACCAAGCTTTCAAAAAATGTAGAGCTGAAGGAAGACCTGCCCTACTAACTTACACAGTAGCTGGAGATCCTACAAAAAAGAAATCATTGGATATATTAAAAGCCATATCAAAGAATGTAGACATTATAGAATCCGGCATGGCCTTTTCAACACCAATCGCAGATGGTGGTGATATTCAAACATCAGCACACCGAGCTATACAAGCTGGAATTAACCTTAATGAAACTTTTAAGATCATAAAAAAATTTAAAAATACAAAATATCCAAGACCAGTAATTTTAATGGGATATTGGAATTTAATTTTACAATTTAATGAAAATAAATTTATAAAGATGTGTAAAAAATCGGGTGTATCAGGTTTAATTATTGTTGATCTTCCTCATCCAGAAAATAAAACTTTTGCAAAAAAATGTAAAAAAAATGGAATTGTATTTGTACAACTATTGAGTCCTACTACCTCTAAATCTAGAATGAAACAAATTATAAGGGACAGCGACACAATGATTTATTACATTAGTCAGAGTAATACTACAGGTGGTAGATTAAAAGTTGCTCCAAAAGATATACTAAAAAATTATAATAAAATTCAAAAGTTAGCTAAAGGTAAAAATTGTGTAATTGGGTTTGGTATCACAGATAAAAATATATCTAAATTTAAATCGGCAAATGGGGTTGTAGTTGGATCACTTAATTCAAAAATCATTACAAATGCTATTAAAAAAAATCACAATCCTGTCATAAAATTAGATAAGATGATAAGAAAACTAAAAAATAAAATTATTTAAATGGTAAATTGGTTAAACAAGGTAATAAAGGCTGGAGAACGAATCAAAGCTGCAATTCGAAAACGTGCTACTAAAGAAGAGTTAGCAAAAAGCGACTATGTTTCTTGTTGTAAAGGATTAGTGAGTAAGAAAGAAATAGCAAACAACTTTCATACGTGTCCTTATTGTTCTAAACACTTTAAAGTAACCCCTTCAGAACGTTTTGGATATTTATTTGATTCAGGAATTTATGAAACTTTTAAAACACCCATTCCTAAAGATGACCCTTTAGGGTTCGTGGCTGTAAAAGCATATAAAGATCAATTGAAGAGTGCTAGAAAAAAAACAGGTTTAGATTGTTCTATGGTAGTAGCATCAGGGGAAATTAATAAAATTAAATGTACAGCAGTTGCTTCTGACTGGGAATTTCTTGGCTCAAGCATAGAAGCTGCAGAAGGAGAATCAATTTTATTTGCAGCATTTCACGCTATTGAAAATAGACAACCTCTAATTATAGTTGCTCAAGGCGGTGGGATGAGAATGCAAGCTAGTATGATCAGTCTTTCACAAATGCCTCGCACGACGCTTGCAATAAATGAAGTGAAAGCTGCAGGTTTACCTTATATAGTAATTATGTCTGATCCTGTTGCAGGCGGCATAACGGCCAGTTATGCAATGTTAGGTGATATTCACATTGCAGAGCCAGGTGCCACCGTCGCGTTTGCCGGTAAGAGAGTTATATCTGGAACCGTTAAGGAAGAGCTTCCTGCGGATTTTCAAACTTCTGAGGCAGTTTTAAAAGCAGGCTTCATAGATCGCGTCTGTCATAGAAAAGATATCAATGAAGAAATTGGAAAATTATTATCTATATTATTAAAGAAAAATTCTATAAGCACTGAAGATATAAATGAAACTTCAGAAGATACTCAGCAAATTTCAAAAACTGCATAGTCGCGAAATTGATCTAAGTTTAGATCGTATTCGTGTTTTAATGACAAAATTAGAAAATCCCCAAGACAAAATAAAATGTATCCAAGTCTGTGGCACAAATGGAAAAGGTAGTACAATTTCGTTTTTAAGATCTATATTAAAAGAAGCAAATTACAAATGTAATATTTTTACATCTCCAGATGTGATCTCTATAAATGAAAGATTCGTTTATAACGATGAAATGATTAGTGATGACGATCTAGCTGATTTATTAAATAAAGTTCACGAAGTTAATAATGGTAGGGCACTTACTTACTTCGAGGCTTTGACAAGTGCTTTTTTTTTAGGATGTATGAAGCACAAGGACAACATATGTTTAGCAGAATTTGGTTTATTCGGGCGTGGTGACGCTGTTAACATTCTTAAAAAAAATCTTGCTAATTGCATTAGTTCAATATCTTATGATCATCTTGATTGGCTGCCAGAAAATGACAGAACTATTGAAAGAATTATCTATGAAAAAACTTCTGCCCTTCTCAACTCAAATATTATAGTTGCAAAGCAAAGTTCAAAAAAAATTACTGAATGTATTAAAAAAAATATTTTAAATAATTCTGCAAAGAAAATATTCCATGGGGAGGATTATAATTTTGTTTTAAAAGAAAATGATTTCTTTTTTTATGAAGATCAATACGGCTCATTAAAAATTCCAAAACCTAATATTAAAGGTGATTTTCAGCTAGAAAATGCTTCTACAGCAATAGCTACATTAAGAACTTTAAAAGACTTAAATATTCAAGATCAACATATTATTGAGGGAGTAAAAAAAGCACATAACCCTGCAAGATTAGAAGAAATTAAAAAGGGCAAACTCAAAGACTTAGTAAAAGACAATATGCTGATATGTGATGGATCTCATAACCCTGGAGGTGCCAAAGTTCTCAATGATTATCTAAATAACCTCAAATGTGATGTGCACTGCATAATTGGAATGATGGCAAACAAAGATCATGAAGAGTTCATAAGTCATTTTAAAAATATAAAATCTGTTACTACTATTGATATTCCAAATACTCCAGGTGCATTAGATGGTAAAAAGTTAAAAGAAAAATTTAATTCTATTCCAAATGTTCAATATAATACAAGCATAGAAGAAGCAATCAAATCCATACCATTAAGTAAGAATGATATAATAATCATTACAGGATCTTTATATCTTGCTTCAGAAGTTTTAAAACTTAATTAAAAGCTATACCGATTTATCCAACCACTCCCGAACAGCTTTTTCAGGTACGCCACCAACAAGTCTGTCTGTTTCAACTCCCTTTTTAAAAAGAATCAAAGTGGGAACGCCACGAATACCCATTTGTGAACCAAGATTAATTGAATCAGTTTCTATGTCCGCATAAAATGTTTTCATTTTATCTTTATATTCGACACTCAATTTTTCCATAATTGGACGTAATTGCTTACATGGCGCGCACCAAGACGCTGAGAATTGTACGACTGCAACAGATTCACTTTTTATCTTTGAGTCAAAGTCTTCATCTTTAAAATTTTCCATAAATTTCCTTTCTTTAAAATAATCATCAATAATATTTTAACAGAAATTGTCAATTGACCAATCTGGAACAATTCATGTTATCAACAAAGCTAATTCAAGAAATTTTTTTGAGTTTTTCCAACTTAGATGATCTTTTAGCATCTAAAACTGCCCTTACTAATTTTCTATTACAATTTACACCCAAGATTTTTGCAACTTTATCTGCTATTGATGTTCTCGTTTCTTTTCTATCCTCAGCTTTATCAAATACTTCTAATATTTTTTCTTTTTTCTTTTTCAATATCTGTTTACCTAATTCAGAGTTATTGTTATTCTTCATACTTTCTACTATTTTTGAAATTTGTGTAGAGTTTGGTATTTTATATATAGTCGGAACCGAACCACCAGATCCATCTCTGACGATCTTTTTCATATCTATACTATTTGAATGGGCAAATCTTGGTAAATTATCCATTCTTTTTATTGTTATTTTATGTTTCGCTAAAAAATCTACTAGCTCTTTTGCACTTAGATAACCTGAAGGTTTTTCATCTAAAGTTTTTAAATTATATGGATTAGAGTCCATTATATAATATTATACAATTTTTAAGCATTTTCAAAGCGCGTTTCCAAATCCATTACATATTTATTATATGCATCTATTAGCGCCAACATCTCCTTGTCATCTTTATATTTAGTTTCTCTTAGAGTGTCTGTTTCTGAGTAAAATGCAGGTATAGTTTCCCATTTTTCTTTATTCTTAGATAACAATCTTTCAGCGAAAGATCTGTGAATCTTGTTATAAATAGATTTTGGTAAAATTTCTGGGCTCTCCTCATAAATCAAACATTCTGCAAAATATTGAAATCTTTCTTCAGAAAATTTTTCAATTAAGTTTAATTTTTCTCTCCAGTCAACTTGATGAAACTTTCTCATTATAGTCTTATCATTATCATTAGCAAAACCTCCTGCATAAATCGTTTCTTCAAATAAAAGTTCTGTTTGATCCATTGACATTTTTTCTTTTGCTTTATCTGATAAAATAGATGCTATTAACTCAATAAAATGATGATTATCTTGTAAAACCTTCACTCTTCTGTTTATTTCATCCATTCCAATTTTAGAATATTTTTCTGTCTTTAAAGCGTAATCTGCCTTTAATAAAACTAAACTTTTATTTGCCTTAACTGTACGTAGTATCTTAGGACTTGAATCCAGTGCCTTAGATAAAGTTTGTCTATCCATATTTATATATAGATCTGGATTAACTTTCATGTCCCAATTTATTGACCAATTAAATTCTTTATGGAATAAAATGTGATGAACTAGAAATGGATGAGTATTCCCATAATAATATTCTAATGAGGTATAAACTTTATTCTTTAAAATAAAATTTTCAGTATCTTTTCTTGTTGTCAATTTTAAAGACTCGTTCCAAATGTCATTAGTTTTATCAAATATTAATTTAGCTACTGAGATTGTATTAAGACAATCAGATACCGCATTATGATGATCACCGTTATCAATATTGTTGGCTGTACTTAGGTCACTTAATTTAAAAGAGGGTCTATTTTTTTCTGATAAAATTGTTTTAATTGAGTCATCATTTACAAATTTTGCTGCACGAGCAACATTTAAAATATCTAAATGTTTGTTACCATTAGTGTTAGTTTGATAAACATCTGGGATTAGTGATTTAAAAAGCATTCTTCTATAAAACTCTAAATCGAATGAAACACTATTAAAACCCATCACATAACAAGGAGTGTGATCTTTAATTAAATTATAATGTTCAAGAACCATTTGATAATGAGATTTGTTCGTATTTTTTAAAATATCCACTGGAATTTTATGAACTAAACATGCTCCAATTGAAGGTATTACATTTGGTTTTAACCTGCACCGAAGATCATGAGTTGTTTTAATATTTAATTTATTATCTGTAACTACTATGGCAGCCTGTAAAACCTGACCATAATTTACTCGTGAGTCTGAAGTTTCATAATCAACCGTCAAAACGTTGAGATTGTCTTCAGTTAAGATTTGATTATCCTCTATTTTCTTTTTAGCAGTTCCAAGAGTAGTTTTTTTATTCATTATTTTTATCCTCATCATCATCTTCATTTACATCTTCATTTACATCGTCTGGTGGAAGCTTTTTGGGAGTAAGTCCGCCAATTTTATTTATTTTTGTAGTTTTGCTTAAAAGGCTTCCTTTACCATCTTTAATTTTGTCCATTACTTCTGTAATACCATCTGATGTTTTTTTAAATGAATCTTGAGCTTTTTTAGCACTGTTATAAATATCAACAGTTTGAGTGCTAATTTTATTTGCTAATTCTATAACATTTAAAATATTTTTAGATTGTTTGTCTGCTTTCCAAAAATACTCTGCAACTTTTAAAATTAGAAATAGCATTGAAGGACCACATAAGGTAACTTTTTTGCTCAAAGCATATTCCATCAATTTTTGACCACCTTTATCTGGCAGCTCTAACGCTTTTTCGTTTGGACAAAACATTATTATAGTATCTAACGTTTTTAAGTCTTTTATGCCCTGATAATTTTTTTTATTTAAACTATCTATGTGATTTTTTAAGGATTGTTTATGTCTTTTTAAAGCATCCTCCTTAATTCTTTCATCTGAAGAATTCGCGTATTCATCCCATGCAGTTAAGCTTACTTTTGAATCGACAATCATACATTTTCCATCTGGATAATTTATGATTACATCCGGTTGCAAATTACCCTCATCAGTATTAAAGTTTTTTTGAGTAATAAACTCATGACCTTCTCTAAAACCAAGATTGTTAGTTAAAATATTGTTAAGAACAATTTCACCCCAAACACCTTGCTTCTGACCTCCACCAGAAATAAAAGTATTAGCTATTTTTTCAGCTTCTTCTTTAACTTCTTTGTTGCCAGTTTGCACGGCTTGTAAAAGTGTTTGAATTTTTCCTCTGTCTTCACTGTTAGTATTTTCGTAACCTTTTATCGCATTTTCAAGATCTTTTAAATTTTGAGAGTAACTTTCAATATCAACTTCATTCTTGTTGTTTAATTTAAAGTAAATAAATATAGCGCTTGCTCCAATCACAATTCCTAGGACTAGTCCAATACTTAAAGTTATAAAATCCATTTTATGCTACCTCACTTTTGTATTGAGGTATATCTGGGTTATCTTTTAAAAATCCTGAAAAATGAATCATAATATCATCATATTGCAAACAAGAACCAACTACTTGATTATTATTAAACTTTATCTCTTCTCCCAAACATCCTCTTGGTGATTTATGCAATTTTTTTACTGATTTTTCAAATTGTCTAAGAAGTTTATACACATTTTCTTTACAAATATAATTTTGATAAGGTTTTTTCGTATAACTATCAATTATTACTGACCTCAAGATTCTTGGAAAATAAATATTAAAAATATTTGAGTCGCTAAATATGTCTATTGATATGATCCGATTACCAATTGCAATCGCTACTCCTAAACTATTAAATTTTGGTTTAAATGATAATAATAAATCTTCAATATCGTTTATTCTTTTTTGATATATTTCTTCAGTAGATCCTGTAAAGGATTTTATTTTAAAATCATTTAACCTTTCAGAAATATTATCCCAAATCTTATATTGATCAGTTTTAGACTTTTCGCAAATATCAATAGAATTATCTAATCGACCTTTTGAAAAAAATAATGTATCTGAAACAGAAAGTTTATTTGCAACAGCTGGACTCCATCTATTTTTTTCACAACAACTTACCTGTAACATTATAGTTGTATCTTCAGGAATTAGAGTTGTTCTATTAACAAGTCTATCTTGTTTTAAAGCGTTCCCAGTTATTATTTCTGATTCTAAAACTAAAATTTTTTGATTTGATTTGTTAGATAACTTTAGATACCTAACTGAACCTCTCTCATTAACTTCATTGACTGAGACTAAGTTTTTTTTTAAAGCTTCAGAAAAACATAAATAATTATCTACTTTTTTTTCCTCAGTGCTCAAAAAGAAAACTGATAAATTATTCTTTCTCAAGGGTTCGGAAACAAAAAATTGGAAATTTAAATTATTATTTAAACTCATATTTTATACCTACTCCAATTTTTAGAATATTTTGAGATCACAGAATTTTTATCCACAGCTTGAGCGATGATGTGGGTCAGTACATCTGAAAATTCCCTTTCCCCATCTTTTCCAAATACATGACCCATTTCATGTGTCATTATTGCAAAGAATTTACCAAAATTACTTTTAAATAAATCTTTGTTTAGATAAATAGTTTTTCCATCATAGTCTCTTGAGTCCTTTAATTCTCCAAGAAGATCCTTCGACTCGATTGTTTTAAAATCAAGCTCGTAAATTCCCTGGTCTTCTTTAAAATTATTATAGAGCGAACTAAAATTAGGTGCTACTTTTGAAATACATTCCATAGCATAATTAACTGCTTTCCTTTGCTTAGGACTTAAGGCAGCAGTTTTTTTTGTTCTAATTCTTTTTTCTAAAGCTTCTCTATTTTTAATAAACATTTCAAGTGAAGAAGTAACACCAAACCTTACAAAATAACTTGGAAGTTTTATTTTACCTTTTTTCTCAAGTTCTCTATCTTTTCTTATGATATAAGTTTGAGTTTTTTTATCATACCACTCTGACCAAGTAATTCCTCTTGAATGATAATGGGCTGAATCAGCAAAATATTTATTACCGAACAATTTAATTAATGATTTATCATCTTTAATGTTCCAGGCGTTATTTGCTAGAGCAGCAAGTAAAGGATGTCCCTTATCCCATATTTTTTTTGATGACTCTAATACAAACTTAATTGCAGGGTTATTAGTCATTCCGTGATAATGGAAACCAGACCTTGCCCAAATACTTAAAAAACTATTCACAAGCTTATTATCAAATGAATTACGATCTCTATCTGATTTGATCTTATTTTCAATTTGAGCATATTTTTTCGGAATATTAATTACTACTGGAATATGAGCAATTTTTCCCCTCATTACTCCTCTATAAAATAAATATCCTTCTTTTGGATTTTTGCTTTTATAGCATGATATATCATTATAAGAATGAAGCTCTTCACCAACTAATGGATTTTTTTCAAACCAAAAATGTGACATTCCAAAATCAAATGCTGCCTTCAATTCTTTGTCGTAAGTGTGAATTAGAAAAGATGTTTTGTTTTGCTTATTCACTTTGAAAAAGTGATAAACAAGTGGTCTTAAATCTTCAACGACTTCGTCACCAACATCAATCACAACTGCTGTATCTCCTGAAACTGATACAGGCGCTTGAATTCCTCTTTTAAGCATTGAAACTACAGCTGCTTTAAATCCCTCACCATATTCTCCAACAGTTGTTTCATCGCCAGCTTTGTTAGAACCTACAAAAAATAGTTTTCTTAAATCAAAACAGTTATTTCCTTCTACAAGAATTTTGTCATTTTTTGTATTTACAACTACTTTTTCAATTTCTGATAAATTTGAATCTCTAAAGTTTTGTAAAATATCTCTTGCTATAAAATCAGAATCCCAATTCACTCCCCACGATGTAGTCACTGAACTTTCAATAGACTTATCGAATTGTGCACTATTTACTCCTGGAACATCTAATATTAGATTTTTGTATATTTCTATTTTTTTATTTTTTTCCATTTTTATCTCCTTTTTTGTTTGTATTGTTCACTACCCAATCAGTTATTTTTTTAGGTGGTGTAAAGTTTTCTGATTGACCCCAAAGTTCTAAACCACCTGTTATTCTTTCAGCTTCCTCAACGGTCATTTTCTTTTCTTTGATTTTGCAATTCACTAAATAAGTGACTGTTTTTGAAATAGATAATGAAGTGTCACCTGGAAGTATTTCTTTGCTTAATTTTTGTAATGAAGAATATGTATCTTTTGAAACGCTTATATTTGAATATTTTGTTTTATCTGTCATTTAACTCCTTTTGTTTTGAATATTGGGCTGGAGCGCTATAACAAAGCGAGAAAGAAAGGATACGCTCCAGGCCAATATTCAATTTAATTGTTTGTTTTTTTTTCATTTCCAATGAATAATTGATTGGTTCTTCTATAAGTAGGGAAATAGAGAATGTTTTTTTGGACAAAATCATTGAAACCCCACCATGAAACAATAAATGCATAAAAGGGTAAAAAGTCCCATATAATAAGGTATTTTTGGCTTTTTCATCAATGATCTCTGTATGATTGATAATTATTAGTAGTTTCAAAGTTATGCCTGAACACGACAAAACCTCTTCCATTACAGTATTTGCAAATTTCCCTATCAACGAATTGATACCCCCAATTCCAGATCTGAAAAATTATTTGTTTTTTTGAATAAAACCCTGTGCAATTACAATAATAGCAAGAGTATCTTTTTATTTTACATTTATTCTTTTCATTTACCATCAAGTTACTTCTTTCTAGTAACCTTATTTACGATGTAATGAATTAAAAAATAGTTTTTTAAAGAACTGACTTAATAATCCGAATACATAAAAAGGTTAACTTTTTATTAAGTTAATTCTTATTTAATGATTAATATTTAAATGTCAACCAACAAATTTATCCAATATTTTATAGGATAAAATTATTTACTTTTATCAATAGATAATTTTATTTTTAATATTTTATCTTCAATTTTTTTAATAGATTCGAAAATCTTTTTTTTTTCTAAATCATTAATATTTTCCCCATCTGGTCCTTCAGGATCTGTTGCATCAATAATAAACTTATTAAGCTCACCCTCTAAAATACTAAATTTTACTAACATTCTACTCACATCACTTAGATTTTCTGAGTCTTTATTATTCTTCTCTTTATCAATTATATATTGATGGGAGGTCAATAGTGGTGGGGCTATACCTTTTCGAACACATTCTTTGTCCAGCTCTACCGAATCTTTGTGGTCAATATTTCTTTTGATGCCATCTGAATCTGGATTTGGATCACTACATTTCCGAATATACGAAACCCCTTTTCCAATTGCTTTTTGTATTTCTTCTGGTGTAAGAACTTTTACTACTTCATCCAATCCTTTTTCAATAGAGTCTAGTTTTCTTATCTTTACCATAAATTTTATGTCTAACTTTAAAATAAATCTTTAGTTATAACAATCCATTTTCTGTAGCCTTTGAGCAATTATTTTTACCAGAAACATTATTATAAGCCTTTTTTTTTATGATATCTGGCGAAACATTGGCTTGATTAATTTTATCATAATAAAAGTTTTGATCTTTGTATATTGTAAAATAATGACTTGGATATTTATTATCTTCCTTAGGTAAGGATGCCATAATTTTTAAATCATCATTATCTTCAATTACTACTAACTCTTGTTTGGGCAATGGATTTTGATTATCTTTAAATTTAATATTTCTTACTAAAAATGCTCTTTTTGGTTCTTGCTCCATTAATAAAGAAAAATAAAATGTTTCATTTAAATTACTACAAACTAAAAGCATTTTTTTTTCAATCGTTGGCCTTGTGAAATATTCTGAAGTATTATAAATTTTACCAATCCAACCGACCACGATAAATTTTTTAAAAGTATTATTATCTCCTGACAACTCTTCATTTAAAAATTCCCATAAATCATCATCTATAAGTTCATCAGCGTTTCTTCGAATAGAACCTATATAATCAGATCTACTACTTTCTTTAAGAGTCTTAAATTCAGATGCATGTGACTCAGCTCCAACTCTCTCCATAATCAACGACTCCTTTGATGGTCCAGGTTTTTTATTCATTCGAACACCCAAATCATTTAAGATTTCGTCAGTACTTTTTTCAATATTTGCTGATTGATTCTTGCCTCCACGTAACAAGTCATCTCCTGATTTTATGACGTCATCTCCCCCGCCTTTAAAAATATTTAATATAGATTTAAAAAAACCTCCACCTATTGCTAAAGATGATGTTGGTAATGAAAGATTTATTATAACTATAATGAAAACACCAAAAATAATTCTATTTATATTTTTCATCTAATAATTTTAAATATTTTAGACAATTTAAATTTAGCCCCATTTTCTTTAGTTAATTTTACTTATGTCCAATATCCTAGATTTTATTGGACTCTAAATCAAAGAAAAAGGGTGTTTTACTTGCTTCATGAAAAACAACAAAAAGGAGAAAAAAATGAAAAAAAAACCAATAGCAACTTTTTGTATTACAGGTGCATTAGAAAAATACAAAAGAGTTGATGCAATTGTTGAGATACACAACAAAACTAATGCTAGGTTTGTTAGTGGTGTAAGCAGCAAAACTGACTATTTAATCAGCTCTAGAAAAGATACTCGAAAGGCTAAAAGAGCTAAATCTTTTGGAACTAGAGTAATAGATGAAAATGAAATGATTGCATTCATCAAAGCTGGCAATTTCCCTGTTAATAGAGTTTAACAGGGAAATCAACTTTTGTTGATAATCGAATAATATTGTTTAACTCTATCTAAAAATTTTTTTTGATACTCGATTAATTTTTCATCTTGAATTCTAAAAATTTGATAAACTAAATCAGTTGTAGCTAACAATATTACACCTTGAGTAATATTTGAATTAAACATACTATTGTGCGCAAGACTGTAAGCCCCCAATTGTGTAAAATACGTTTGTAGACTTTCGTAAGACTCTTTCATAATTGAATTCTTTTGTTTAAAATCAATTACAGACGGTACATCATTAAACACACCTATAAGGTCTGAAGTACCTGCAAATCCTTTATCTCCCTTATAGAATACTGTGCATTCAACTCCGTTTATTTCACTTAGATTATTTCTAAGCCCTTCCTCAATAATTAAGTTTGCCATTTTTTTAGATTGGATGTTTTTCTCTTCTTCAAACAAATCTAAATTTTCTTGTCCCCTAAGAAATCTTTCAATAAAGGCATGCATTTCAGATCCTCTTTGCGCTGCAGAATTCTTAATTCTCATACTTTCTTCTTTACCTACCCTAAGTTGCCATGATGCGAGTGCTTCTTTTTCAGAGGAACTTTTAGTTAGTGAGATGATACTAGTGACTGAAGGAAGAATTTGATTATTTAAAGTATATTGTCTAATTCCTTTTAAGACACTCCTAGTGGATGTAGGATAATCATATTTTTTGTTCCATTTCATTTTGAATAATAATTATACTAATAACAAAAATAGTGCGATCAAAAATTTGGGGGCTCTGCTCTATATCAACATAGGATATTCAATGACATGGATTATAGATTAATATTATGATATCATTTAATTTAATGTCTCAATTCGGATATAGTTTTAAAGGAAAATATTTACTTCTTGGAATAATTGGTGTCCTTGGATTTATTTTTACATCGGGTTGGATTCAAGTAATTTTTTTTATTTATACTTTAGGTTGTGTTATAGGAGCAATTAAAGGAGATAGATAAATTTGTCTAAAAAAGAAAAAAAGAGAAAGAAAACTCATAATGTAATAAGACCACTTGATTCTTCAAATCTAGATGGAAAATATAAGATAGCCTTTGCATACCCAGCTACGAAAAACACAAATATCCCTAAGAAGTTCCAAGGAATACAAATTTTTCAGAATAAAAAAGAAGCACAAAAGGCTTTGAGAGAAAGAAAAGAATTGACCAAAGATTTACAGAGATGGAGAGCAGAAGATATGATTGGTAATAAAAGATTAGATGGTTATCAACATTATGGTGATCAATCTAATTTAATACAAAATAAACCCGAGGTTCAGGAACTTAAAAGAAGGAAAATTGAGCTTGCAAAAGAACTATTTAAAGAAGGTCATAAAAAATCAGAAATTTTACGTATGGTAATTGAAAAATTAAAATTAAAAAGGAACCCAGAGTCTAGATCTTGGCCAAGGTGGTTGACAGATATAAAATAATTTAAGAAATTTTCTGACTATTTAATTTGTAGGTTTTCCAAGAAATTTTATATTTTTTACTTTGATTGCCCCAACTAGTCCATTTTTTTCTTGTTCCTCTTGCAAAAAGTTCAAGATAAGGACCCCAACTACATTTCTCAATAATTTTATATAACTCATCAGGTTTTCTTGAATGTTCTCTTTTTTTAGTCCTTATCATATTTACCTGTGTTCTACCTGATTTTAAAGTTCTGACTTTAGTTCCTCTTGTACCAAATAAAACAATTTCTGTTGTGTTTCTAAAATAAAAACCTACACCTCTACCATCAGGTTCTCCATCTTTTCTAACTTTATTCCAAATAATATTGGTTTTATATTTAAACCCCCACGCTTCCATTACTTCTAAACCTTCTTTTAAAAGAGCATTTGGAACCCATAAATATAAGTGAGATCTCTTTGAAGCTACCCTTTCAACAGGTAAGGACTTAATTTCCTCTAAATCCATAGTTTTGTATCTTTTTAGTTTCTTATTTTCGGGTGCTATTTTCCCAGTTTGATTAGTAAACTGCCAAGGAGGATCAGCTAAAATTGTCCCAAATTTTCCAACAATATTAAAATTAATTTTTTTCACAAATTTAAGTTATTTGTATCTATCTTTAAATTCATTTAATTCATCAATAAGATCTATCAACATTTCTGGAGGATTTTGTGAAGCTAATAGTTGTATGGATGGATTATTTGATTTTTGAACAAATTCATACCAGTTTTTAGTATATTTTTCAGCCTCTTTAATATCTTGATTTGATACTACCTTACCCCGTGAAATGATCTGATCTCTAAAAACATCTTTTAAGGTCACTTTAAAAGGTGTTCCAAAATCATTTCCACAAGTTTGGCAGTTTTTAGCCCCTATTGGATTAAGAGCTTTACAATTATCATCTTTACATTTTTTATATCGAGGGCTAGCTGGAGGCCATTCATAATCACAACTTTTAGAAATACATATTTTTGCATTTTTTTTGTTTTCAGTTTGACAACTTGGACATACTTTAATTGATTTTGGTTTTAGTCCTGTCCCAGGCATCTCATCCTCAATGCTTTTAGCCAGTTTATCAAAAACTTCAAAAGCTGGCATAACTACATATGCAGAAGACATATCATTTTCCCAACCCTGTTCTTCATATCTTCTAACAACCCTTCCCATGGCTTGCCTAAATCTTAAGTCTGTACGTCCTCTCGGTAGATAAACTAGTACTCTCAATCTTTGAATATCTATACCTTCTCCAATCATATCCACTGATACTAGCCAATCATCGTTTAAATTTTTTCTAAATCTTTTTATTCTTTCTTTACATTCTTTAGACCCTAAACCGTTATGAACTATTACGGGTTTTTTATTTGTTTTAATCTCAATTATTTTTGCCATATACTCTGCTATCTCTATTTTTGGAGCAATAACCAAACCACCGGCAAAAGGCAGTATATCTTTTCTTTCCTCTAGTTTTTGAATTGCGTTCTCAATCATTGATGCCTGATATCCATTCATATCTGGAGACCCATCTTTATTAGGCTTTATAGTAGTACAACATGCATAAAACCTATTTGCTTCTTGGATAACACTCGCTGCTGCAGTGTCTTTTATGGAGTCATCAACTTCTATTTTTTTTCCGCTAACTGTTCCTAGAAGAGGGCCTCCATCATCATCTAGAATATCAAAATTAGCCTCATGTCTCTCGAAAGCTATAGGTCTACAATAACCTAGTTTAATTGCTTCTCCATAAGTTAGTATATACTGACCATCTTTTGGATGAGCAAGTTCACCGCCCTCGTAAGGAAGAAATGCTGGTTCTTGTGAGTCGCTTCTAATTGGAGTACCACTTAGCATTAAAATATATTTAGCATTTTCAAAAGCATTAACTGCTGAGTTTCCCCACACAGCAGCTGCAGCTGCATGGTGTTGTTCATCACAAATAACCATTGTTTTTTTTTGATTACAAATTCTTTGATATCCATCAAGCAAAGAACTCATACTTTGCCATGTAGAACAGTAATGGGTTCCTGTATCTCCATCAAGTTGATGTGTTCTTTGCATAAATTTACCAGTAACAGAAAAAAAATCCTCAGCCCATTTATCTACGACAGAATCTTGGGGGGCAATTACTATAACCGTTTCTATTTGTTTATTTTCTAAAAGCTCATGGGCTATCGCAATAGCAGCAAAAGTCTTACCGGTTCCCGGGGCACAATTAAGTACAAATCTGTTATCTTTAGATTCATTAAACCATTTAAGACACTTTATTTTAGCTTTTTCTTGCCAATCTCTTAATTTTAATTGCATAAGCTATCTCCTTTTTTAAGATTACACTTTGCACATAAAGCTTGTGCATTATTCAAGATAGTTTTTCCACCTTTAGAATATGGAATAACATGGTCTGCTTGAAAGTTTCCTTTTAAATCTAATCCACAATTTTCACAAATATTGCCTGAAGTAAGTTTTAAAATTTTTTTTTGCCTTTTTGAAAAAAGTCTTTTTTTCATTTGCTTAACCACCATTCATGCATATTGATGTCTGAAATAGGAAGATTTTTAAAGTGATCAACTTTTAATTGTTTATTAATTCTTGTTAATATCTTGGCCATAGTAACTGGTGATTTTTTGATTATAAAACCTTTTTGTTTAAGTCTTCTAATTGCTTCATACGGGTTTGAAACTCCAAAATATAAAACGCCCTCTAAAATTGAGATTCTATTTCCTTTTAAAACATATTCTTCTAAAGCAACATTTCCTTTATGAACTATTTTATTCATGGTCTAAATTTCCTAATATTATTTGCAATCATATCTGCTAATCTGTAGCCTTTCAATGAATTAGAATAATGATCTGATCTATTTTTTAAATCTGCGTTATCATTAATGTTCATCTTATAATACTCATGACAGGCAACATACCAGGGATCTGTTTGCGTTATCATAGAATATACATCTCTTGAATAATAGTTTCCTCTATGTAAATCATCTGCATGAATATAATTATTATCTTTATCAATTTCTGGTTTTAATTTTTCAAATAATTCTAATGTTAATAATTCTTCAGCTTCTCTCTCTATAACAAACTCTGGGTGTTTTTGTTTTACTTTTGAAATAACATCTTCTACCCCTTGCTTTGCCTCTATTAGTAATGACAGTTCTTTTTTATTTTTTGCATTATTTAATATTGAAGATTTGATCTTCTTTGATCTTTTTTCAGCACATTGTTGATTATAAGTTTCTGGGGTAAGGTTTTTTGTCTCTAAAAATGCTTTCCAGTGTTCTTTTATTTTATCAATAGAAGTTTTGGAGCTTATCTTATGTTCTTTTTTTTCAAATTTTTCGATATTATTTTTGTAAAAATATTTTTGATTAGTGGTTCCTGAAGATATAATTTGTTGGTAATCCAAGTTAGTCATATATTTTTTCATTTAATATATCTTTGAAACATACCTCGCTAATAAAGGCTTAGTCTCACTTTCACCCATTATTTTAATTTTGCCATTCTGATAATAAAAATAAATTCTATAAAAATGTTCACCTTCCTCGTGATCCTGAATTTCCTCAATTCTTATTTCAGTAACATTGCTCATTTTTTTCATAAGCAAAGCCTACCCAAGGTAATTTTGTGAATCTTGTGAAAAAATTAATTATTTTTAGACAAAAAAACCCTTATATTTTGTGGTATTTATGCACAAAAATTAAGTGAAAATGACTGCTGTAGAGATAATATAAATAATCATACCAATTAATCTTGATTTTTTATTAACTTCTAAAGCAATACTGTAATCTTTTTTTGTTAAACGACTAAAATAAATTGTTAAAAATGTTGGTATCGCACAAAATAGATAAGATAGAAGAATATATCTATCTAAACTAGTTAAATAAGACAATTTTGGTAAATCATCATTAAAAACAAAGTTGTATGCAATAAGAGATAATAATCCTACAATTGA
>CACNWU010000014.1 GCA_902624185.1 uncultured Pelagibacteraceae bacterium
AATGTTGGAAGTGGTGTAGCAACTTCAATAACAAAAATATATAAAAAATTTAATAAATCTTACAATTTAAAATATACAAAAATATCAAAAAAAGAACTTCCTATTACTAAAGCTAATATAAATAAGATTAAAAAATTTCTATCTTGGCATCCAAAAATAAAAATTGAAGATTCTATTAATTCTACGTTAAGATTCATAAGACATGACTAAATAATGTAACAACTGCTCAATTAATTTTATATAATTAACTTCACAGATTTTTTGAAAAGTGATATAACTTAATTGAGCGATACATAACTCGTCGATATTTACAAAATACGAAAGTGGGATCAATCGTCTTAGATTTAATTATTTAAGGAGGTTCGAATGAAATTTGGATATTTTTGCAATACCACAAATTGGGATCACAAGCCCTATAATCAATTATTAGATGAAACAAAAGAGATAACTACTTATTGTGATGAAAATAATTGGAATTCAATCTGGTACACTGAACATCATTTTAATCATGAAGGAATGGAGTCATGCACCAATCCAATAATGATGGGTGTTGATGCTGCCGCTAGAACCAAACAAATAAGAATTGGACAAGCATGTAATGTTATCACTTTTCATAACCCAATAAGATTAGCAGAGGACATCGCTTTATTAGATCAATTATCAAACGGAAGAGTTGAAGTGGGAATTGGAAGAGGAATATATGGTCGTGAAGCAATAAATATGAATAAGGAAGCTGATCTTAAAGACCAGGCTAAAAACTTTAGGCTATTTGACGAAACGTTAACAATAATGAAAAAAGCTTGGACTGAAAAATTTTTTAGTCATGAGGGAGAATTTTATACCTACCCATCGCCAAATTTTGTGTGGCAGCACGACATGAGTCCTCCAAATAAGGAATTTTTAGATACTAAAACAAATGAAATTAAAAAAATAAGTGTAGTTCCAAAACCGAAACAAAGTCCTCATCCACCAATTTGGCAAGTCGTAGATGGTGCAAGATCAATAGAATGGGCAGCTCAAAATGGTTTGAACACCATAATGTGGATACCTACAGTAAAAGCTTTAAAGAAAAGATTTGAGATATATAGAGATGCGAAATCAAAAGCTGAAAATAGAGATGTTCCATTAGGAGAAGGAATTTCTTTAGTACGAGATATGTTTGTTGCAGAAACTATGGAAGAGGCAGAAAAACTAGCTGGTGAACATATTATAAATTATATGAGATGGGTTTGTCATTGGAGAGGTCTAGGAAATCATATGGACCCAGGTGAAGAATTACCAGAAACAAAGCATAAATTAGATCTTCTTAATTATGATTTCTTACATAAAAGAAATTTATTATTTGGCACTCCTGAGTATGTAGTTAATAAAATTAATGAATTGAAATCAGAATTAAATTTGCAAAATTTACAAGTTTGGTCAAATTTCCCAGGAATTGATCACAAAGCTTGTATGAGAAGTATAAAACTGTTTAATGATGAAGTGATGCCTAAAATTAATTTTGATAACGACGATATAGAGAAAGCCAGTTAGTGAAACTTGAATTAAGGAAGTTTACAAAATTTGTAGATAAAACTTTTATTGAAGGTGGAAAAGAAGCCAAAGAACCAGTTTTAATGGTTTCAGTGGCTGCTGTTTTTAAAAATCCGTGGGCTGATCAAGGATTTGTAGAAGATTTAAAACCAATCATTTTAGATTTAGCTCCAAAACTTGGTGACATATTGGTACCAGAATTAATTAAAGAAATTGGATCACCTGAAAAAATTTTAGCTTATGGAAAAGCTGGCACTGTAGGATTAAAAGGTGAAATAGAACATGCTTCAGCTTTTATTCATACTTTAAGATTTGGAAATAAATTTAGAGATGCTGTTGGTGGTACTTCGTATTTAAGTTTTACAAATACAAGAGGGCCTGCAGGATCTAAGATATCTATTCCTATGATGCACAAAACAGACTCTGGTTTAAGACCTTATTATTTAACTCATGAATTTACTATTCATGATGCTCCTTTTGATGATGAAATTATAATTGCAATCGGTGGTGCTTCAAGTGGAAGGGCTCATGCTAGAACTGGAGATCGTTATCAAGATATGAAAGAAATGGGATTAGATCCCAAATAATTTAATGTCCCAGAATTTTGATCCAAATCAAAATTATTATTCTTTTAATAAAAAGGATTCTGTACCTATTGTGTTTATCCATGGAGTAGGTCTTGATCATCAAATGTGGGATTATCAAATCAATTATTTCAATGAATATTCAACTCTAACTTATGATTTATTAGGACATGGAAAAACACCGTGTGATAAAGACAAACTTAGTCTTAAGGATTTTTCAAATCAACTTTTAGAAATTTTAGATCATTTGGGAGTTGAAAAAATAAATCTTATAGGTTTTTCTTTAGGCTCTTTGATTGCATTGGATTTTTCATCTCATTTTCAAAAAAAAGTTGAAAAACTTATATTAATTGGCACTACATACAAAAGATCAGATGAGGAAAGATCCCTTGTATTAGATAGATATAATCAAGCAAAATTAAATAAACCAATATCTAAACAAGCTCTGAAAAGATGGTTTAGTGACAAATACCTTGAAGATAATCCAAAAACTTATGATTTATTTATGAAAATTTTAAATAAAGAACCTAAGGATCACAAAAACTTTCTCAAAGCTTATGAGCTTTTTGCTAATCATTATGATGATTTTGAAGCTATAAAAAAGATAAACCAAAAAACTTTAGTAATGACTGGTTCAGACGATGTTGGCTCTACTCCAGAAATGTCTAAAGAATTAGTAAAAGACCTTGTTAATTCTACTTATATTGAAATTAAAAATGGAAAACATCTTTGTAGTATAGAATGTGTAGATGATGTTAATATAAAAATTAAAAATTTTATTAATAATTAAATGTCAAAAATTCAAGATTTTAAAATGTATATTAATGGTGAATGGGTAGATTCATCTTCTGGAAAAAAAATTGAAACATTAAATCCAGAAAATAATGAAGTTTGGGCAACTGTTCCTGAAGCAAATGAAAAAGATGTGGATAAAGCTGTTCAATCAGCTCAAAAAGCTTTTGAAAATAATTGGTCTATACTTCATCCAAGAGAAAGAGCAAAATATTTAAAATCAATTGCAGATCAACTAAGATCTAATGCTGAACATCTTGGAAAAATAGAAACTATTGATACCGGTAAACTCTACAGAGAAACAAAAACTCAAGCAAATTATATTGCAGAATATTATGATTACTTTGCAGGTTTAGCCGACAAAGTAGAGGGAACTGTTGTTCCAATAGATAAGCCAGATATGCAAGTTACAACAACAAGAATTCCTATAGGTGTTGTGGCAGCAATTATTCCCTGGAATTCTCAAATGCTATTAACAGCCGTCAAACTTGCTCCAGCTCTAGCTATGGGGAATACAGTTGTAATTAAAGCATCAGAGCTTGCACCGGTAACTCTTTTAGAGTTTGCAAAATTAATTGATAAAGCTGGATTACCAAAAGGAGTAATTAATATAATTACTGGTTTAGGGGAGCCTTGTGGCAAAGCATTGACAACACACAATCTTGTAGAAAGAATAGCATTCACTGGTGGGCCTGAAACTGCAAAACATATTGTTAAAAATTCTGCAGAAAATTTATCCCAAGTAAGTTTGGAACTTGGTGGCAAAAGTCCAGTTGTGGTATTTGAAGACGCTGATCAAGAGAATGCTTTAAATGGAATAACCGCAGGAATATTTGGAGCAAGTGGTCAAAGTTGTATTGCGGGATCTAGACTTTATTTACAGTCAAATATTTATGATGAATTTTTAAAGAAATTAATTTCAAAAGCTGAAAAAATAAAATTAGGTGGCCCGATGGAAAAAGATACTCAGATGGGACCATTAAATAGTTTTAAACAATTAGAAAATATAGAAAAAAATATTAAAGCAACTATTGAACAAGGTGGAAAGATAAGATGTGGCGGGAAAAGATCCTCTGTTTCAAATAAAGGTTACTACTTTCCAGCAACAATTATAGAATGTAAAAATCATAACCTTCCAGTTGCAGAAAATGAATTATTTGGCCCAGTATTATCAGTTATGAAATTTGATAAAGAAGATGAGGTAATAAATAAAATGAACGATAATAAATATGGGCTTTCATCAGGAGTTTATACTTCCAACTTTGCACGTGGCTTAAGAGTATCAAAAGCTATACGTGCTGGTATAGTTTTCATAAATACTTACCGATTAATCTCTCCAATGGCTCCTTTTGGTGGTATTAAAGATAGTGGTTATGGTAAAGAAGCAGGTATTGAGTCTATTAAAGAGTACACAAGAATAAAGACGACATGGTATAATTCATCAGACAAACCGATGACTGATCCATTTACAATGGGTTAGAACTTGCCTTTAAAACATTTATTAATCTTACTTTTTATTGCAGTGGCTCATGGGAGTGCATTTCCTTTCACAAAATTAGTATTAAATGATTCTGTTCCTCCGATTCTAATGGCATCACTAAGAATGGGATTAGTATTGTTTATATTAATTCCTTTTTGGAAATTTAAAATACCAGAAAAGAAATATTTACCTTCATTGATAGCTTTTTCAATCTCGATGGGTGTAATGGTTTATGTTTTTATGACACTAGCGCTGTATTACTCTACTATTATTTCACCTGTGATTGTGGGATCTCAATTAGCGATACCTTTTGGAATACTTGCTAGTGCTTTCATGTTAAATGAAAACATAAGTGCAAAAAAATGGTTTTTTATATTTTCTTCTTTTATTGGAATATTGATAATATTTTTTGATCCAAAATTAGTTGATAATTTTTTAGGATTATTCTTTGCAAGTTTAATGGCATTAGCTTTTGCTTTTGCTCAAGTTTTTTCTAGACAGTTAAGAGATTTAGATATTAGTTTAACTAATGCATTTACAGGTTTATTTGGTTTTATAATTTTGTTGATACTATCTTTTTTGATTGAGGGTGACACTATTTCAACTATTCAGTCCATCAGTAGTAATTCTTGGATATTAATATCCTATCAGGCAATCGTGGTTTCTTTAGGAGCTCACTTATTAATGTTTTATTTATATAAATTTTATACTGTGGGCCAAATCTTTCCTTCTTATTCTCTATTTCCCATATTTGGGATAGCTTTAAGTTTTTTAATATTTGGTGAAGTTCCAACTGTTTTGTTCATATTGGGTGGAATTATTGTTATTGGTTCAGTCTTTTTGCTCCATAAAATAAGATAATTTACCCATTGAAAAATTTAATTAATCATAATTAAATTGGTTTTTTATAAATTGTTAACAATAAGAAGGAAAATAATGAAAAAACTATTTATTGCTGCATTTATATTCGTTTCTACTTTTACTACGAATACATTTGCAGAAGTTAAAATGGGGATTATCTTAGGATTTACTGGTCCTATTGAATCTCTAACGCCAGCTATGGCTGCATCTGCGGAGCTTGCTTTTAAAGAAGCATCTGACTCAGGTTCGCTATTAGGTGGAGAAACTATTTCAGTAGTAAGAGCAGATTCAACTTGTGTTGACTCAGCAGCAGCAACTGCAGCAGCTGAAGGAGTTATTTCACAAGGTGTTGCAGCTATTATGGGTGCTGACTGTTCAGGTGTAACTGGAGCAATAGCTTCAAACGTTGCTGTACCAAATGGTGTAGTAATGATTTCACCGTCAGCTACATCACCAGGATTAACTACTTTAGATGACAAAGGGTATTTCTTCAGAACTGCTCCATCTGATGCTAGAGGTGGTCAAATTTTAGCTGATATTACTAAAGACAGAAAAGTTAAAAGTGTTGCAATCACTTATACTAACAATGACTATGGAAAAGGTTTAGCAGATGTTTACAAAGCAGCTGTTGAAGCTCATGGTATTAAAGTAACTACTGTAACTGCTCATGAAGATGGTAAAGCAGACTACTCGTCTGAAGTAGCAACTCTTGCTTCAGCAGGTGGTGATGCAGTAGCTGTAATTGGTTACCTAGACCAAGGTGGTAAAGGAATTATCCAAGCTTCTTTGGACTCTGGTGCATTTGATAAATTTATTTTATCTGATGGTATGATCGGTCAATCTTTAGTAGATGCATTTGGCAAAGACTTGAAAAAATCTTTTGGTTCAATGCCAGGTTCAACTGGAAAAGGTGCAGGAGTATTTGGTAAAGTAGCAAAAGCTGCTGGTATTGATAGCTCAGGTCCTTACACAGGTGAATCATATGATGCAGCTGCTTTGATTGTTTTAGCAATGCAAGCAGGTGGATCAGCTGATAGAGCATCAATTGCAAAAAATGTGATGGATGTTGCTAACGGTCCTGGAACAAAAATCTACCCAGGTGAACTTAAAAAAGGTTTAGATTTATTAGCTAAAGGTAAAAAAGTTGACTACGAAGGTGCAACTGGAGTTACTTTTACTAGCGTCGGTGAAGCTGAAGGTTCTTTCTTAGAACAAGAAATCAAAGGCGGAAAATTCAAAACTAAAAAACAAAGATAATTTATCTTAAAATTTAAACCCCCAGCATTAATTTGTTGGGGGTTTTTTTTAAAAAAATAAATATTTATCTGCCATATATAAAGCCCAAGCTATTGCGGCACCTGTAATAATATATTTCATAATTGTTATTTTATTTCTATTTTTTCAGGAAGTATACCTTTCGGTCTATATCTCATAATAAGTAATAGACCAATTCCCATCATTAAAAATCTAAAATAAGGTACACTCTCGATTAAATGAACTTTTAAAGCGTGCGTATCATCCAGACCTGCGGTTGTTAGATTTACTAAATATAATCCTATTGGCGCAGCTTCAATCCATAAGAACCAAACTGCAAAACCTCCAAGAATTGCACCAAAATTATTTCCACTTCCTCCAACTATAACCATAACCCAGATTAGAAAAGTGTATCTCATTGGTCTGTAACTTCCTGGGGTAAATAATCCATCTTGAGTTACTAGCATTGCTCCTGCAATTCCAACTATAGCTGAGCCTAAAACAAAAATTAAAAGATGTTGCTTAACAACATTCTTACCCATAGCGTTAGCTGCCTCCTCATTATCTCTTATGGCTCTCATCATTCTTCCCCATGGAGAATAAAGAGCTTTTTGAGTTAAAATTAAAAGAATGATGACAACTATTAAAAATAGCCCTGAGTAACAAAGTTTTACAAAAACAGATGATCCTTCAATTACAAATTGGTTGAGAGCAGATTGTCTCTCAGCAAAATCTGTAATTAAATTTAATTTACCTGAATTAAATTTTTCTACTAAATTAATAAACCAATCAGTTTGTTGTAAATTTACCTCGTATGGTGCTGGACGTTTTAATCCAATTACATTTTTAACTCCCCTTGTCAGCCAATCTTCATGTTTAATAATTGCAATTACAATTTCAGATATTAATAAGGTTGCTATCGCTAAGTAATCTGCTCTTAAACCTAAGGCAACTTTACCTATAACAAATGCTAATCCACCTGCAAACAAAGCTCCAACTATCCAAGAAAAAATAATTGGAAGACCAAGCCCACCTAAAAAACCAGTTTTTGCAGGATCTACCTCTTCGATTGCCTCAATACCAGGCTCAGATACAAATCGTATTATGATAATTCCTAAGATGATAATTGAAGCAATAATATAAGTTCTTGTCTTCGATTTTTCATATTTCTTTAAAACATATCTAACAGCTAATACCATTCCTATGATAAGAAGTAGGCTGAATAAAATATTTGAACCACCTGCACTCCAAGCTTCTTGGACAGGATTAACCGAAATTAAAACTGCCGCTAAACCACCTAAAGCCGTATAACCCATTATTCCAAAATTAATAAGGCCCGCATAACCCCATTGAATATTTGCTCCCATAGTCATAACAGCTGAAATTAAACAAAGATTAAATATTGATAGAGCAATATTCCAAGATTGAAATATTCCTACAAGTATAATCAATCCCATCATTATACTATAAGCAGCGATTACATTTAAATTTTTTCTCACAGCACCTTTCCTTTAAATATTCCAGAAGGTCGGTAAAGCAATACAATAACTAATATTGAAAAAGATACTGCAAACTTATAATCAGTTGAGAGTAGCTGAACTAAACCACCTGGTTCCATGCTTTCAGGTAAAACGTACATAAAAAATTTTCTGTAAGCATATGTTAATAATATTTCAGAAAAAGCAATTACATATCCTCCTAAAAATGCTCCAAATGGATTGCCTATTCCGCCTACAATAGCTGCAGCAAATATTGGAAGCATATTATTGAAATAAGTAAATGGTTTAAAACTTTTGTCTAAACCATACAAAGCACCTCCGATTGTAGCTAGGATACCTGCTATGACCCAAGTTATCATAACTATTTTTTTTGGATCAATACCTGATAACAATGCCAAGTCTTCATTATCAGAATATGCCCTCATACTTTTTCCTGTCTTAGTTTTATTCAAAAACCAAAAGAGAGTTGAGACTAAAATTAATGTAACAATAATAGTTAAAACTTGGGTTGATTTAATTGCAAGACCTTCATTAAATCCTGTCATTTCCTTAAATTCACCAGCTTTAATTAAAAATTTTTCTCCATCAAAAAATCTTCTATCAGATGGTCCAATAATTATTCGAACCACAGCCTGGGTAACAAACATCACGCCAATACTAACCATTGCCAACTGAACTGGTGGGCTTTTGTTTACCCGATAATATTTAAAGACAAATTTATCTATTAGCAGCATATAACCTATCATAAAAATAATTGCAAAAGGAATAGCTAATAAAGCTGTTGGCAAAACTCCAAGACTGATACCAACAGACTGAAAGTACCAAGTAAAAAGAATTGTAAACATAGTGCCAAAAGACATCATGTCTCCAGTAGCAAAGTTTGCAAACCGTAAAATTCCATAGATTAAAGTTACAAAAATTGCTCCAAGTGCTAATTGAGATCCATATGCCAAAGCAGGAACAAAAATATAATTTAATAAAAGTATAATTGCGTTTACAAAATCCATATTATCCACCTAGAAAAGAGCTTCTCACCCTTGAATCCTCTAATAATTCTTTACCAGTACCAGAGTACCGGTTCTCGCCTGTTACCAAAACATAGCCTCTATCAGAAATATTTAATGCTTGTTTTGCATTTTGCTCAACCATCAAAATTGCTACATTAGTTCTTTTCACTTTAACAATGTGATCAAATAATTCATCCATCACGATAGGTGAAACACCAGCAGTTGGTTCATCTAACATTAAAACAGAAGGCTTGATCATAAGAGCTCTACCTAAAGCAACTTGTTGTCTTTGCCCACCAGATAATTCACCAACTAACTGATCTTTTTTTTCTTTAAGAATTGGAAAAAGGTCAAAAATTTCTTCAATTGTCTCTTTAAATTCAGTGTTAATTAAGAAAGCGCCCATCTCTAAGTTTTCTTCAACTGTCATACCTGCAAAAACATTTTTTGTTTGAGGAACAAATGAAATACCTTCTTTAACTCTATCTTGAGGTGAAAGTTTTGAAATATCTTTGCCATTAATAACTACTGATCCAGATTTAAGATCTAACAAACCTAACATTGCTTTCATTGCTGTAGATTTTCCAGCTCCATTAGGTCCAAGAATTGATACTATTTCCCCTCTCTCAACATTTACAGAACATGAATTAATTATATCTGGCCCGTTTCCATAACCACCTGTCATTTTATTACCCTCAAAAAATGCCATATTTAATTATCCTTTAACTTTGAGCCTCTACCTAAATAACTTTCTATAACTTTTTCATCTTTTTTTGCATCCTCAACAGAACCTTCAAATAGAACTGACCCCTCTGCCATTACTATTACTGGATCACATAATCTTCCTATGAAATCCATGTCATGCTCAATCATACAAAAAGTATAACCTTTTTCTTTATTTAATTTTTCAATAGCTGTTCCAAGATCTTTTAATAAAGTTCTGTTAACACCTGCTCCAACCTCATCTAATAAAACTAGTTTTGCATCAACCATCATCGTTCGTCCTAATTCTAATAATTTTTTTTGTCCTCCAGATAAATTTCCAGCTAATTCATTTTTTAAGTGACCAAGGTTAAGAAAATCAACAACTTCCATTGCCTTTTCTTTAATTTGACTTTCCTCTTTTGCAACTAATGAAGGTTTTAATAAAGCATTCATTAATTTTTCACCAGATTGATTTCCTGGAACCATCATTAAATTTTCTAAAACAGATAAATTTGTAAACTCATGTGCTATTTGGAAAGTTCTGAGCAATCCTTTTGAAAATAATTCATAAGAGGGAACATCAGTAATATTTTCATCATTGAACATAACACTTCCAGCTGAAGATTTTAAATTTCCAGCGATTAAATTAAATAATGTAGTTTTACCCGAACCATTAGGTCCAATAATACCGGTAATGGTTCCTTTTTTAACCTTAAGTGAACACTCTGATACTGCCGCTAGGCCTCCAAAATATTTTGATAAATTATTAATTTCTAAAATATTTTCGGGCATTAACTATTTGTTTAGTCTTTTATGAATACTATTTAAAGTATTAATTACAGATTTATAAACACCTTTTTTGCTCATTTCTTTTAAGCCTTGTTCATTTAATCCTTTTGGTGTTTGAGATTCTTTTACTAAATGTTTTAATTCTTTTTTGGAATTTACAACTGCATCTTCAGATAAAGCTAAAAATAATGTAGTGATATATTTTTGTGCATCTAATCTTTTAATACCTCTCTTAACTAACCAATCACTCATTACTTTTAACATTTCATAGTAAGAGGCCATCATTCCTGATGTTGACCAAAAATTAATTGATAGTTTTTCATTTTTAATTTCTACAGAAGAGCCAATTTTATCAAAAAAATTTTTAACTTTTCTGTTTGGGGGACAAATTGGAACAGGTCCTTTTTTTAGAGAAATTGGAGGTAATGGAATTGCTCTTACAATATCAGACTTTACACTAATCATCTTTTTTAATTCAGGAATTGTTATAGTTGAAATAAAGCTAACAACAGTCTGGCTAGATCTAAATTTTAAACTTTTAATTATTTTTTTTCCTACGGTAGGTGTCACTGCTAGAAATACCCAATTACTTTTATCAACTATTTTTTGGTTATCTTTCTCAATAGAGATTTTTTTAAATTTTTTCTTTAACCCTTTGGCAATTTTACTATTTCGTGAGGATATAAATATTTTGCTATATTTAATAGATGATCCACATATCCCCGTTATTACTGAAGATGCAATTTTTCCTGTTCCTATAAAACCTAATTTCATAAATAATACTTTATAAAAGATAATTTATATTAATTAATAAAAAAAGAACCTCTAATTCTCAATAACTCTCTGCTTAATTCTTTATTTTCTTTAAATGGTTTTCTACCATGAAGCCAAAAATAATTATTTGCAACTACTGTTGATCCCACAGGTAATTTAGTTATTACTTTATTCTCACTTTCCTCTAAACAATCAGACAATTTTTGTAAAAAGTTACCTTGAGACATATTTTTTGGTTCAGGAAACTGATCAATATATGATATTTGGGGTCTACCATTTTTATCTTTAGAAAATACTGGATGTTCAACTTTGTATTCTACATTCTTACTTTTTGGTGAACCCCATAAAAAATTTTGTTTTCCAACTGGATCATTAAAAAGTTCATCACAATATTCCCAGTCATCTAAATGAAGCATTGCAGTTTCTCCACCTTCTACATTTTTTTCCTCTATCTTTGTCATCAAAAGCCAATCTGTTACCTCTTTAACATATGTTCCGTCAGTATGAAGATCCATATTTATATATGCTTTCCTTAAATATGAATCACTTTTATCTTCATGTTTTACGTAAAATCTTGCATAATATTTTCCAGCCATTGAATCGTAGTTGGGAATTCCAATTAAGTGAGATATTGCAGTCGATAGTTTCACAAGAAAAACATCATCAATATTTGAATTATTATTTTCAGGACCAATTATGAAACA
Organism: uncultured Pelagibacteraceae bacterium; assembly: GCA_902624185.1. Lineage (GTDB taxonomy): Bacteria > Pseudomonadota > Alphaproteobacteria > Pelagibacterales > Pelagibacteraceae > Pelagibacter. Next base: position 11,983 of record CACNWU010000014.1, read on the forward strand.
CCCTAGATTTCTATCTCTAATTATTTCGTTCATTAAAACACTTAGTTTATTTTCACTTAAATCATCTAAGCTTTTTGCAATAGTAAATCTAGTAAAAGGTTTGTATTCGATTGCAGTTAAATCAAATTTTTTAAATGGAAAAATTAATTTTTCAATAGTTTCATTTTTTATTTTAATATCAATTATTCTTGGAGATGCCTTACTAGGTAATATTTCAAATCCATCTATGTTATTCATATTTGTTTTTTTAATTTATATAAATATATTTAATTTTAAAAGTATCAAAAAAAATTGTTTATTACACCCATAGAAATTGCTGAAAAAATTGTCGGATAAACAAAATTTTTCTTAGTTATAAAAAAAATTCCTAGACTTAAAAGAACAACTAAAAGCCTACTTAAATAACTTGCATCCATGAGAGCTCCCACAGGAAAAATTATTGTTCTAGCAATAAGAGCGGCAAGAGTTGCATAGGCCAAACAATTAAACCATCTAAAAATTTTAGATGTCTCTTTAATTCTTACAGAAGATAATACTCCTAAAAATCTAGATAGATAGGTTGCTAATGATGTGACGATAATTGAGAGTAAAATATTAACCGACATTTTTTTCTCCAATTAAATATGCGATTGAACCAGCAATAAACCCTCCTAATAAGATTGACCATTCAGGAGAGAAAAAATAAAAAATTGGTCCTAAAATTGCACCTAAAGAAACTGATAGGGTAATTTGCAAAGTTTTCATTGCACCTACCATCATGCAAGTAAAATATATTGGGTTTAAAATTGCTAATCCCATTAACATATCTTTATTTAAGTAATCTGCCAAATAAAAACCAAGAATTGTTGCTAAAACTGAAACACTCCAAGTAGCTGTGCCAATTCCAATCCAAAAATCTACTCTATCTTTTTTTTCAATTTCCTCATAATTGCTTTTCATGATTAGCCATGCTGACACTGCTATAAAGTGACAAGATAAATAATATTTCCATTTTGGTTGACTATCATCCATCATCAAAGGAAATAGGGATACTGCCATTGGATACAGTCTTGCATTCACAAACCAAACAGCAATAAAAATACTTAATAATGATGCACCGATAAGAATTGATTCTGCCATTACTAAAGATCCAGGCAGAGCATAAATTAACATTGTTGAAACAACACTTTCTTGAATATTAAATCCAACATTTTTTAGAAGTGCACCAATTGCTATGAAACAACAACCTAAAGCTATCGCCGGACTGTCATATCTTAAAATTGATTTATAACCTTTAAAAAATAATTCCTTCTTAATCATTAGCCACCTAAAAATAAGCGACCAACATCTGGGTTATTTAAAAGATCATCTCCTTTACCTGCAATAGCAGTTTGTCCTGAAACAAGGACATATCCAATATCTGCAAACTCAAGACCTTTTTTTGCATTCTGCTCAACAAGAATAATTGTTTTTTTTTCATTTTGTTGAAGATCTCTTAAAATTTCAAATACCATGTCAATATATCTTGGTTCTAAACCTATTGAAGGCTCATCTACTAACAATACTGAGGGTTTCATTACTAATGCTCTGGAAATTTCTAATAATCGTCTTTCTCCACCTGATAATACTTTTGCTGGCTGATTTCTTCTATTTCTTAATCTTTCATATTTTTCAAAAATTCTTTCAGCTTCCTGGTATGACTCTTCTGCTTTTTCTTTTATAAATCCACCCATTAATAAATTTTCTTCTACAGTCATATCTGGAAAAACTGAATTATCTTGAAGAATATAGGCTATTCCAACAGATCTTAATTTTTCAGCTGGTGTCAGGTTTGTAATCTCTTTTCCATCGATCTCTATTTGTCCAGAAAATATGTTTGTAAAACCATAAATAGAATGAAGTATTGTTGATTTACCAGCACCATTAGGACCAATTAAACAAAGTGATTGTGCTTTACTTACAAATAGATCAAAATTATGTAAAATTTCCATTTTTCCATAACCAGCATTCATATTTTTAATTGTAAGATGTACATTATTTGGTGAAAGTTTTTTTAAATCTTCAGCACCAGGAGCTTTTCCTAAAACTTCATATTGGTTAGACATTATTGCGCTCCCAAATATGCATCGATAACACGTTTGTCATTTTTAATCTCATCTGGTGTTCCATTTGCAAGCATCTTTCCATGAGCTAAACAATAAATGCTTTCTGCTAATTGCATGATTACTCTCATATTGTGTTCAATTACTAAAAGAGTTATTCCAAAATCTTCGTTAACTTTAATTAATCTATCAATAATTCCATTAATTAATGTTGGATTTATACCTGCTGTGGGTTCATCTAATAAAAGCATTTCTGGCTCATTCATTAACGCCATAGCTAATTCTAATAATTTTTGTTGACCAAATGATAAATCTCCAGCTCTTAATTTTCTTTTCTGGTAAAGCCCAACAAAATTCAAAAGATTCTCTGCTTTCTCAGTTAAATCTTTAGGAATTTTTGAAAATATCTTTAATATACTTTCATCACTACCTTTATGACTTATAAGCATATTATCCACACAATTTAGTTTTCCATATATTCTGGTCTGTTGAAAAGTTCTTAGTAATCCAAGTTTGGCAATAACTGGAACAGGTAATTCAGAAACTTCCTTTCCATTAAATTTAATAGAGCCATTATCTATAGGATAAGTTCCAACGATTGAATTAAACAAAGTTGTTTTTCCTGAGCCATTCGGACCAATCAATCCAAAAATTTTTCCTTTCTCAACGTTCATAGAAATATCTACATTAGCTTTTACTCCACCAAAAGATTTGCTAACATTATTAACTTCTAAAATACTCATTTTAATTCTACCTGTGCTTTCCGATCCGCTTCATCTACTACTTCACCAAATTTATTTGGATATTTTTCTCTTAACCATCCCATAATTCCCTCTGGGAAATAAATTACAATTACAACTATTAAAACTCCTAATGCAACATATTGCCATCCCAAAAAGAACGTCCAAAATCCTTCCTTAAAAATATGAAAAACTGTTGCTCCAATTACTGGCCCCCATAGAGTTCCTTTGCCACCTAAGATTGCCATTAAGACCATGAACACACCCATCTCTCTTCCATCAAATGCAACATCAGTCGAGTCTATGTATCCAACTAAGCCGCCCATAATTCCCCCTGCCAATCCACAAAAAAAAGCAGATATCATCCAACCAATTATTTTGTATTTCATCGTTTGAATACCCATGGCTTCCGCTTTATCTTCATTGTCTCTAATGGCATTTAAGATTAATTTAAATCTCGTAGAGTAAACAGATCTAACAGCAATAAATGTTAGTACCAAAGCTATAAAACTTAACAGATAAAAAAATTCACCTCTTGCCTCTAAACCACCAACGTTGGGAAATGGTGGTGTTGTAAAACCTTGTCCAGCACCTATGATTTCTATACCCCCAGAAATTTCCCCAGCTGCTACGCCTAAGCCTAAAGTACAAATTGCAAAATAATGTCCTCTTAACCCTAAAATTGCATAACCAATTAATCCTGCAACTACACACGGAACCACTGAAGCAACTACAAGTCCAGCCGCCATTCCTTGAAAAAATTGAGCTGGAGTATGTACAAAAGTTTTTTCTCCACCACTTTCAGTCCATTCAGCTAAAGGGAAAAACATTCCAACCTGAACAGATGCACATAAGTACATTCCAAGCCCATAAAACAAAATGTTTCCAAATGAATTATAACCCATCTCTCCACCTTGAATATTCCAAGTAATAGCAAGAATAATTAGCACACACAGAATTGATAATTGAACTTTAAAAGCTGGAAAAATAAATGGAGCGGCTAATCCAAATATTAAAATTGCAGCATATAATATTATATTTTTATTCATTTTAAGTACTCTCTTTTTCTAGAAAGTTTAAATCTTCTGTAAACAAGAATTAAAACTAATAATAAAAATACTGCACCTATTCTAAATTCTGTACCCAAAATATAGTCGGCAAATTCTTCGAAAACTCCTAATCCCATTCCGGATAATGCTACACCAGGTAAATTTCCTAGACCTGCAACAATAACAATCATAAAAGATCTTATTGTATAAGGTAATCCCATATAAGGATGGATGGTAAATGTGATAGATATTAATGCGCCGGCTACGCCACAAAGAGCAGCATTTATTCCAAAAGTAGCAGCATAAACTTTTTCTGTATCTACGCCTAAAATTTTTGCAGCTCTAGCATTTTGAGCTGTAGCTCTTATTGCTCGGCCAAGCTTAGATTTTTTCATATAAATTACTAAACAAATTGCAAATACTATACTTACAAAAGCAGAAAATATTTTTGAATTTGGTAATACAACATTACTATCAAATAAAAATGTTGTTCCGTATCCTGAGTTAGCTAAAACAACATCTGCACCAAAAGCAAAATTCATTAATTGCATAAAAAGAATGCTGATTCCAAATGTTGCAAGAATTGAAATAAATAAATCTCTATCAACTACTTTATTAATTACTAATTTGTAAATTCCAACTCCAACAAAATACATTATGAAAGGTGAAACAATCACTCCCCATGCTGGATGAATTCCATAAAGATACATAAAGTATGCAATGTATCCTCCAAGAATAACCAAATCACCCTGAGCAATATTTATGATATTCATAACCCCCCATTGTAAAGCCATGCCGTAAGCAATTAGAGCAAACAATACACCCAAGAGAATACCATCCAAACAAGCTTGGACAGTTATCATCGGGTATTGGAAAACCATGAAATCCATTTATTGCCTTATAAAAAAAATACCCCCTAGAGTTTAGGGGGTATTTATAGATTAGTTATTATCTTTCAGACCACTTAGGAATAGGATGCACTAACTTAGCTGAAGCCCATTTCAAAGGGGCCACAACTTTGTTTTCGCATTTTCCTGAACCATCACAAATTACTTGGAAAAGAACCATAGGCTTGTCAACGTTTTGACCACCTTCTGCGAACTTAATATTTCCATAGAATGTTTGCATGTTAGTCGCTGCAAGAGCATCTCTTACTTTCTTTTTATCGAAAGAATTTGCTCTTTCAAATGCATCTTTGAAAACTAATAAAGCTGCAGATGACTCTGCTGATTGATATGGTGGATCATACTTAAACTGCTTTTCAAAGTCTTTTGCATATTTCATTCCAGTACCAAAGAATTTATCTTTGTAAGTTAATGATTTATGCCATTGAGAAGCGCAAAGCGCATACTGAGAATTCTTACCATGTTGTTTTGATAATTTCGCAGCATCACAATGTGTCATTGCTAACATAGGTACGTCAACTTTCATTTCTGCAATTTGTCTTATTGCAGTTAATGCTCCTTTTGTATGCCCTGATACAACAAGCACGTCTGGCTTCATTTGTTTAACTTTAACTAATGTAGCAGCCATATCGTTTAGCTCTTTTGGAAGTTTATCATCAATTATAATTTCAGATCCAGTTCTTTTAGCTGCATCTAAAATACCTAATCTTACATCTTGAGAAAATGCATCTTGTTCAAAAGCTTGTGCTATTCTAACTGGTTTTCCACCATTTAGTTCCACAGCTGTTTCAATAGCTACATCAAGATATAAGTTAGCTGGTGCTAAAACTGCAAATAGATACTTGTAACCTTTGGTAAACAACGATCTAGAAGCACCATTAGCTTCAACCATTGGGACACCATATTTTTCTGTTACAGGTGCTATTGCTTTTGTTAAACCAGAACTGTATGGCCCAAGCATAAACTCAACACCATCTTGTGAGATTAATCTTTCTGCTAATTGTGCGGCTCTTTTTGGGTTTGATTCATCATCATAATAAATAATGTCAAACTTATAAGTTTTTCCACCAACTTTTACACCACCCATACTATTGATTCTCTCAACAGCTAAATTGTATCCATTTTGAGTGTGAACACCATTTGATGAGTATTTTCCAGTTAGTGAAATAGCAGCACCTAGAACAATTTTATCTCCAACAACTTTTGCAAATGAAACAACAGAAGTTGATAATAAAATTGCGATTGCAGAAATAAAACTCAATATTATTTTATTTATTTTCATTTTATTTCCT
>CACNWU010000015.1 GCA_902624185.1 uncultured Pelagibacteraceae bacterium
GTATTCTCAATTGGCATCTTTCTTTTTGGAGCTGAGATGAACGAAGTTGGAGGACCGTTTGGTTATCCTCTGACTTATTGGTTCACTTGTCAGGGATCACTTGGAATATTTGTAATCCTAATTTTTTGGTTTGCAAACAGACAAGAGAAAATCGATGAGGAATTTGGCTTTTCAGAAAGAGGGGATGACTAATGAAAGGTAATTTTATAGATAACTTGCCTAAAGTTTATGGAATCTACACAGGTGGATTTTTAGCTTTCATAATCATTATGGCAATTTGCGAGCAGATGGGTATGACTGCGAAAACAATAGGAATTTGTTTCGTAGCCTTCACAGTAGCCATCTACGCAATAATCGGTTGGCTATCACGTACGGCGCAAGCAGATGCATATTACGTAGCTGGAAGACAAGTACCTACCGTGTTCAATGGAATGGCGACTGCAGCAGACTGGATGTCTGGTGCTTCGTTTGTTGCAATGGCAGGTGGTATTTACTTTAAAGGTTATGGATATATGGCACTACTTGTTGGTTGGACTGGTGGTTATGTATTAGTTGCATCTTTATTAGCACCATACTTAAGAAAATTTGGCTGTTACACAGTTCCAGATTTTATTGGTACAAGATACGGTGGTAATTTAGCTAGGTTACTTGCAGTAATAGTTTTAACTGTTGCTTCATTTACTTATGTGACTGCACAAATTAACGCTACAGGTACTATTGCATCTGTTGCTCTCGATATTCCATTCCAATACGCTGTTTATGTTGGATTAGTAAGTATCTTACTATGTTCAATGTTAGGTGGTATGAGAGGAGTAACTTGGACACAGGTTGCACAATACATTGTACTAATTATAGCTTACTTACTTCCAGTATTCTGGATCAGTAACAAAATGGGTGCAGGTTTCTTCCCGCACTTTATGTTAGCTGATGAAGTAGCTAGAATTGGTGAACTTGAACAGCAATTTGGTTTTGTTGCAAATTCTAAAGAGAATCTTGCAGCGGTGCCAAAAGGCTTAGCTGGAATAACTAAGGCTCACTCAGCAGTTAACGCTACGCCTTGGGCATTTATTTCATTAGCACTAGCGATGATGATGGGAACAGCATCGTTGCCTCACGTGATGATGAGATATTTCACTACTCCAAGCGTAAAAGCAGCTAGAAAATCAGTAGGTTGGTCATTATTCTTTATCTTCCTACTTTATTCTTCTGCTCCAATGTTAGCGACTCTATCTAAATTGTCATTGATTGATCCGTCATTACCAACTGGTATTATCGGTAAATCAATTGCAGAAGTTCAAGCGATAGATTGGTATCAAAACTGGAACCAAGCAAACTTAATGTTTGTAAGCGACTTTAACGGAAATGGAACTCTTGAATTAAATGAGTTTTTCATGGGTGGTAAAGCCGTTGTGTTAGCAACTCCAGAAATAGCTGGATTACCATATGTAATCTCAGGTCTAGTTGCTGCTGGGGGTATGGCTGCTGCCATGTCAACAGCGGATGGTTTGATTCTAGCAATTGCAAACGCTTTATCACATGACTTGTACTACAAGATCATTGATCCAAAAGCTGAAACTGCAAAACGACTAGTTGTTGCAAGGGTTTTACTTGTAGTAATTGGTTTTGCTGGAGCAACTATTGCAGCAATGGAAATCCAAGGTATCTTAGGTTCAGTAATCTGGGCTTTTGACTTTGCGATGTCTGGATTATTCTTCCCACTTGTACTTGGTGTATGGTGGAAGAGAGCTAACAGAGAAGGTGCTATAGCTGGTATGGCTTTAGGATTAATTTCTGGTGCTGGTTACCTAATTTGGGTAAGAACAGGCGGAAGTGGATTCTTAGGTATTACGCAGTTAACGTTTGGTATCTTTGGTTCAGCTGTCAGCTTAGTATCTATGGTTGTTGTAAGTTTAATTACTTCAGCACCAAATGCTGCTACACAAAAAATGGTTGATGAGGTTCGTGTGCCGTCTGGTAGAACGATCCTTGGTAAACAATAAAAAAATATTTATAAGGGGCGATTAATTTCGCCCCTTTTAATTTAATCTTTTTTCCAATATAAATCTTAAATGTCAGCTAACCTACATCCATTAGTTTATATAATTGACTACATTTTGGGAGTTATTATGTGGACTTTAATAGGAAGAGTGGCAATGAATATTTTTCAAAAAGAGGACTCTCAGTTTTTTTTTATGAAAGTATTTGTCAAATTTACCAATCCATTACTAAAAATTTTTAAACCTTTAACCCCATCATTCATTATTCAGCCACTGGTTCCACTCTATGTTGCTTGGTTTTTTTTCATGATAAGATTTTACTTTATGCCATGGGTTTTGGGTTATTCTGTAATGGGTATGCTATCTTTTCCATTAGAAAGTGAGATTTCGAGACAAATTTACCAATTTTTTAATTCAATTAAATTTTAAAAATTGATACTAGTTAAAATAGTTATCAATGAAAAAAATACAAATTTCACCATCAATCCTCTCTGCAGATTTCAGCCAATTAGGTAGTGAAATTAAAAAGTTAGAAGAAGGAGGGGCAGATATGATACACGTAGATGTTATGGACGGCCATTATGTACCAAATTTAACCATAGGGCCGCCTGTAATTCAATCTTTGAGAAAACATACTTCATTAAAATTTGACGTTCATTTAATGATATCTCCAGTTCATAAATACATTCATGCCTATGCGGACGCAGGTGCTGATATAATAACAATTCATCCTGAAGCAACAGATAACTTACAAGAATCTATTAATAAAATTAAGGTATTAAAAAAAAAAATTGGTATATCATTAAATCCTGAGACTAAAACCGAAGTAATAAAAAATTTTTTGGATCAAATAGATTTAGTTTTAATTATGAGTGTAAACCCAGGTTTTGGTGGGCAAAAATTTATGCCAGAAGTTTTAAATAAGGTTAGAGAGCTTAAAGAAATTCGTGACAAAAAAAAATTAAATTTTGATATTGAAATAGACGGTGGAATTAACTTTGAAAATTCAAAATTAGCTATTGAGGCAGGAGCAAATATTTTAGTTTCTGGTACTACAGTATTCAAAAGCAATAATGGGGATATCAAAAAAAATATTGATTTATTAAGGTCAATTTAAACTTATTGTCTTTAAAAATCTTTTTCTTATATGCTTGATGTAATTAGAAAAATATATCTAAATTCAATATTATACGACAAAAAAATATCAAAAACATACCAAGATAATTTTGAGTATAAACCAAGTACATACTTATTATCATCAATAATTAAAGTTAGAAATAAAAAATTTAATATTGATGATTTTAAGTTAGATGAAGTTTGGACTAATAAAGAATTAAGTCAAAAACAATTAAATAAACTTAATAATTTTTTTTGGATCTTAAGTTTAGATTTAAAATCCTCAAATTCTTCCGTTCAAAAAGTAATTTCTAACTGGATTAAGCTGAATAAAAAATTTAATACAAAAAGCTGGGAATTTGACACCACATCGAAACGTATAATTTCTTGGTTATCTAATTCAAGATTAACCTATAATAATAGTAATGATGATTATAAGATTAAGTTTAATCACTTAATTCAAAAACAAACTCTGCACTTAATAAACCAGATAGAAAATTCAAAAACTTACTATGACAAGATAATAGGATCAGCAGCAATTATTTTAGTTGGATTGTCATTTAAAAATGACAAAATTTTCACATCAAAAGGTTTGGAAATATTAAAAAAAATACTAAAAATTTCTCTTGATGATCTTGGTTTTCCAAGATCAAGAAGCATTAAACAATCAATATTTTATTTAAAGTACTTAATATTAATAAGAGAATGGTTTAAAGAATCTCAATCTTTAATTCCAGAATTTATTGATGAAAATATATTTTATCTTGGTCAATCTTACGCTTTCTTCTGGAAAAATATAAAAATTGATCTTTTATTTAATGGAAATAATATTTCAAATAATTCAGATTTTGACAATTATATCAAAAGACTGGGCTATACATTCAAAAATCAAAATTATGAACATTGTGATTATATAGTTCTACATAATAAGAAAATACATTTATTCATGGATGTGGGATCCCCACCTCCAAAAAAGATTTCCAATGAATATCAAGCAGGTACACTTTCCTTTGAGTTTGCTTCAAATGGAAAAAAAATATTTACTAATTCGGGATATTACAATCACAAAATTATAAAACTAAATGAACTATCAAAGTCTTCTGCTGTTCACAATGTGCTTGTGGTAGATGATTGTTCTTCAACAAGATTTAAAAAAAATTCGGATGATAAATTAGAATTAAAGAATAATTTAAGAATTATAAAAAAAAAAATTATAAATGATAAGAATTATTGGAAAATTAACGCTGCTCATGATGGATATTTTAAAAAATATAAATTAATTTATGAGAGAGAAATTGAGTTTTATCATGAAAATAATAAGTTAGTTGGAATTGAAAAAATTGTAGGAAAAAAAATACTTCCTAATCTTAAGTTTGAAATTCGTTTTCATTTAAATCCAGAATCAAAAGTTATGAAAACACAAGATAATAAGTCAATAATGATTGAACTAGGTGATGAAGGTTGGAAATTTAGTTGTGAAAACCACAAAATTGATATTGATAATGGGTTATATTTCGGTAAGAAAAATTCTTATACAGAAAATCAAAATATTTTTATTTCTGGAATTTTAAATTCACAAAATAATGATATCAGATGGGAGTTAATTAAAATATAATGGGAAAAATACAAAGAGCACTTATTTCTGTTTCTGACAAAAGTGATTTAAAGAAACTTATAAAAATCCTTAAACAATTTAATATTGAAATCATTAGCTCTGGAGGTACTTATAAGGAAATAAAAAGATTAAAATATAATTGCTTAGAAGTATCAGATTTTACTAATTTTAAAGAAATTTTAGGAGGAAGAGTAAAAACTCTCCATCCGAAAATTCACTCTGGAATTTTAAACAAGAGAAATGATAAAAAACATCAAAAAGAATTAAAAAAAAATAATTTTAAAAATATTGATTTAGTAGTTGTTAATTTTTATCCTTTTGAAAATACTGTTAAGATTAATTCTAATCATAAAAAAATTATAGAAAATATCGATATTGGAGGACCAACCCTTGTAAGGGCTGCTGCTAAAAATTATAACGACGTAACGATTATTACCTCAACTAATCAATATGATGAATTAATTAAACAATTAAAGTTGTACAAAGGTCAAACTACTCTAAAATTTAGAGAAGAATTGTCCAAAAATGCATTTGCTGAAACTGCTTATTACGATTCAATAATCTCAAATTATTTTAATAAAATTTCGAAAAATACATTTCCAAAAAAGAAAGTTTTTCATGCAAATTTAATTGAAAACCTCAGATATGGAGAAAATCCTCATCAGATGAGTGCAATTTATTCAAAAGAATCTGCATTAAATTTAAATCAACTTCATGGAAAACAACTCAGTTATAATAACTTCAATGATATCTATGCTGCTTTAACAATATCAAAATCTTTGCCATATAATAGCGGTGTCGTAATAGTTAAACATGCTAATCCGTGTGGAGTATCAATAATTAAAGATAAATTAAAATGCTACAGATCAGCTTTAGCTTGTGACCCCATAAGTGCTTTTGGTGGAATCGTTTCATGCAATTTTAAAATTAACCAAAAACTTGCTTTAGAACTTAATAAAATATTTTTAGAAGTTATAATTGCTAATGGATTTGAAAAAAATGCTCTTAAAATTCTGAAAAGAAAAAAAAATATAAGACTAATTGACTCAAGTCACTTTTCATTAGTTGAAGATTTTAAAATAAGCCAAATTAACACAGCTTATCTAATTCAAAATGAAGATAAAATGAAATTTAATCTTAAAGATTTTAAAATAGTTTCAAAAACCAAACCTAATAAAAAACAGATGAAGAATTTAATTTTTGCCTTTAATATTTGCCGTTACGTTAAATCGAATGCGATTGTGCTAGTAAATAAAGAAACTACAGTAGGTATTGGATCTGGACAACCAAGTAGGCTTGATAGCTGTCAAATAGCAATTGATAAAATGAAAAGATTCATAAATCCAAAAGATGATATAGTTGCTGCTTCTGATGCTTTTTTCCCTTTCGTTGATGGTTTTGAAAAATTAGTTCAATCGGGTGTCTCTGCAATAATTCAACCGGAAGGCTCAATACGAGATAAAGAAATTATAAAATTTGCCAACGAGACAGAAACTATATTAATTTTTTCAAAAACAAGACATTTTAGACATTAATAGAATTGTCTATTTTTGCTGCTAATATAAAATCGTTTTCAGAAAGACCTTCGATTGCATGAGTTGTTATTGAGATTTTGGCATAGCCCCAACCAAAATTTATATCTGGATGATGTCCCTCTATTTCAGAAATTTTACCAACATCATTTACAAATTTTTGGCTTTCAAGAAAATTATTAAAGTTAAAATTTTTTTCTAAAAAATAAATTCCTTTAGAATTTTTAATTATTTGCCAACCGTCAACTTTTTTCTGATATTTATGAATTTCAGATAAATCAAAAGGTGTTACACCACCTTCGCAAGGAACACATTTTTTATTTAATAAGTCACTCATAATTTTTTTTGGAGCGGGCAAAGGGGGTCGAACCCTCGACCTTCTCGTTGGCAACGAGACGCTCTACCACTGAGCTATGCCCGCCTGTAAAAAACATTATAGTTAGTCAATTTTTTTAATTCAAGCAATATTAAATATGATATATTTATTTCATAATGAAAAAAGATGATTTACCAAAAAAGCTTGCTGTTTTTCCTCTTAGTAACTTTATAATTTTTCCTAGAACTGCTGTACCACTAAATATCTTTGAGCCTAGATATATTGAAATGATTAATGACAGTATGAAAACTAATAAGCTTGTGGGAATGATACAACCAAAAGAAAACAGAGAAAATGATGACAAAAATACTCCACAACTTCATCAAATAGGATGTATGGGCAAAATTACAACATTTAAAGAGACAGATGATGCCAGATATATTATTGAGTTGAAGGGTATTATCAGATTTGAGATTAAAAATGAAATTCAATCTAATAAAAAGTATCGTGAGTGCGAAGTAAACTTTGAAAATTATTACGACGATCTCGAAAATAAAAAAGAAAATATTAAATTTTCAGATTTAGAATTAATTTTCAAAGATTTAAAATCACTTTTTGAAAAAAGAGGTTTCATTATAAATTGGAAAGCTCTTGAAAAACAAAGCTTAGATGAAACTATTAATGCTTTAGCAATGGCCTCTCCGTTCACAATTGAAGAAAAACAAGTATTATTAGAAGCAAAAAGTCTAGACATGAGAAAGACAAAAATTGCTGAAATATTGACAACTTATTCTTTTGATCAATACAACAATACAACAATTCAATAAAAATTAAATCATTAAGCCATCATCAGCCAATTTTGTAAAAATTTTACTTACGATTTGATTTTTACCAAATAATTTTAGGGAATTATTAAAAGTATTATTGTTTATTTTATTCTCATGATTAAAAAATTCATAAATAAAATCAATTCCACTTGAAAAAAGATAATTTTTATTTTTAGTATTTTTTTCAAAGTCAGAGCATATTGAAGAATCTAAAAGTAAGCCATGAGCTTTTTTAAATTCAATTAGACTACATATTTCTTTGATATCTCTGATTGTCATATTGAAGCCTTGTCCAGCAAGAGGGTGTAACCTGTGTAACATGTCTCCAAAAGCTATGATGTTTTTATGATAGTAAGATCTTAGGTTAGATGATTTTAATTCAAAGCTTATAAATTTGTTTATTTTTATAATCTTATATCTAGTATTGTATTTTTTTATCAAATTTTTAAGATCGATATTTTTTTTACCTCTAGCAGAATAAACAACTGATGTCTCAGTAGGTGAAATGGGCAAAAAGGCCAATGGGCCATTTGTTGTAAAAATTTGACCAGCAGTATTATTATTAGAAAACTTTTTGTGAGAAAAAGAACTTACATGAGCAAAGCTATTATAATTTTTTTGAATTTTTTTATAAAAAAATTTTTTTGAAATAAAATTATTTGGATCACAATTAAAAATTAGATCAAAATTGTTTTTATTAAAATTACTGGCCTTTAGTTTCTTTTTGAATTTAATTAATCTATTTTTTTTAAGATTTGAAAGTAAACTATTGTATAAATCACAATTTCTTATTACTGAAAAAAGTTGTTTACCATTATTTTCAAAATTTAGTAATTTTTCATTTTTAAATTTTTCATCATAAATTTCTATTTTATTAATACTCCATAAAAGTTTTTTAATATTTAAAATTTTATCATTGAAAAATTCTGCGTTTGATTTTGAGATCCCAATAGTTTGAATTTTGTTGATTTTTCTAGATTTTTGATCTGAAAAAATATCAACACTAACACCCTGGTTAAGCAACAAATTTGCTAATGTTAAACTAGTCAGGCCATTACCTAGAATTGAAACTTTCATAATAATTTTAATTTTAACAATAAAAATTAGATGATACAAAGTGATTAATTTGATTCATCTTATATGGATATAAAAAAGTTAGCTAATTTGGCACTCGCTTTTACTATTAAGAGATTAATAGAAATTATAGGCATCTTTATTTTTTGCTTAGGAATTTTACTTTTTTTATCTTTAATTTCTTACTCCCCTACTGACCCAAATTTTATATTTCCAGAAAATACAGAAATAAAAAATATATTAGGATTCCAGGGAAGTTACTTGTCAGATCTTTTTTTACAATCGGTTGGTTTGATAGCATACTTAGTACCAATTACATATATCTTTACAGGTATTAATATTTTCAAAAGAAAGGAAATCTTATTAATAATAGAAAATACATTTTTAATCGTGCTTTATGTAATAATTGGATCTTTATTTTTCAGTTTTTATTATGAAACCACATTTAAGCTTCATGTTAATGGTAATGGAGGTTTCATTGGTAATTATTTTAATGAAAATCTTTTTAGTGATATCATTAAAAAATATGAGAATGTTTTCTATTATATTTTTATCTTATCAATAATAACTCTTTTTTTCACAAGTATTAATTTCAATTTAAAAAATTTTATTGAATTTATAAAAAAAATAATTCGATTGATTTTTAAAGGCGATACCAAAAATTATACAAATAAAAATGAGATAATAAGTGAATATATTCCTCAAGATGAAATTAAAAACCTAATTCAAGAAGATTTACCATTTATAAAATCAGAGACTAACATGCCAATTAACAAATCTAAATTTGAACTCCCATCAGTTGATTTATTAAAAGTTCCAACCAAAAAAGAAAGGGAAATCTCTCATAAAAATGAGAATAGTGATCCAAAATTTTTAGAAAAAATTCTTCTAGACTTTGGTGTAAATGGTAATATCAAAAAGGTAAGTCACGGTCCTGTTGTCACTTTAAATGAATTCGAGCCAGCAGCTGGCGTCAAAGTTTCTAAAATAATAAATCTTTCAGATGATATAGCTAGAAATACAAGTTCAGAATCTGCTCGTATTGCAACTATTCCTGGAAGCAATACCGTTGGTATCGAGTTGCCAAATTCTTATAGGGAGAACGTTTATTTGAGTGAAATTCTTAGTAATTCTGATTTTAAAAAAAAAGAAACGAAATTACCGATTGCATTAGGTAAAAATATTTCTGGAACTCCTATTGTTGGTGATTTAACATCAATGCCTCACTTACTAATTGCTGGAACAACTGGTTCTGGAAAATCTGTTTGTATTAATACAATAATTTTATCTCTTCTATACAGACATTCACCTGACAAATGTAAGTTTATATTAATTGATCCAAAAATGTTGGAACTTTCAACATATGAAGGGGTTCCACATTTACTATGTCCTGTAATTACAGAGGCTAAAAAAGCAGCTTCAGTTTTAGGATGGGTAGTTAAAGAAATGGAGAGTAGATATAGATTAATGACAAAAGAAGGTGTGAGGAATATTGATGGATATAACGCGAAACATAAACTTCCAATGCCATACATTGTTGTTGTAGTTGATGAAATGTCTGACCTTATGCTTGTTGCTGGTAAAGAGATTGAAAACTACATTCAAAAACTGTCTCAAATGGCAAGGGCTGCAGGCATTCACATCATTATGGCTACTCAAAGACCTAGTGTCGATGTAATTACGGGCACAATCAAAGCAAACTTTCCAACGCGAATATCTTTTCAAGTGACATCTAAAATTGATAGTAGAACTATATTAGGTGAACAAGGAGCAGAACAATTATTAGGAAAAGGCGACATGCTATATATGTCCTCAGCTAATAAGATAATAAGAATTCACGCCCCATTTGTAGCCGACATTGAAATAGAAAAAATTAATAACTTTTTGAGATCACAAGCAGAACCTGATTATGTAGATGAAATATTAAATTTTGCTGATGAAAAAGAAATGAATGAAAGCTCCAAAAATCAAGGTGAGAAAGATGAATTATATCAATCAGCTGTGGAAATCATAAAGTCTGAAGGGAAAGCTTCTACATCTTTTTTACAAAGAAAACTTCAAATTGGATATAATCGAGCTGCAAGAATAATCGACATGATGGAAAATGAAGGTATAGTAAGTAAAGCTAATCATGTTGGAAAACGTGATGTCCTATAATGAAAAAGTTTTTATTAATTTTTTTTTTTATCTTATTAGCCGATGATACAACAGCAGAAATAAAAGAAAAAATAATTCAAAATCTTTCAAATACCAATAATATTTCTTTTAACTTTGAGCAGAATATTAACGGTAAAATTGAAAATGGAAATTGTACAATAGAATACCAAAAAAAAATTTATTGTATTTATCACTCTGGAAATGAAAAAGTTTTAGTTTCAAATGGTAAATCGTTGGTTATAAAAACTAAGACAAGTTATTATCTTTACCCATTAGAAAAAACACCTTTAGATTTAATTTTAGATAAAAAATATTTACTTAATAAAATTAAAACTTTAGAGAAAAGAGTAATTGAAAATAAATTTATAAATTTTACTTTCTTTGAAAATGATAATGAAATAAATATTTTTTTTAATATGATTAACTATGATTTAATTGGATGGCAAACTTTGGATATTTATCAAAATTTAAGTATTACTTTTCTTTCTTCAGTGGTTAAAAATCAAAATTTAGATAAAAATTTATTTATTTTACCGAAACAAAATTAATTAAACTGTTATTGTTTCTTTCCTAAAGATCTTCATGCCTCTTGAAGTATAATTTTTAAGCGCGTTTTTATGGTCTAAAGAGCAAGTATGAACCCATACTCTCTGAGGATTATTTAAAAATGAACTTTTTATTGCTGATGATAGAAGA
Source organism: uncultured Pelagibacteraceae bacterium (assembly GCA_902624185.1). Taxonomy (GTDB): domain Bacteria; phylum Pseudomonadota; class Alphaproteobacteria; order Pelagibacterales; family Pelagibacteraceae; genus Pelagibacter. The sequence goes on from CACNWU010000015.1 coordinate 11,331, forward strand.
TAAGAACCTAATTTTTTGTTTTGATATTCTTCAAGTAAACCAAGATAAGCTATCTCTACTTCATTTTCATCATGATGAATAATTAATTCAAAATATCCTGCTAAATCATTTCTATTTTTTAAAATATAAGTTTTTAATTTTTCATTAGATGTATATTCAGCCCATTGTTTTTCTGTCCACGTTAGACGATCAACCCAATGATGTTTCTTACCGATGGTCTTATAAAAGAACTTATTGATCTGAAAATCAGCTGGTTTTAAAAGTTCTATCGCATAACCTTCTGGAGAAATATTTGTGTCGTTCAAATCCGCTAACGAATTTATCTCTAGATAATTTCTTTCAATTTTTTTATTCACTCAACCATTTTACCAACTCTTTCACCTCCAAATAAATGAAAGTGTAAATGAGGTACTTCTTGGCCTCCATGTTCACTAATGTTTGCTAATACCCTGTAACCTTTGCCTGTATCAACTGATATGTTAAGCATCCTTGCTACAATATTTATCCCTTTTAATAGTCCAACCATCTCATCAGGTGATGCTTTTTTACTAAAATCGTCAAGGTCAATGTATTTTCCTTTAGGTATTACCAGTGCATGTATTTTTTTTTGAGGATTTATATCATGAAAAGATAGCACATAATTATCCTCATAGATTTTTTTACAAGGAATTTCTCCTCTTAAAATTTTTGCAAAAATATTATTATCATCGTAACTCATTTTTTTCTTTTATTTAATTCCTCCATAACATCTTCAATTTTTACATCGTTAGCCTCTAAATACATTACCAAATGATAAAAAACATCTGCAGCTTCATGAATTTTGTTTGAATTATTTTCAACAGCTTCGATCAGTTCATTTATTTCCTCTAACACTTTTTCTTTGCTCAAGGACTTATCACTGAGAAGTTTATTTGTATAAGATCCATTTACAGGAGCTTTTTTTCGCTCTCTTGCGAGATTAAATAAACTTTCTAAAGTGTTTAGCATACTAAATTCTAACAGGTATTCCTTTTGAGTCCAAATAATCCTTAGCTTCTTTTACAGAATATTTTCCATAGTGAAATATAGAAGCCGCTAAAACTGCGCTAGCTTTTCCTAACTTAATTCCATCAACTAGGTGGTCTAAATTACCAACACCACCAGATGCAATTATTGGAATATTTACTGAGGATGAGATTTTAGCTATTAGATCAATATCATATCCAGCTTGTGTTCCATCTCTATCCATAGAAGTTACTAATAATTCTCCTGCACCATTATCTTCCATCTGTTTCGCATAATCTAATGCATCAATACCGCTATTATTTCTTCCTCCATGAGTAAATACTTCCCATTTATCATTATTTTTTTTTGCATCTATAGCAACTACAATGCATTGAGATCCAAACTTTTTTGAACTATCACTAACAACTTTTGAATTTTCTACAGCTGTAGTATTTATTGAAACTTTGTCTGCACCACAATTAAGTAACTTATTTATATCCTCAACACTTCTTACACCACCTCCAACAGTCAAAGGAACAAAACATTTCTTTGATGTTTTTTTTACAACATCGTAAATAATATCTCTATTCTCATTAGATGCCGTTATATCAAGAAAACAAATTTCATCTGCCCCACCATCACTGTAAATTTTTGCTTGCTCTACAGGATCTCCTGCATCTTTAAGATCTACAAAATTTATACCTTTAACAACACGACCATTCTTTACGTCTAAACAAGGAATTATTCTGTTTTTAAGCATCTTCTTTAACCAACTCTTCTAATTTTATATCACCATCATAAATGGCTTTACCAACTATTATACCTTCAACATTTTTTAAATTCTTCGCTTTTTTAATGTCATCTATTGATGAAACCCCACCGGATATAATAACAGGACAATTTGATATCTCAGCAACCTTTAATGTTTCATCAAAATTTGGACTTTGTTTCATACCATCTTTATTAATATCAGTATAAATCAATCTACTAACACCATAATCATTAACTTCTTTTAAATAATCTAACGCTAACTGATTAGAGTTTTCTCTCCATCCAGATACTGACAAATACCCATCTTTAGCATCTAAACCTAAAGCAATTTTACCGACAAATTTTTCACACGCTTCTTTTAAAAAATTCTTATCTTTAATGACAGCACTTCCTAAAATTACTTTCTCAACTCCAACATCAATATATTTTTGAATACTTTCAGGATTTCTGATACCACCACCTACCTCAATCTTTAAATTAAATTTACCAACTATATCTTGAATAATATCTAAATTTACTGTTTCCCCAGTTAAAGCACCATCTAAATCAACTATATGTAAATTTTTAAATCCATGATCCTTATATTTTCCTGCTTGTTCAACAGGAGACATTTCATATTCAGTTTTATTGTCAAAATCCCCTTTGATTAGTCTTACGCATTTTTTATCTTTAATATCTATGGCTGGAAATATTTTCATTTTCAAATTTTTATAAAATTTTCCAAAATTTTTAGTCCTAATTTATCGCTTTTTTCAGGGTGGAATTGCGTACCAAAAATATTTTCTTTTTCAACGGAGCAAACAATATTTGAAGAATAATCAGTTGTTGCTGATATCACATTTTTATCCCCTGGAATAAATTCATAACTGTGAACAAAATACATATGAGAATTATTTTTTATATCCTTAAAAATTTTACTTTCTTTAACAATGTTGATTTGATTCCAACCAATGTGAGGAAGTTTAAATTTACCATTTTGATTATCAATTTTTGAAACCTTTCCTGAAATCCAACCCAATCCTTTTGTTTCAGTTTCTTCATAACCAATATCAGCGAACATTTGTAACCCAACGCAAATTCCAAAAAGAGGTTTTTTATTAATTATTGCAAATTCATTTAATGTATCTGAAAGCCCATTAATTTTATTTAAAGCATCTACACAGCTTTTAAATGAGCCCTGTCCTGGTAAAACCACTTTATCACTCGATTTAATCTTGTTTAAATCTGAAGTAACTTCGATATTTACTTTATCTTGAGCAACTTCTTTAAAAGAGTTTATCACCGAGCTTATGTTACCCGAATTATAATCAACAATTGTGATCTTCATTTAATTTTATAAAGAACCTTTTGTAGAAGGAATTGTTTTTTTATTCCTTGGATCTATTTCTAATGCAGTTCTTAAAGATCTTGCTAAACCTTTAAAACAAGATTCAATAATGTGGTGACTATTATCACCATAGATATTTTCAACGTGTAAAGTAATTCCAGCTGCTTGGGAGAAAGCTTGAAACCACTCTTTAAAAAGTTCTGTATCCATCTCTCCAAGTTTTTCAACTTTTAAATTAACTTTCCAAATTAAGTATGGTCTGTTTGATATATCGATTGCAACACGTGATAAAGTTTCATCCATAGGTATCATTGCATGAGCATATCTTCTTATCCCAACAGATTTCTTCAGGGCTTTTTTAAGAGCTTCGCCAACAGCTATTCCCGTATCCTCAGTAGTGTGATGGAGATCAATATGAGTATCTCCCTTAGCTTTAATACTCATGTCAATTGAAGAATGTTTAGACAATTGCTCTAACATGTGGTTAAGGAAACCTATACCTGTGTCAATTTTATATTTACCTTTTCCATCAATATTTAAATCGACACTTATGCTGGTCTCTTTTGTTTTCCTACTAATTTTACCTTTACGTTTCATAATTTTAAAAAGGTATACATATATTATTGAATTATGGCAATAATACTAAACTTGGTCTTGAACTATCAAATTTAATATCCATTTATAAGTTATGACAACAATTGTGCTAGTTAGAAAAAACAATGAAGTAGTAGTTGCTGGTGATGGTCAGGTAAGTATGGGCAACACAGTAGTAAAAAGCACTGCATCAAAAGTTAGAAAGATTGAAAAAAGAGATGTTGTGGCTGGATTTGCGGGATCTACCGCTGATGCCCTAACACTTTTTGAGAGATTAGAAGCTAAGATTGAAAAACATGCAGGAAATTTATCTAGAGCAGCCGTTGAACTTGCAAAAGATTGGCGAACCGATAAATATTTGAGAAGACTTGAGGCCCTAATGGCTATTGGTGACAAGGAAAATAGTTATATTATTTCTGGGACAGGAGATGTTTTAGAACCTGAAGGAGATGTTATAGGAATTGGTTCAGGTGGTAATTATGCTTTAGCCGCAGGAAAAGTTTTGATGAGCACAAATATGAGTGCTGAAGATGTTGCAAAAAAAGCAATTGAAGTTGCTTCTGAAATATGTGTTTTTACAAATAATAATATTAAGATTGAAAAAATTTAATGAAAAAATCTAACGTAACTCCGCTAATTCCCAAAGACAAAAAAAATAATGATAGTGAAACATTAGTGAGCTCATTATCACCACGAGAAATTGTTTCGGAGCTTGATCGATTTGTTGTTGGGCAAAACAAAGCCAAAAAAGCTGTTGCAGTAGCTTTAAGAAATAGATGGAGAAGACAAGCCTTAAAAGGTGAAATGAAAAATGAAGTTTTACCTAAAAATATTCTTATGATAGGACCAACAGGTGTTGGGAAAACCGAAATTTCAAGAAGACTGTCCAAATTAGCTGAAGCTCCATTTGTGAAAGTTGAGGCTACTAGATTTACTGAAGTAGGTTACGTGGGTAGAGATGTAGAACAAATCGTTAGAGATTTAATTGAAATTGCGATTTCAATGGAAAAAATTAAAAAAAGAAAAGAAGTTTATACAAAAGCACAAAAACTTGCTGAGGAAAAAGTTTTGGATGCATTAGTTGGAAAAAAAGCAAGTGCCGCCACAAGAGAAAGTTTTAGACAAAGACTGAGAAATGGTGACTTAGATGATAATGAAATTGAAATAGCCGTAAAAGAATCTGGAAGTAATAATACTTCATTTGAGATACCAGGTATGCCAGGTGCAAATGTTGGCATGATTAATATTGGTGAGATGTTAGGCAAATCAATGGGTAAACCAGATAAAAAGAAAAAAATGACTGTAAAAGAGTCTCATGAAATTTTAATCAATGATGAGTCAGATAAGTTAATTGAACAAGATGAAATCATAAAAACTGCGAAAATTTCAACTGAAAATAATGGAATTGTTTTTTTAGATGAAATAGACAAAATTTCTGGAAGAACTGATAGAGTGGGAGGTGATGTATCAAGAGAGGGTGTTCAAAGAG
>CACNWU010000016.1 GCA_902624185.1 uncultured Pelagibacteraceae bacterium
AAACCCTCTAGATCAATTTCATCAAATAATTCATCGTAAGCTGGTAAGGCTAAATCTAAAATCTGATGCATATTCCTAGCTGTATGCATCATTTTTTTTTTAGATGTATTTAAAATAAATTTAACAAACCATGGTAACATTTTTGGAACGTAGTTCCATTTTAGCGCTAAAGGTCCAGTAGAACTTAACAACATAGCAGGTACATCAGCTAGTATATCAGTTCTATTTAATGATAAAGATGCATAAGGAGAAAAATGACCAGCATTTCCATAGGATGCAGCTGGACTACCTGGATCATTCCTGTCAAAAACAATTACATCAAATCCTTTTTTTTGTAAAAATAATGCATTAGATATACCTTGAATTCCTGAACCTATTATTCCAACCTTAAGTTTTTTATTCATAAAATTATTATACAATTTTAATTTAAGATTAATTAAGCGACAAATTATACTTTTTTTAATTTTATGAAATTACTTGGTTATTATTTACTTTAGCACTTAAAACTATTGAGAAACCTATCATGGTTGCTAACAAGGAAGATCCACCATATGACATAAGCGGTAAAGGAGAGCCAACTATGGGCAGCAAACCTAGTACCATTGACATGTTCGTTGCAACATAGAGGAATATTGCAAATCCAAAACCGAAACAATAAAGCCTTGAAAAAAAACTTCGTGAAGACATACCAATTCTTATTATCCTAAAAATTATAATAGCATAAATAATCAAAAGTAACATTGATCCAATAAAACCAAACTCCTCTGAAAAAAGAGTAAAGATAAAATCTGTATGTTTTTCAGGAAGAAAGTCTAAATAGCTTTGAGTACCTTTTAAAAAACCTTTACCAGTTAAGCCCCCTGAACCCACAGCAATTTTTGACTGAATAATTTGATACCCTGATCCTAATGGATCTCTATCAGGATCTAAAAAAGTTAATATTCTTAATTTCTGGTAAGGTTTTAAAAATGAAATAACGAAAGGTAATGAAATTAAAAATATTATAAATGAGTAAAAAAAATACTTTATCTTTAATCCAGAAAACCATAAAATTATTAAACCAGTTAATGAAATTAAAACAGATGTTCCTAGATCTGGTTGGGTAATTACCAAAATTGTTGGTACAATTATAATTGTCAATGTTATTAAAATAGTAGCAAAACTATTTATTTTATCTGTTCGAACTCTATGAAAATATCTTGCTAGACACAAAATAATTCCAATTTTCATTAGCTCTGATGGTTGCAAATTTAAAAAATATAGATCAATCCATCTTTTTGATCCCGAAGCTTTTACTCCATATAAAGCAACCCAAAATAACAAACCTAAAACTACTAAATAAAACAAATAACTCGATGAATGCCAAAATTTTATATTTATAAATGACAAGATTATCATCATTGGAAAAAAAATTGAAAATTTTAAGAAGTGACTTTTGGTATGATACAAAATTTGTCCTCCATCAGTAGAGTACATTGTAAAAATACTTGCAATTCCTATCATTAAAATACACATAACTAAAACGTAATCATAGTTCTTTATCTTTTGAAACCACGTTGGATTGCTTGAATAATTATTTCTAATCATGTCTAAATATCTAAATATCTTTTATTATTGTATTGTTCTCTTTTTTTATGTCTATCGATAACAAGTTTAAAAAGTTTTTTTGCCATTGGGGCTGCTGTAGTACTTCCATTTCCTCCATGCTCAACTATGATACTTAAAGCATACCTTGGATGTTTGTACGGACCAAAAGCTACATATAAAGCATGATCTCTCTCCTCGTAGGGTATTTCAAAAGTTTTCAAATCTAACTCTCTATCTCTCTCAGTAATTTTTTTAACTTGAGCTGTCCCAGTTTTACCAGCAAATTGATATTTCGGATTATTAATTCTTGAACGATAAGATGTTCCCATTACCTCATTTGTAGATCCAAACATTGCATCTTGGACTATTCTGATATTTTTTGATTTATTAAATAGTGGTTTGAATTTATCAATCTCTTGTACTTTTGTTTCTTCATCAACTACTATTTTTGGATATATTTTATAACCACCATTTGCAATTTGAGCTGTCATTAAACATAATTGTATTGGTGTTGTCTGAATATAGCCTTGACCTATTCCAGTTATTATAGTTTCGCCTAATAGCCATCCTTTTCCTAGTGCATTTTTTTTCCATTGAGTATTCGGTATGAGACCTTTTTTTTCGATACTAAAAAGATCACCAAAGACTTTTTCTCCTAAACCAAATTTTTTTGCTGTTTCACTTAGCTTATCCACCCCTAATCTACGTGCTATCTCATAAAAGTAACTATCACAAGATTGTTTCATTGCATTTCTTAAACTTACGAATCCATGGCCCTTTTTTTTCCAACAGTGATAAGTTTGTCCATACATTTCTGTTTTACCAGTACAATGAACAGTAAAATTTGTATTAACTATCCCATTCTCTAGAGCAGATAGAGCTACTATTGGCTTAATAGTTGACCCTGGTGAATAGTTTCCCTGTAAAGTTTTATTTACCAATGGTTTCATTGGGTTATTTCGGATTAATTGCCAATCATCTTTATTTATTCCAAACAAAAATAAATTTGGATCAAATGATGGTGAAGAATGCATTGCAACAATCTCTCCGGAAAAAATATCCATTACACATATTGAACCTGCTTTGTCTTTTAGTAATTCATTGCACAGCTGTTGTATCTCGGTATCAATAGTTAACCTAAAATTTTTACCTTTAGAGCCTTTTTGATACTCAAGTTGGCTAATTCTTCGTCCGTAAGCATTAACTTCAAATCTTTGAATATCATTATCTCCTAACAATTGCTTTTCAAAAGTCTTTTCTAATCCAATTTTTCCAACTCTTATTCCAGGTACAAACTTTTCTTTAATTACTTCATTGCTATAAATATCCTCCTCGTTAGCCTGACTTACATATCCAAGAACATGTGTATAATTTTCTTTATATGGATAAATTCTTGATACAGAAAGTACAGATTTTACACCTGTTAGATCATAGAGATAACTATTTACTTTAGAAAATTGTTCCCAATTTAAATTATCAGATATAATGATCGTTTCCCATGGCTTAACTTCTTTCTTTTTTTTTATAATTTTTTGAAAATCTTTTTCAGATAAGTCTAATATTTGTTTAATTCTCAGAACTACATATCTAAAATCCTCTATCTCCTCAGGTATCATATGAAGTTGATAAACTTCATTGTTTCCAGCAATAACATTACCAAAATAATCTTGAAATTCTCCTCTAACTGGTGGCAACTTCCATTCTCTAATTCTATTTTTATCTGAGAGAGTTAAATATTTATTTTTTTCTTTTACTTGCAATGAAAACAATCTCGCAGTTAAACCAAAGAAAATAACTATTTTAGCCGCTGAAATAATAAATAATCTTCTATTTATTAAATTGACCTTTGTAACATTATCACTTTGATTAAACATCTGATTTCCCAAAAAATTTTTCAAAATAAAAGTTAAAAATAAAAGAAAAGAAGAAGAATAATAAAAATGTAGTAAAATTATTAACCAAAAGATATTTGTAATTTATTAAAGAACCAAAAATATAAGATAAAATCATAAACTTGATAGAATTTACTAGCGATATTGTGATTAAAAAAAACATCCAATCTCTAATTAGAGTTGGTCTTAATGTTATACTTCTAAAGTAAGATGTGGCTACACAAATAAGCATAAAAGAGAGGCTTGAAATTCCCAAAGGGAGTCCGGTAACGACATCGTTTATTATACCAGCACAAAAAATTAATCCATATCCAAAATGATCAATATTTTTAAGTGTGCAAAAAAAGATTAAGATATATGAAAAATTGAATGATAAATACTCAATTTGGAAATAATTTGCATCAAATTCATTAAAGACTGAAATAAAAAGTACCAATATGGGAATCGATTTAAAAAGGCTTGTAACAAAAGTGTTGTCTTGAAATTTATTCATTTGTAGCTATGCCTCTGTTTAAAACACATTTTTTATATTCTGGTGTGCCTACCTCAAAACCTTTATTAGAAAATAATTTTTGTTTTTTTTGACACTTAAGACCGAACTCTAGATTTAATTTAAGAAATTCCAGTTCCTCTTGGTCGATTTTAAATGATTGAATAATTTTTTTTTGGTCATCAAGAATTTTTTCGTTTTTAAATAGAGTCTTTTGAATTTCAGAAATTTGGTCTTTTAATTCATTATTTTCTAATTCAATTTTTTTTCTTATCTCCTCATTAATTTCTTTTTCTTTCAATAGAATGTTTAATTTATCATTTGGTTGAATCTGTGTTAAATTTTCTGATAAACCATTTGTATTACTATCAGTCTTTTTTGATTCATTTTCTAATTCGCTTTGATTAATACTATCAAACGATGTTACTGAAACATATTGAAGTTGAGTAAAGTCGCTAAAAAACTCAATCATCATTTGTTGAGAATCTTCTTTTTCTATAGTTATAATTTTGCCAACTGGAATTCCACTTTTTAAAACTCCAGCTGTGCCAGAAGTATAAGCGATAGAGTCTGAGTTTATTTTTTTGAAGTGAGATTTTTTTAAATAATTTATGTTAGCATAGTATTGGCCATTACCTGTTGCTATAGCCTGTAAATTGCCTGGAGATATTGTAATTGGTACATTAGAATTTATATCTGACAACATCAAAACTCTTGAAGTTGCATAATTTACTTCAATGACTTTACCAACCAAGTAATTTTGATCCAAGACTACCATTCCCATTTTAATTCCATCTTTTGATCCTTTATTGATAATGAATGATCTCAGGTAAGGGCTATTATTATCAATTATTATTTTAGCAAAAATCAATTTATTTGAAACAAGGTAATCATCTAACTGTTCTTTTAATTTTCTATTTTCAAATTCTAAAATACTAAGTGATAAATCTCTGGATCTTAATTCATTTAATTCTTTTTCATTATTTGTTGTTTCGGAATAGATTTCTAAATGATCTTTAATTTGATTACTTAATCTTTCACTGATTTTTTCAGGTGCTGAAATCACATATGAACCTCTATATATAAACTCATTTACACCTGATTTAATGTAATTAATTATCTTAAAATTATAATTACTGAGTATAATAATAATAATTGATAGAATGATTAAAGATAATAAAGAAAATTTTTGTTTTGTTCCCTTTTTTAAAAAAGCAGATCTGATTGCTATAACAAAGTCGTCCCTGCTACCTACGCTCATCGTGTTTTAATACTCAGTAAGCATAGTCGAGAATGTTTCCTCCTGATCTAAAGCTTTACCTGTACCAACAGCAACACAAGATAAAGGATCGTCGGCAATGTGAACTGGTAAACCCGTTTCTTTAGAGAATCTTTTATCGATATTTTTCAACAAAGCACCACCACCTGTTAAAACTAATCCCATGTCGACAAGATCAGCAGATAATTCTGGAGGAGTATTTTCTAAAGCGTCCTTAATTCCATTTACCATATCTCGAAGAATTTCATTTAATGCCTCGGCTGTATCCTCTTCAGTTATATTAACTTCTTTTGGAGTTCCAGACCTAAGGTCTCTTCCTTTTACTGCATATGTATTATTATTCGAAGGTATCGCAGTTCCAATTTCTTTTTTAATTTTTTCTGCAGTACTATCACCAATCATTAAGTTATATTCTTTTCTCATGTAGTTAACCATCGCTCCATCCATAGCGTCACCTGCAACCCTCAAAGATTTAGAATACACAAGGCCACCAAGAGACATTACAGCGATTTCACTAGTACCGCCGCCGATATCTACAACCATTGATCCCGTCGCTTCAGATATTGGAAGGCCAGCACCAATTGCAGCAGCTATTGGTTCTTCTATTAATTGAACTCTTCTAGCACCCGCTGCTAAAGCACTGTCTTGAATAGCTTTACGCTCAACTGGGGTAGATCCAGTCGGAACACAAATCAATATTCTTGGATTAGCAAATGTACTTCCTTTATGAACTTTTTTAATAAAGTGTTTTATCATTTCCTCTGTAACAATAAAATCAGCAATCACCCCATCTCTCAAAGGTCTAATTGCACTAATATTTCCAGGAGTTCTGCCCAGCATTGTTTTTGCCTCATCACCTACTGCCAATACATTTTTTTTTCCACCGTTTTCAACAATAGCAACAACAGATGGTTCATTTAAAACTACTCCCTGGCCTTTTACCACGACTAGAGTGTTAGCAGTACCGAGATCAATTGCCATGTCTTGGCTCCATACATTTTTTATTTTACTAAATATACCCATTATACTCCTCCCTTAATTTTTTTTGGTTCAATATTTTTATAAAGAGATTTTTTTTCTCTTTTAATTAACATCTTATTTAATGCATTAAGATATGCGTTTGCTGAGGCTACTAAGGTATCTGTATCAGCAGATTGTCCAACTGTAGTCCTGTCATTTTCCTCAATTTTTACACTCACTGTTGCCTGCGCATCTGTCCCCTCTGTTACTGCATGAACTTGATACAATGACAATTTAACATCATGTGGATATAAATCTTTTATACATTTAAAAATTGCATCTACTGGACCATCTCCTGTCTGAGAGGTTTGTTTGATTTCACCAAAAACATCAAGTGTCATATCAGCTCGTTGAGGTTCCCCTGTCCCTGCAAAAACTTTTAATGATTTTAAGTTTATAGCATTAATTTTATTATCTATTATTAAACTATCATCTACGAGTGCAACTATATCTTCGTCATAGATATGTTTCTTCTTGTCAGCTAAAATTTTAAATTTACCAAACGCAGCTTGAACAACATCGTCTGTAACATCTGTGTAACCTAAGTCACTCAACTTATCTTTAAAAGCATGTCGTCCAGAGTGTTTACCCATTACTAAAGATGTTTTTTTTACTCCGACACTCTCAGGTGTCATTATCTCATAGGTTTCTCTATTTTTAAGCATGCCATCTTGATGAATGCCTGACTCATGGGCAAAAGCATTTTTACCAACAATCGCTTTATTAAATTGAACTGGAAATCCGGTTGCATTTGATACAATTTTGGAAGCTTTACTTATTAATTCTGTTTTAATTCCAGTTTCAAATGGTAGTAAATCATCTCTTGTTTTAATTGCCATTACAATTTCCTCTAAAGCAGCATTACCTGCTCTCTCACCTATACCATTAATTGTGCATTCGATTTGTCTCACACCAGCAGACAAACCTGATAACGCATTTGCAACAGCTAGACCTAAATCATTATGACAATGCGCAGAAATAATTGCTTTATCAATATTTGGAACATTATTTTTAATAAGTTTTATTGTTCTAGCGAATTCCTCTGGGATAGAATAACCTACAGTATCAGGAATATTGATAGTAGTGGCTCCACTATTTATTGCAAGTTCAATAGTCTTGTACATAAAATCTAAATTTGTTCTTGTGCCATCTTCGCAAGACCATTCAACATCATCGGTAAACTTTCTAGCATACGTAACACTTTCTTTAATCGCATCTAAAACCTGTTCATTAGTCATATTCAATTTGTGTTTCATGTGAACAGGACTTGTTGATATAAAAGTATGAATTCGGAATCTTTTTGCAAACTTTAATGACTCATGGCATGCATCTATATCTTTTTTAGTAGCTCGAGCTAATCCACAAGGAATAGAATTTTTTACACTTTTACTAATTGCACTTACTGCCTCAAAATCTCCAGGAGAGGATATTGGAAAACCAGCCTCAATAATATCAATGCCCATTTCATCAAACACTCTGGAAATTTGAATTTTTTCCTCAACACTCATTGAAGCGCCAGGTGATTGCTCACCATCTCGCATTGTGGTATCAAAAATATATACTTTATCTTTTTCAGGCATATTCAAATTTTATTTAAGAAAATATACAACCTCTCGTTTAGATTGCAAAATAAAATAGCTGATTTGCCCCAATATGGAACAAAAATTTACTTCTTATCACTATCTACTAATTTCTTTTTACCTATCCAAGGCATCATAGCCCTCAAATTCGCTCCAACCTTTTCAACAGGGTGCTCAGCTAATTTCGCTCGAGTTGCAAGAAAGTTTTTTTGACCATTTTTACATTCGTCCATCCATTCTTTCGTAAATTTACCAGATTGAATATCGTCTAAAACTTCTTTCATTCTTTTTTTAGTATCTGCTTTATTTATAATTCTTGGACCAGATTGATACTCTCCATACTCTGCAGTATTTGAAATAGAGTAGTTCATATTTGCTATTCCACCTTCATAAATTAAATCAACGATTAGTTTTACTTCATGAACAGTTTCAAAGTATGCCATTTCAGGCTCATACCCAGCTTCGACTAATGTTTCATAACCGTTTTTAATTAATTCAACAAGCCCTCCACAAAGTACGGTTTGTTCACCAAATAAATCTGTTTCAACTTCATCTTTAAAAGTAGTTTCAATAATTCCAGATCTTCCACCTCCAACAGCAGAAGCATATGACATTGCTAAATCTCTTGCTTTACCTGAACCATCTTGATGTACCGCAAATAAACAAGGAACACCTCCACCTTTTTCGTACTCACTTCTAACTAAATGACCAGGTCCTTTAGGTGCAACCATAAAAACATCTAAATCTTTTCTAGCTTTGATTAAATCATAATGAACATTTAAACCATGAGCAAATGCAATACTTGTTCCTGGTCTAATTCTTTGATCAATATGATTTTTGTAAATTTCAGCTTGTAATTCATCTGGAGTCAAAATCATCACTACATCGGCCCATTCCGCTGCATCAGATAAATTCATAACTTTTAATCCTTTTGACTCTGCCTTTGGAATACTTGATGAGCCTTCTCTTAAAGCAACAACAACATCTTTTACTCCGCTATCCTTTAAGTTTAATGCATGTGCATGTCCTTGACTGCCATAGCCAAAAATTGCAATTTTTTTATCTTTAATTAAATTTACATTTGTATCTTTTTCATAAAACATTTTCATTTTTTATTCTCCCTGTTTAATTTATTTGAAAATTTCTGCCCCTCTTGTCATTGCTATTGCTCCTGTTCTTGAAGTGCTTGTAAGACCTAAAGGTTTTAATTTTTTACTCATTTTATCAATCTCTCTTCTCAAAGCTGTTACCTGAATTACGATAGATAGCTTTGTTTTATCTAAAATTACAGGATTAAAGCTTTTACAAGCTTTAAGACATTTTTCTATCTTTTTTTTGTTTCCAACAACTTTAAGTAATGCCATTTCTTTAAAAATCACTTTTTTATCCTCTCTTTTAAAATCAGCTACTTTATGAACAGGAACTAATTTTTTTTAGTTGTAATTTTATTTGATCAATAACTTGTGGTGTCCCAGTTGTAACAATAGTTATTCGAGAAATATTTTTTGTTTGATCAACTTCAGCTACCGCCAAAGATTCAATATTGTATCCTCTCCCAGAAAATAAACCAACAACTCTAGCTAATACACCAGCTTCGTTATCTACCCATACAACAAATATATGAGTATCTAGTTTGCCTGTCTTAGTTGGAATACTATAAGCTGATTTAGGTTTTGCCATTAAACTAACGCCTTACCTTTTCCTGTTATTTTGTTTTCTTCTTTATCATTGGGTCCCAATATCATTTGGTTATGAGGCTTACCTGAGGGTATCATTGGAAAACAGTTTTCATTTGGATCAACGTGACAATCAAATATTACAGGTCCATTATGATCCACCATTTCTTTTATCTTAGCATCTAATTCATCAGGATTTTGAGCTATAATACCTTTGCAGCCATAAGCTTCTGCTAATTTTACAAAATCAGGTAAAGCTTCTGAATAACTCTCAGAATAATTTTTTTCATGAAGTAATTCTTGCCATTGTCTTACCATTCCCATGTATTGATTATTAAGAATAAAAATCTTTATAGGTAAGTTGTATTGAACGGCTGTAGACATCTCTTGCATAGTCATTAAAATCGATGCTTCACCGGCTATATCAACTACAAGTTTGTTTGGATGAGCTATTTGAACACCTATAGCAGCAGGAAGGCCATAACCCATAGTTCCAAGACCACCCGATGTCATCCATCTATTAGGTTTGTTGAATTTATAATGTTGTGCAGCCCACATTTGATGTTGGCCAACTTCAGTAGTTACAAAAGTGTCTTGATTTTTTGTTAATTCATATAATCTTTGAACAGCGTGTTGGGGTTTAATTGTTTTATCGCTATTAATGAAACCTAAAGAGTTTTTAGTTCTCCATTTTTGTATTTGCTCCCACCATTTTGATATTCTTTGATTGTTAGAATCTTTCAAACCATTTTGTTTTTTATTTATGTTTTGAATAGTTGCTTTAATTACTTCATTAACATCTCCAACTATTGCTAAATCTACTTTGATTATTTTATTTATAGATGAAGGGTCAATGTCGATATGAACTTTTTTTGATTTAGGTGAAAATTCATCTATCTTACCAGTTATTCTGTCATCAAATCGTGCTCCAATATTAATTAATAAATCACAGTCGTGCATAGCGTTGTTAGCTTCATAAGTTCCATGCATTCCCAACATTCCTATAAACTGATTGTCATCACCAGGAAATGCACCAAGTCCCTGTAGAGTTGACGTAATTGGAAAACCAATTAATCTAACAAATTCTCTTAACGTTTTGCTTGCCTCTGGACCTGAGTTTATAACTCCCCCTCCCGAATAAATTACAGGTTTTTTTGACTTAGAAATTAAACTTACTAATTCATCTATTTCATTTTGACTAAATTTATTATGAGATTTGCCATTAAATTTTTTTTCCTTTTTTGGTTTTGAGTAATTTGTTTTAGCAAATTGAATATCCTTAGGAATATCAACTAATACTGGTCCTGGTCTTCCTGTTGTTGCTACTTTAAAGGCCTCATGTAAAATTTTTGATAAATCTTTTATATCTTTTACTAGCCAGTTATGTTTTGTACATGGTCTAGTTATTCCTGTAGTATCACATTCTTGAAATGCATCGGTTCCGATCAAATGAGTTGGAACTTGTCCTGAAATACAAACTAAAGGAACTGAGTCCATGTAAGCATCTGTTAAAGCAGTGACAACATTAGTTGCACCTGGACCTGATGTGACTAAAACAACACCTGGTTTTCCTGAAGATCTTGCATACCCCTCTGCAGCATGGCCAGCTCCTTGCTCATGTCTAACTAAAATATGTTTTATAGATGAATGATTTTTTAATTCATCATAAATTGGTAAAACTGCTCCTCCTGGATATCCAAAAATAAATTCAACACCTTGATCTTCAAGACATTTAAATACAATTTCGGCTCCTGAGTATAATTTAGACATTAATGCAATCTAGCTGAAGTTGTGCTGATTGGTCAAGGCTAAGTGAGAAATATCTAAAATTTTTTTAAAAATTTTTTTAGGGCATTTGGGTTAATTTTGTTCCAATCCGACATGTTTCCTCTTGCCCAAGTATTTTGTCTTTTGGCATATTGCCTTGTCTTTATTGATATTTTTTCAATAAGTTCAGCAATTTCAATTTTTTTATGCAAATATTCTTTTATCTCACTAATTCCTATGGCTTTATTAGCACTTTTATCCTTAGCAACTTTAGAAATATTAAATCTTTTTACCTCCTGAATAGCCCCTTTTTTTATCATTTCTTTAGCTCTTTGATTAATTCTGTCTAAAAGCTCTTTTCTTGGAAAATCTATATATATTTTATAGAAGTCGCTCTTTTCATAATTTGATCTTGTATTTTTAAACCAGTCATAAATTGATTTTTTTGTAAACATTTTCACCTCGTATGCACGGATAGATCTTTGAGTATCAGAGAGATTTATTTGATTTACAACTAAAGGATCAATTTTTTTCAATTCAGAAAAAAATTTCTTTGCTCCAAGCTTAAAATGTAAAGCTCTTACTTTTTCTCTGAATTTTTTTGGAATTTTTGGAATATTGACAAGACCTTCTGTTAAAGCTTTAAAGTATAAACCAGTACCACCAACTAGAATTGGAACCTTTTTTCTTTTTTTTAATTCTAAAATTTTTTGATTAGCAAGTAGTAACCAATCACCAGTAGAAAAATTTTTTTTTACGCTTTGATAACCATACAAATGATGTTTTATATTTTGATAATCTTTTTGGAAGGGTCTGGCTGATAAAATTTTAAGTTCTTTATAAATTTGCATACTGTCGGCATTAATTATTTCTCCGTTAATTTTTTTTGCTAATTCAATTGCAAATTTTGATTTTCCAGATGCTGTAGGTCCATAGATTAAAAAAATTTTGGATTTAAAATCCATACATTAATCTAACTTAATTCCAATGTATCTTCTTTGATTTTCACTATTATAAATTACTAATAAAATTGTTTTTTGACTACTATTTAAAACTTTTTTAACAGCTTGATTTAAATCATTAATATTTTTAATTTTTTTCTTCTGTGCTTCTAAGATAATACTGTTGACCTCTAATGAATTTATCAATGGACTATCATTATCAATTTTCGTAATAACTAATCCAGTAGTTTGATTTGGTAAATTTCTATCTTTAATATCCTCATTTGTAAGCTCTCTAACAGATATTTTTAAGTTTTCAATTCCTGACTCCTTAGGCAGTTCAGCTTTCTCGGCAACTTTAAAATCCTCAGATGTTTCCAATCTTCCAAGAACTATATTTTTAATAATTTCTTTTTTATTTCTCCAGATTTTTACTTTTACTTTTTTACCAACTTCAGTTCTTGCAACAATTATTGGTAATTGTTTCATTTCATTAATTTTTTCACCATTAAATTCTAATATTATATCACCTGCTTTTACACCTGCTTTATCAGAAGGACTATTTTCAGCTACACTTGCAACTAAAGCTCCTCTGGGTTTATCTAACTTTTCAACTTCAGCTATTTCTTTTGTAACATCTTGAATTCTAACACCTAGCCAACCTCTCTTAGTTTCACCAAATTCTATTAATTGATCTATTACAATTTTTGCACTATTTGATGGAATTGAAAAACCTATTCCTATAGAACCATTTCTTCCAAGGATTGCTGTGTTTATTCCAATAACATCTCCATTCATATCAAATAGTGGACCACCGGAGTTACCAGTATTTATTGAAGCATCTGTTTGAATATAATCTTCATATCTTGATAGACCAATGGATCGATTTCTTGCAGAAATGATTCCTGAAGTAACCGTTCCACCTAAGCCAAATGGATTTCCTATAGCTATAACCCAATCACCTATTCTAGCTTTATCAGAGTCACCAAATTTAACTGGTAAAAACCTTTCACTAGTCTCTAATTGTAAAACTGCAATATCTGAAAGTGGATCTGCACCAATTACTTTAGCTTTATATTCTTTATCCCCATCAACCCTAACAATTATATCATCTGCACCGTCTATCACATGATTATTTGTAACTACAATTCCTTTTGCGTCTATAATAAATCCTGAACCAAGAGCTGCTGATTTTCTCTCTTGGGGAGTACCAAATTCTTTAAACATATCTTCAAATGGAGAACCAGGAGGAAATTGGAAATTAGGAAAAGGATTACTTCTGGTTACCACTGTTTGTGTAGTTGAAATATTAACTACTGACGGCATAAGTTTTTCAGCCAAGTCAGCAAATGACCCTGGTATACTTTGTGAGGATAAAATAGAAGTTAAATTTAAAGAAATTATTATAGTAAAAAAAAATGTTTTAATTTTTGTCATATTAATACTTCATGTAATAAATTATAATAAACCCTATAATTGCAAAAACTAATCCTCCAATTCTCAATTGATTGTCTTTAATTAGTTCAATTTTTTTTAGCATATTTTTCATTTTTGATGGAAATATGGCATAGATTATACCTTCTATAAACAAGAATAGACCAAATGCTATGATCAATTCTCTCATGTAAAATTTAATTCGTTTTAGGTTTTATATTTCCGAAGAACTTAAAAAATTCACTGTCTGGAGATAAAATTAGAGATGTCTCTCCTCCAATAAGAGCTTTTTCATAAGCTTGCATGGCTCTATAAAAAGCAAAAAACTCTGGGTCTTGCCCAAAAGCATTGGCAAATATTTTATTTCTTTGACCATCACCTTCACCTTTCATTATCTCTGATTTTTTTTGAGCATCTGCCAATATTACAGTTACTTCTTTATCAGCAGTAGATGTTATTGTAACTGCCATCTCTGCGCCTTTAGCTCTAAATTCTTTAGCTTCCCTCTCTCTTTCAGTCTGCATTCGTCTAAAAATTGCATCACTGTTTGCTTGCGGAAGGTCAGCTCTTTTAATTCTTACATCAACTATTTTAATACCAAAATTTTCTGCTTCATTATTTACGCCCTCTTGTATTAATGCCATTTGTTTTGTTCTATCTTCTGATAAAAGTGTTTGTAATTCTTGTTGACCTAAAACATTTCTAATTCTTGAATTTATAATTGTTGCTAATCTTGATCTTGCAACTCTCTCATTACCAACGGAAATATAAAATTTAAGAGGATCAACAATTTGAAATCTTGCAAATGCATCTACAATTAATCTTTTTTGATCAGAAGCAATAACTTCCTCTGGTGGAGTGTCTAAATTTAATATCCTTTTATCAAGAAAAACAACATTCTGTATAAATGGAATCTTAAAGTTAAGACCTGGTTTTGAAATAATTCTTTTAGGATCACCAAATTGAAGAACTATTGCTTGATTTACCTCTTTAACAATAAATATTGAAAAAAAAGCTGTCGCAGCAATTGCAACTGAAATTCCTACAATTATTTTTGTCATATTCATTATTAGTTAACCGCTTTCTTTTTTAATTCTGGTAGGGGTAAATACGGAACTACTCCTGAACCTGCATTTTTTTCAATAATCACTTTATCAATATCTGCTAAAACTTTTTCCATAGTTTCCAAATACATTCTTTCTTGTGTTACTGATTTTGCATTTTTATATTCATTGTAAATTGCTAAAAATCTGCTTGCTTCACCCTCTGCTTTAGCTACTACTTCTTTTTTATAGGCTTCCGCAGCTTGCAGAATTTTTTGTGCTTCACCCCTAGCTCTAGGGATTACATCATTTGCGTAAGCTTCGGCTTCATTTTTAGATCTTTCCATATCTGCTCTCGCAGCTTGAACATCTCTGAAAGCGTCAATAACTTGATCAGGTGGATCAGCTTTTTGCGTTTGTACTTGAGTTATTTGTATTCCACTGTTGTATTCATCTAAAATTTTTTGAATTATACCTTGCGTGTCTGTTTCAATTACAGCTCTACCCTCTGTAAGTATTGGTTGGATATCAGACCTTGCAATAACTTCTCTCATTGCTGTCTCTGCAGCTGCTTTTACAGTTCCCTCGGGGTCTTGAATTTTAAATAAAAAATTTCCAGCATCTTTAATTACCCAAAAAACTGAGAAATCAATATTAACAATATTTTCATCTCCTGTTAACATCAAGCTTTCTTGTGGTACGTCTGCTACGCCTCCAGATGAAGAAAAGCCACTATCTCTCTCTGATCTAAAACCAATATCTATCCTATTAACTTTTGTAACTTTTGGAGTAAGAACAGACTCAACTGGAAATGGTATATGATAATTTAATCCTGGTTGAGTTGTTTTTACAAACTTCCCAAACCTTAAAACAACTCCTTGTTCATCTGGTAAAACTCTGTAAAGTCCACTTGCTAGCCAAACAAATCCTAAAACTATTAAAACTAAAACAGCTTGCTTTCCACCTGAAGAACTCCCACCGGGTAAAAATTTTTTTATTTTTTCCTGAAATTCTCGAATGATTTTATCAAGATCTGGAGGTGTCGGGCCTCTTCCAGAGCCATTACCGTTACCACCACTCGGTGGACTTCCCCACGGACTACCACCTCTTTGTTGAAAATCATCAGACATAACTACCTATATAGTGTCTTATTCGCTAAAAACAAGTTAAGATCAAATTATGAGTGAGAAAAACAGCGAACTAAGTGCCGCAATAAAAAACGAGGTAAAACCTAAGAGTCCTAGAAGAATAATCGGCGAACCGCATAAAATTAATCAAAAAAATATTGAGATAATAAATAAAACTAAAATAAACAACTTCTATATAAAAAATAACGATAATTTTAGAGAGCTCATAATTAATAACATAAAAGCTGAGGACGAGATATTGGATGTTGGAAAATCAATGAGAGGTTACTTTAATAAAATTAGATCAAAATCAATCACTACTCTTGATGTAAATGAATTTGAGGATTATCCAGATATAGTTTTTGATCTTTGCGATGAACTTCCTGAAAATTTAAACAATAAATATGATAAAATTATTTGTATTGCAATTTTAGAACATGTTTATGATCCATTTAAAGCAATTATTAACTTGAGAAAAATGCTTAAAAGTGATGGTACAATATTTGGCTATGTGCCCTACCTATATAAATATCATGCACCCAACAATTTAAAATTTCAAGATTATTTTCGCTTTTCAAAAGACGCTTTGTCATATTTATTTAAAGATTTTAATTTTG
>CACNWU010000017.1 GCA_902624185.1 uncultured Pelagibacteraceae bacterium
AATGGTCTTAAATTATTACCTTTAAACAAAATGGAGAAATTTAATAAATGAAAAAAATTATTTTAATATTAACTATTACTTTAGGTTTAATTACGAATTCACATTCTGCAGGAAGCTCTTCTAGCTCTGGAAGTGAGTCTGATGCAAAGCCATCAAAATACGAAATGGCTGTAAAAAATATTAAAAAAGCAAAAAAATTTGAAAAAAGTGATAAACTAGATAAAGCAGAAAAACATTATAAAAGAGCAATTAAATATTTGTTAGAACAAAATAAAATCTCCCCATCTGATCCTGATACTTTAAATTACTTGGGCTTTACCCATAGAAAAGTTGGCGATTATAAAAACGCAGAGATTTATTATTTGATTGGTTTAGAATTAGATCCAAAACATATTGGAATTAATGAGTATTTAGGTGAACTTTATGTTGCTACAAATAGAATCTCTCTTGCTAAAGAGAGATTAGAAGTTTTATCCAGTTGCAACTGTAAAGAATTTTCACAACTTGAAGGAATAATTGCAGGAACTAAAAAATCTAAATATTAATTTAAATTTTTAACCATTTGCTCTGGCATCCATAAAGCTATCTCAGGAAAAATCACTACTAGTATTACTGCTAAGATCATTAGTAAAAATAAGGGAAAAGCACTCTTTGCTATATAACCCATATCTCTATTTGCCATTCCTTGTAGAACGAATAGATTAAATCCAACTGGGGGCGTTATCTGAGCCATTTCAACAACGATGACTAAAAAGATACCAAACCAAATCATATCAAACCCAGCCTGTCTTATCATAGGTTCAATTATCGCCATTGTTAATACTACGGCAGATATACCATCAAGAAACATTCCCAAAATAATATAAAAAATCATCAAAACAAAAATAAGTACATAGGGTGAAAGTTCCATATTTTGAATCCATGTAGCCAAATTTCTAGGTAGACCAGTAAAACCCATAGCTAAAGATAAAAATGTTGATCCTGCTAAAATGAATGCAATCATACAAGAGGTTTTTGTAGCACCCAAAAGGGATGATTTAAATGTTTCTAAAGTCAAACTTTTTTGAAAATAAGATAGAATTAAAGCACCAACAACTCCTAAGGAAGCAGCCTCTGTTGCTGTTGCAATACCGGTATATATAGATCCAATGACAGCAGAAATAAGTAATATTACTGGCAGAAGCTGTCTAGATTTTTTTATTTTTTCTAAAAATGAATAATCTTCAAGAATTTTTGGCATTTCTTTTTTGTTTATTAATGACCAAATAACTACATATGACATAAAAATTAATGCAATCATTATTCCTGGAATAATTCCAGCAATAAAAAGTTTTGCTATAGATTCTTGAACAGCAACACCATAAATAATGAGAATAATTGATGGAGGGATCAACAAACCTAAGGTTCCTGAGCCAGCCAAACTGCCTAATAAAATTTTTTCTGGATAATTTCTTTTTCTTAGTTCTGGAATTGACATCTTTCCAACAGTAGCAACAGTTGCTGCTGATGATCCAGATATAGCAGCAAATAATGCACATCCTACGACATTCACGTGTATTAACCCACCTGGTAATTTTTGCATCCAAGGGGATAATCCTTTAAATAAATTTTCAGATAACTTAGTTCTAAATAAAATTTCACCCATCCAAACAAACAAAGGCAACGCAGTTAAAGTCCATGAAGATGAAGTACCCCATATTGTTGTCGCCATTGCATCACCTACGGGTCTAGATGTAAATAACAGCATGCCGATAGCTGAGACTCCAATCATACTTAATGCGACCCAAATACCAGATCCTAAAAAAAATAATAAAACACTAATAAAAAATATTGTTAAAAGAATCTCAGCCATTTAATTCTTCTTTATATTAAGAATTAGTTGATGAAAAACACTTATGAAAAAAATTACAGATCCAATAGCTACAGCACTTTGTGGAATCCAAATTAAAATTTCATCTGCACCCTCACTTCTCTCTTGAAATTTGTAAGATATTATTAACATCTTAATAAAATAGTATGCCAAGTAACCTGAAAAAAAACTTGCTATACTTAAACACCATATTTCTATAAGCCATTTTTTTGTACCTGAAAGTTTTTCTAAAAAAAGAGTAATTCTAATATGGCCACCCTCAACAAAAGTATATGCTAATGCAAAAAAAGATGCAGCAGCCATACAATACCCAGAATATTCAGCTAAACCCCTAATATAGAAACCAAAAATTCTAGAGGCAATACCTATTAAAATGAATACAGCTACCATTATCAAAAAAGTTGCAGCAATATACCCAGAAAATTTATAGAGCTTATTTAAGATTTTTTCTAAAGAATTAAACATAATTATTTAAGGCCACTTTAAATCTTTAGTGGCCTTAAATTTGATTACTTAAATTATTTGTAAGCTGTAAGTACAGCTGCTCCTCTTGATCCAGCTTTTTGAGACCACTCCTTAGCCATTGTCTCTCCAACTTTCTCAAAATGAGATTGTAAGGATGAGTTGACTTTTCCAACTATCATCCCAGCATTTGCTAAAGCTTTTTTATCTTGAACATTTCCTTGTTTTGATAATTGCCATCCTTTTCTCTCTGCTAAAGCTGCCTGCTTCATTACTAAATCTTGTGTAGCTTTATCGAGTTTGTTCCAGGCTTCTTTGTTTACAATAACCATATTTTTTGGAAACCACGCAGCAATATCATAAAAATATTTCACACCATTTTCCCAAATTTTAGAATTCTTACCAGTAGTGGGTGATGTGATCATACTTTCAACTGCACCTGTTGAAAAAGCCTGACTTATTTCTGCAGCTTCAATTTTTGTTGGAGCCATTCCTGTCAACTCGGCTATTCTGATTGTTGCAGAGTTATATGCTCTAAATTTTAAACCTTTTAGATCATCTACAGAACTTATTTCTTTTTTACTATATAAGCCCTGTGCAGGCCATGGAACAGCATATAAAAAAACAAGGCCCTTTTCATCTAAACCTTTTATAATTTCATCTTTTGAAGCTTTATATAATTTCATAGCATCAGAATAAGATGTTGCTAGAAAAGGTTGAGAGTCTACTTCAAGTAATGGGTCTTCTTTTCCCAAAGCTGACATAAATCTTTCACCGATTTGAGCTTGGCCTGTCCTTACTGCTCTAAAAATTTCACCACCTTTAAATAGTGAGCCGCCAGGATGTGTAACAATTGTTAATTTACCACCGCTTTTTGTAGTTACATTATTTGCAAATTCAGTTGCATTTGCAGAATGAAAATTTCCAGCACCATAAGCTAGGGCCGTGTCCCATTTCTCTGCAATTGCAAGATTAATTGACAAAATTAATGAAACTAAAATAGTTATTACATATTTTACAATTTTCATTTATCCTCCATTTGTTTTAATTGCATTTCATTATGTTTGAAAATAATTTTCAATAAAAAAATAATACTACTTTTAATTGAATTATATTTTTTTTATAATACTATGGTTCTACTTTGTTAGAAGAAATACTTATAATAATACAAATTATCTTTATAGATATAATCTTAGCAGCTGATAATGCCATTATTATCGGTTTAATTGCTGCAAATTTTGCTCCAAAAAATAGAAGGCAAATAATTTTATGGGGTGTAGCTGGAGCTCTTATATTTAAAGTCCTTTTTGCAATATTCGCTACATATTTATTTGAGTTTTATTTTATCAAAATTATTGGTGGCTTACTTTTAATTTGGATTGTAAATGATCTAAGAAAAGATTTATTTGAGATAAAAAAAATAAAATCACCAACTAAAAAATCAAAAGAACCTTCGTATATTCAGAGTGTTTATAAAGTGTTGTTCGCAGATATCACTATTAGTTTTGATAATGTAATAGGAGTTGTTGGTGCAGCTAAAGGTAATTTTGGTTTTATGATTTTTGGACTTGTACTGTCAGTAATTTTGACTGGAGCAATGGCCACGTATCTAGCAAATTATATTCAAAAACATTTATGGATAGCTTATGTCGGGCTAGGCTTTATCTTACTTGTAGCAATTCAACTTGTCATCGGTGGACTTGTTGATTTGGAGATTTTATCAATTAATGAAAAATTCAAAAAATATTTCTAATATGAATATTTTTTTGATGGATATTTTTTAGACCTAACCTCTGATGAAAATTTTTTAATACCTATGTTTATATATTTTTTAATATTTACGAATTTTTTAATAAATCTTATCTTAGTTTTATTTAAACCTAATAAATCATCAGTAACAAGAACTTGCCCATCACAATAAACTGATGATCCAATTCCAATAGTCGGTATTTTTATAGATTGTGTAATTTGTTTAGCTGTAGTTGCTTTTACACACTCTAATACAACCGCAAAGACACCACTCTTTTCAAGTAGAATTGCATCTTTTAATAATTGTTTAATTTCTTTAATTGTTTTTCCTTTAGACTTAAACTTTCCTTTAGCACTTTGGGGTAAAAGACCTAAATGACCCATAACTGGGATATTATTTTTTATTAAATAATTTATTTGATTAATTATTTTTTTTCCTCCTTCTAATTTGACTGCGTCACATTTAGTGGCTTTCATAATTTTTTTTGCATTTTTTAAAGCTGAAATTTTTGTTTTATAAGTGTTGTATGGCATATCAACTACCATCAGGCTTTTTTTAACACCAAGTCTAACACTTTTTGAGTGTTCAACCATGTTTGTTAAAGATACTTTTTTAGTTGTCTTATAATTATATAAAACAGACCCTAAGGAATCCCCTACTAGTGTTATATCTACATACTTATCAATCTCTTCAGCAAAATTTTTTGAATAAGCCGTAAGACAAATTATTTTAGATTTATTTTTTTTTGATTTAATTTTTTTAATTTTATTCATAGTAAACTTTCCATTTAAAAAAACTCAAAATGAACGGGTCATATGGATACCACGACAATATTTTGAAAATCTTGATGTGGGGTAATTTATGAACTGATCTATATAATCATTTATGTCTAAATTTTTAGTTTTTATTTCTAAGACCGTTTCTTTATCGTTATATCTTATAGGGGAGTTAAGACGTGAATTTTTATAATTAATTTTTGTATCAAAAGTTAATCTTAAATTTTTAAATTCGTAGTACTCTCTTTTATAATTAACAATTATAGAAGAAAAAATTTTACCATAAAAAGAGTCCTGTAAATAAGAATTTTTTTCCTTCAAATTCTTTGACAATCTTACACTTTTTTTAAATCTTCCCTCTATGGATGAAATTTTTGTCTCTAAGTTTTTGACAGATTTATCTTGATACCATCTTACTCGAATTTTTTTTCTTGGCAAAATACCTTCTTCGGAGTCTGAAAACATTTTAAGCTCCTCAGTATCAAAATATTCACTATTTATTTCTCTATCAGGATATAACTTTTTCATACCCCTAGAAATAAGGTTTGACTTTAGTTTAACAGAATCTCCGTATGAAAGTCTATATTTTCTCTCATTTCTAAAGCTCATATATTTTTATCTAATCTTTTTTAATTATTTTTGATACTCTATCTATATCATTTTTTTTTGAATAATTCTCACATTCAATTTTCTCAACTTTAATTAAACCCCCAAAAAATTCTTGTTTCTTGTTATATGCAGTTAAACAAAGTTCTGTATTTTTTATAATGATATTATCAATATTTGTTATTGAACTATCTTTTGAAGCTAAACCTGTTTGTGAATTTGTAATTAAAACTTTTTTTAAATCCAAAGTTGATTTCTCACCGACCGAAATAGCTTTATCTCCGCAATAAAAAAGTTTACTTGTTGTAATTTTGTACTCACCACTACTTAAATCTATACAATCATTATTAGCATTTTTAACTTCAACTTCGTTTACGTGAATGTTAGAAAAATCAATATCTAGTGCGTCTGAATATGCAGATTGAATTTTTATAGATTTGATTTTGCCAAAAGAATTTACAATATTTAAAGTATCTTCACATTGTCCATTTCTAAGATCGATAATTGTGTTATCAAAATTAACATCATAAAAATTTACACAACCTGTCATGCCGTAAGAATTTATCCTTTGTTTTAACTCATTTTTCAAATCACTTTCTTTTCCATTAAAAAAGATTTTCCAACCATCCAAATTAATATTAGAAAATAAAATCCAATCTTGAGATGAATTTTGATTAATTTCAAATTTTTTTTCTTTCTTAAAAATTTCTAAATTTAAATTTTTTGAATATATAATCTGTCCGTTATTAAGATTTATTTCTTTTAGTTCTAATAGTTCAGGATTTAAATGTTTTGTAATTTCTTTTTTTGGTAGATAAATTGTTCTTTTTTTATCAAATTGATTATTTGACAATATATCTGCTAATTCTTCAGCTGATAATTTAGTAAATTTTATATCTTTACTAAACACAGGTCTAATCTGTGCCTCATAAAATCCATTATTAAATACAATATTCTCTATGAAAAATTGATTTAAATTTTTTTGTTTATGAATTTTAAAATAAAGTTTTTTGTTATCTTTTCTATCTACTATTGTATTTTTTAAATTAGAATTTTCTAAGCTAATCTTTTTAATTTTCCTGAGATTATTTATTAACTGTTCTATGCTGTTATCAAAAAAAATATCATTATTTTTTACAAGTCGATAATTAAATCTATCTTTTAAATTATTTTTAATTTCACTATTCTTTAATTTATCTAAATAAATTTCTATCTGTTTAATTTGTTTTTTTGAATAAATTCTATCGCTAATTTTTTCAATTGGGTCAGTTAATTTGAGCATTCCATCATAATATATGGGCTCAAAACTACTAGTAAATACATTATAATAAAATTTCCTATTATGTAAATTTAAAGCATGATTTCCATTCATTGCTTCAATTAATAAATGATAGTTTGTAAACATTTCATTTTTATTTAAATTTGGATATATAACCGTTTTAGTTTTTAGATAAAACTCAATATGATCAAGATATGATTCTTGTAATTTTTGAAATGCATTAAGAGTTATTAATTGATGATTTTTTCCTTTAATAAACCAATTTTCGTTTATCATTTTAGAAAGTGAAACATCTGCTAATTCAAACAAATCATAATTCTTGTAACCCCATATTAAACTTTCATCCCCCTCAAAAATTGGTCCCTCACGTTTAAAATTTCTTTCTAGTAATTCTTTTTCAGCTTTTTCTTGAAACAGCATTAAATTAGTTGCTCCATTAATTTTTGTAATCACTTGAAAAGTTTCTGGAGTAATAAATCCTAATTCCTTTAAAATTACTGTTCCTAAAACTTCATTATAATTGTTCCTCGTTTCAGGAATTAAAAGTTTGAACTTAACAGCGTTTAGAATATTCCCTTTAGTCAAATTTACATCAATTGATCGAAAAGGGTTTCCATTTTTAACATCAATATGATCTGGCCAATCCCCACTTTGCCTTATTTTACCTTCGTATATGCACTCTCCAAAATCATAGATAACATTTATTTTTGCAAAGTATCTTTTTTTATACTTTGATGAAATAAATCCTTTCTCTAGTACATATGAATAAGTTTGAAGAAAATTTTTTACATAACTTTGAGATTTAGGTGTTTCTATTTCAATTAATTTTATATTTTTAGGATTTTTAATCTTATCAAGATACTCACTTGTATTAAAATTACATTTTGCAAAGGCTATTGAATTTTGAAAAATTATTAATAAGAAAATAATTGATCTAAATAACATTTCATTGGTTTAGTCTTAATTGATAATTTATTAAATCATTTTCTTTCTTAATTAGATCTAATAAATTTTGAAGATCATCAAATTTTGAATGACTTAATTCATAGATAATTTTGTCCTCATCCTTTATTTTTGAGGATAAAAACTTACTTTGATCCAGTAATTTTATATCAGTCTTTGAACTTATTTCTAAGATTGACAATGGATTACCCTCAGTAAAAGATACGACAAAAAAATTTTTTTTAAATAACTTGTAAATTATTGAAACTATATACAATGAAATTACAACTAATAGTAAAGCCACTAAAAAATATAAAAGCCATCTAAGATGCACTGACGCCGCTATACCACTAGTTATGCATGCAAAATAAACAGTCAATTCTAGTGGTGATCTTACTGGATTTCGGAATCTTACTATGGATAATGCTCCAACCATACCTAAAGATAAAGCTATATCTCCTGATATAACCTTTGTTACAAAAAAAGTAATAACTGGTAAAAATACTATAGTGACAGTATGAGAAAAAGTTATTGCCCACCGTTGCTTTGAGATATCAAGCACAATTCTTATTATTATACTAAACAATATAAGAAAAATTACAGAAATTATTGGTTCAATAAATTCATCCATAATAATTTTTTATTTATACTATTAATTTTAATTAAAATAAATTTATTTATTCAAGTTCTATTGTACTGGGTGGTTTTGAGGTTATATCATAAACTACTCTATTAATCCCTCTTATGCTATTTATAATTTTATTTGAAATCATTTGGACAAAAGATTTTTTGAAATTATAGAAATCTGCTGTCATGCCATCTTCAGATGTAATAGCTCTTAACAAACACAAATATTCATAAGTGCGATTATCACCCATAACACCCACAGTTTTTACAGGCAACAAAGCTGCGTAGGCTTGCCAAATCTTATTATAAAGTCTTTCATCTTTTAAAGCTTGAATAAAAGTATGATCAGCCTCTTTTAAAATGTTAATTTTTTCTTTTGTAATTATGCCTGGTATTCTTATTGCTAAGCCTGGTCCGGGGAAGGGGTGTCGTGATATAATGTCCTTGTTTAATTTTAATTCTAAGCCCAATTTTCTGACCTCGTCTTTAAATAAAAATTTAAGTGGTTCTAATAACTCAAGCTTCATTCTTTTTGGCAAACCTCCTACATTATGATGTGACTTTATCTTTGAAGTCTGACTACCAGTGACTGATTTACTTTCAATTAAATCAGGATAAAGAGTACCTTGAGCTAAAAATTTTACATTCTTAATTTTTTTTGCATATCTTTCAAAGATCTTAATAAATAAATTACCGATTATTCTTCTCTTCTTTTCTGGATCAGAAATATTTTTTAATTTTTTAAGAAACTCATTTTCTGCATTTACATAAATTAAATTAATTTTTAATTTTTTTTTAAAGGTTGCTATTACTTGTCTTTCTTCATTTTTTCGGAGTAGACCTGTATTTACAAAAATACAATATAATTTTTTTCCAATAGCTTTGTTTAATAATTGCGCAACAACACTACTATCGACACCACCTGAAAGAGCACAAATGACTTTATCATCTCCAACCTTTAGTCTTACATCTTTAATTAATTTCATTTTTTGATCTCTTGAGGACCAGTTTTTTTTAATTTTACATATTAAAAAAATAAAATTACTGATCAATCTTTTCCCATTGTCTGTATGAGTTACTTCAGGATGAAATTGTACTCCATAAAATTTTTTTGATTTGTTTTCTACAATAGCAAATTTTGAATTTTGACTTGAAGCTACTACTCTAAAATCTCTAGGTAATTTAGATACTTGATCAGCATGACTCATCCATACATTTGTTGTATTGTTTTTTTTGAAAAAATTTTTTGTTAACAAACTTTCTTTTTTTTTCAAGATATTTGCTAAGCCAAACTCTCGATGTTTAGATTGTTTAACTTTCCCACCATTTAATTTTGAAAGTATCTGATGACCAAAACATATTCCTAAAATAGGAATTTGATTTTCAATAATTCTTTTATCAAATGAGTATTTTTTAATTTCATAAACATTTAAAGGACCACCTGATAAAATTATGCCTCTAATTGAATTATTGATTTTTCTATTGTTAATTTTTTTATGACTTATAATTTCAGAAAAAACTCCCAACTCTCTTATTCTTCTAGCAATGAGCTGGGTAAATTGAGATCCAAAATCTATTATTAAGATCTTATCTAGACTTTGATCAAGACTCATTATTTTTTGGTTCAATATTTTTTAAGGAGTCTAAAATTTCTTTACTTTCATAACAAAGTTTTTTACAAACTTTTTTAAAAGTTTTAGAAAGATCTTTAACTTTTTGATAATTAGATCTCTCCAATGCCATTCTCATTGACATTAATATGGCCTCCTCATTGTTTGGCTCAATCAATAAAGTGGCTTTTAAATTTTTTTCTTCTTTTTTTTGATCTTCCTCAATATTATAAATTTTAGCTAGGTAGAGATAAGAATTTGAGTCTTTTGGATTAAACACAATACTTCGTTCAAACATAAAACGTGCATCTTCATATTTTTTTTCTTTATACAGTTCCAAACCTTTGTTAAAGAAATTTTCTTTACCCAATGAAAAATTGGAAAAATTTATAACTAAATATATAATTATTGTAATTTTGAATATCTTATTCATTAATACTTATTATCATTTTTGACTATATCAACATTATGAACCATACTCTCATAAAATCCTGCTTTTGTGATTTTAATAAATTTTGGTTTATCTCGTAAATATTTTATCTGTTTTGAGCCAAGATATCCCATAGATGATTTCAAGCCGCCAATTAATTTAAAGATTATAGAACTTACTTTACCTTTATATCTTGCAAATCCTTCTACACCCTCTGGGACGTATTTAGAAATATCTTTTTGTTTTAGTTGAAAATATCTATCTGCTGATCCTTTATTCATGGCTCCAACAGATCCCATTCCTCTAAAAATTTTAAAAAGTTTTCCATTTCTTCTTATTAAATTACCAGGAGTCTCATCTGTTCCTGCAAACAAAGAACCTATCATTACAGCATCGGCTCCAGCAGCAAAGGCTTTTGCTAAATCGCCAGAATATTTTATACCACCATCCGAAATAATTTTTATTTTATTATTTTTTACTCCGTTCCTTACGTTTAAAATTGCACTAAGTTGTGGCACTCCAATACCAGCCACTAATCTAGTTGTACAAATTGAGCCTGGCCCTATACCAACTTTAATAATATCTACTCCCAATTTAACTAAAAATTTAGCAGCTTCTGGAGTTGCAATATTTCCTGCAACAAGCGCAGTTTTTTTACTTTTTTTAATTTTTATAAATTTGATAATTTCTGAAACTTTTTTAGTGTGACCATGAGCTGTGTCTACAACAATCATATCTAAATTTTCTTTTAAAATTGCTTCAGCTCTTTTAAACTCATTCGGTCCTGCTCCTACAGCGGCACCCACTAATAATTTTTGTTTCTTAACCTTTTGTATTTCTAAAACTTGTTTTTTAATATCTAAATTTCGATGAATAATTCCTAATCCACCGGCTTTAGCAATTGCTATGGCCATTTTACTCTCAGTAACTGTATCCATTGCTGATGAAAGAAGAGGAATTTTTAATTTTAAATAGTTAGTAAGTTTTATACTTGTGTCGACTTCAGAAGGCAAAATTTCAGAATATTTCGGAGCTAAAGTTACATCGTCAAAGGTAAGTGCTTCTTTAATGGGAACCATGATCATTTATATACGATTCCTTTTAAATTAAAAGATACTATCTAAGAATTTTACAAATTATAAAACTTTCTTTAGAGTCTTTTCGACTTGATTTTGGTTTAAAAACCCTTACTTCCTTAAAAATATTTTTTCCAAGTGCGACAATTTCATTGAATGTACTACCCATAAATATTTTAGAAATAAAAAAACCATTTTTGGTAATTACCTCTCTTGAAAAATTCATTGCTTCTTTACATAATTCACCAGTTTGAATTGAGTCGATGTTTTTTATACCAGTTGTATTAACTGCCATATCTGACATTATTACATCTGAACCTTTGTCTAAATAATTTTTGATCTCATTTTGAGTATGTTTTTTAGTAAAATCTCCTTTAATTTGAATAGTATTTTTAATCTCCTCCATTTCTTTCAAATCAATCGAAATTATTCTACCATTTTTAACAATTTTAGAGGCATATTGAGACCAACTACCTGGGGCAGCACCAATATCAATTACATTTATACCACCTTTAAAGATTCGAAACTTTTCATCAATCTCAATAAGTTTATATGCTGATCTAGCTCTATATCCATCAATTTTAGATTGACGAACATAGGTGTCTCTTCTTTGCTTATTAACCCAATTTTTAGAAACTTTATTTTTTTTCAATTAATTACTAAATCTTAAACTTTTGTAAATTTTTTTGTTACTTAAAGTTTTAATTTCAATTTCAATACTTTTATCTATTCTCATATCTTTACCATTGTTCCAAATTCCAGCTGCAAGATGCATTATTCCTATTTTATAATTTGGCAGATAAGGCTCTACAAATGTTTTCTGCTTTTCATCATACTTAGGAAGTAAATTGCTAGCAATCCAATTACAATTTAAAGGTAAAAACTCAGTTTCTAAATCGTCAATATACACTGACATATTGATTGCCAAGCCCTCTGAACCAAAAATATTTCCTGCTTTTAAAGTTTTTGTCAAATTATTTTGCCAGTTACTCCAACCTTTTGAAGATTTTTCTAATGAGAAAACTCCGATATTTATATGAGGTGCAAATGCTAATTTTCTAGCTTTTTCATATCCTATACGAGATTTAACTGCGTGCTTAAAGTTTTGAGATTTTATGATTGCTAGTTTGCCAATTAACCAATTAACTTTTGAAGTTATTTTGTATCCAGGTCCAATTGTTTGCGTAATGCCTAGTTTTCCATCATTACAAGCTTTAAAATATAATTCTACACTATTCCAATCATTGACCCAAGCATCACAATCTATCCATAAATATTTTTCATAGTCGGGAAAATATTTTGGCAAGAATGCTCTTGATACTTGACTTTTTAACCATTCTTTACCTTTTATTTTATAATCTGGCACATCAATATCCCATTCTGCAGATTTAATTTCGTCAACTTTATTTGATAACTTATCTTTTTGATCTTGAGTTAATCCAGCGTCTAAAATACAAATTGAAACATTATTACTCCCTTCAAATCTTTTAATAGAGTTAACTAATTCATCTAATAATGGAAAATAATTAGCATCAGCTAATGAAACAATTGCATTTTTTTTCATCTATAATATATCTTCAAGTTCTTCATCTTTATCTGAAGTAATATTTCTATCTTTTTTAATTTTTTTATAATGAAAATAACTTATTGGT
>CACNWU010000018.1 GCA_902624185.1 uncultured Pelagibacteraceae bacterium
ATAAAAGAAACTTTATTTCAGGAATTCGAAAATATTAAATAATGAAAATAATCAATCACATCTTTATCATTCTTATCAAGCTATATAAGTTTTTTTTGAGCCCATTCTTTTACAATTCATGTAAATTTGAACCATCCTGCAGTAGTTACTGTTTAGAATGTTTTAAGAAATATAATTTTATTAAAGCAATCTACAAATCAATATTAAGAATTTTAAAATGTAACCCTTGGTTTGGTCATGGTGGACATGATCCTGTAGAAAGAAAGGAAGTGATATAAATTTGGATTCTAAAAATGTCATCGCTGCTATTGCCTTATCCTCAGCTGTAATTGTATTGTACTCTTTGTTTTTTGTACCCGAACAATCAACAACAAAACAAAATTTAGCAGAAAAAAATAAAATTGAACAAAATACTGATACGCCAGCTTTAGATGAAAAAGAAACTTTAGTTCAAGTTTCAAGAGATGATGCATTAAAAGAAACAAAAAGAGTTCAGTTTGAAAATCAAAATATCGTCGGAACAATATCTCTAAAAGGTGCGGTTATAGATGATTTAACATTTAAAGATTATAAAGTCAGTCTTGAAAATGAAGAAAAAATTACTTTGTTAAATCCAAGAAATGTTGAAGATGGTTATTTTATTGAAAGTGGATTTGTTACAACTGATAAAAATATTGATATTCCAAACTCAAATTCAATTTGGTCAGTTGTTGGAAATAACAAATTAACTGACCAATCTCCAGTAAAATTATCATGGTCAAATAATCAGGGTATCACATTTGAAAAAGAAATTTCATTAGATGATAAATTTTTATTCACAATAAAACAAAAAGTAATCAATTCTACAGACAAAAAATATGACTTTTATTCCTATGGCCAAATAATAAGAAATAAAATTCCAGAGGACTTATTGAATTTTTTTATATTACATGAAGGTCCCATAGCGACATTAGATGACGAACTCATTGAAGAAGATTATGACGATATACAAGACAAAAAATTTTCAAAAACTGCCCAAAAGGGATGGCTAGGTATTAGTGATAAGTACTTTATCGCTTCTATTATTCCACCAGAAAGTAAGGAATTTAAAACGACCTTTGATTATAAAAATAAATTTAGAATAAATTTTATTACAACAGATCCCCAAGAATTAGATCAAAATAGTTTTATTGAAAATAAATTTCAGGCAATTGTAGGTGCTAAAAGAGTTAGGGTAATAGATGATTATAAAGAATCTTTAAAAATAGAAAAATTTGATTTAGTAATTGACTGGGGCTTTCTGTACTTCTTGACGCGCCCAATGTGGTATGCATTAGATTATTTCTTTAAGATGTTTGGTAATTATGGTTTGGCTATTATTGCTGTAACTGTTTGTATTAGATTAGCTGTATTTCCATTGGCAAACTACTCTTTTAAAAGCATGGCTAAGATGAAAGCTTTGCAGCCAGAAATGGTAAGGCTTAAAGATCTGCATAAGGACGATAAAATGAAAGTTCAACAGGAAATGATGGCCCTATATAAAAGAGAGGGTGTAAATCCTATGTCTGGTTGTCTTCCCATCGTCCCGCAGGTCTTTATATTTTTTGCTTTATACAAAGTTTTATTTGTAACTATTGAAATGAGGCAAATGCCATTCTATGGATGGATTTCCGACTTAAGTGAACGTGATCCCACTAGCATCTTCAATTTGTTTGGTTTGCTACCGTATGATGTTCCTTCATTTTTGGTTATTGGAGTGTGGCCCGTGGCGATGGGATTATCAATGTATGTGCAACAAAAATTAAATCCGGCCCCAACAGATCCAATGCAAGCAAAGATATTTATGTTTTTTCCACTATTTCTAACTGTTATCCTTGCACCATTTCCCAGCGGCTTGGTAATCTATTGGACTTTTAATAATATATTAACAATGATTCAACAAGTATTTATTATGAAAAGAACAACAGTTAAAACTGTAACTTAATGTCGAAGATTACAGAAGAAGAAATTAAAAAAATCTTGCCAATAAGCGGTCCTTCTTTTGAAGAAGTAAAAAATTATCTGGATAAATACAATGATGAATACATCGTCATTAAATGTGGCGGTAGTGTTTTAATTGATCAAAATTTATTTAATTATTTTATAAATGATATTTCAATACTTAAAAAATTAGGTTTTATACCGGTCATAATTCATGGTGGAGGTAAAAGAATTTCATATAAACTAAATGAAGCTGGAATTAAAAGTGAATTTATCAATGGATTAAGGGTTACTAATGAAAAATCTATTAATATTGTTGAGGAAGTTTTAAGCGAATTTAATAAAGAAATAACAGAAGCGTTGAAAAAAAATGGTTGTGATGGTCAAAGCATAACAAATAAACAAAATAACATTTTATTGGTTGAACAAGAAAATCAAGATCTAGGTTTTGTTGGATCTCCAAAAGAAATAAATCAATCAGTCATTGAACAAATAGTAAGTAAAAAAAAAGTTCCTGTAATAGCTCCGTTAGGGCTAGATAAAGATAATCAAGTTTTCAATATCAATGCTGATACAGCTGCTGGCGCTATTGCAAAAAAACTAAATGCTAGAAGATTAATTATAATGAGCGATGTTGAGGGTGTATTAGATAATGATAAAAAACTAATATCTGAAATTAATACTAATAAGATTAATGAGCTAATAAAAAATGAAACAATTAGTGGTGGTATGATACCAAAAATTAATAATTGTTTAGATGTTGCAAGTAATGGTGTGAAAGGAGTGTGTATTATAGATGGACGTCTAAAACACTCAATTTTATTTGAACTACTCTCAGATAAAGGCGCAGGGACACTAATCAGATCATGAATTTAAAAGAAAAAAAATATCTTTTATTAGATCTTGATGGAGTATGTTATGGCAAACATAATAACTATTCACTTGAAAAAGTTTTTGGTCAAGTATCACAAAGAATGACTAAGTTTATTTCTGAAAGACTAAAAATAGATTTAAATGCGGCAAAGGAGCTTCAAACTAATTATTTTTATAGGTACAATACGAGTTTAAATGGTCTAATGATTCACCATAACATACCACCCCAAGAATTTTTAAAATATGTTCACACTATCGACCTTTCATTTATGAAAGCAGATATGGTTATGAGAAGAGAGCTTGAACAATTAGATATGGAAAAATTTATCTTCACCAATGGAAGTGCAGAGCATGCAGAAAATATTTTAACCCATCTTGGAATATATGACTTATTCGGTCGTGATAAAGTATTTGATATAGAGGACGCTGGTTACATACCTAAACCTGAGGCAAAAACTTTTGATCTTATGGTTAAAAAATTCGGTATTAATCCAAAAGAAACTGTCTACATAGAAGATATTGCGAAAAATCTTAGCATTGGGCACAAACGAGGCTGTACAACTGTTTGGTTAATTAATGATGAACATTTTGGAAAGATGGATGCTGATAAAGATTTTATTTCACACAAAATTGAAAATCTGTCTTTATTTCTTAGGGAAATAAGGTTATTAAAAAGTCAGTAAATTATGTCTTTAGAAAAAATTATAAATGATGCTTGGGAAAATAAAGATCAAGTGAATCCTAATTCAGATCAATCTTTAAAAGATGCTATAAATCAAGTCATTGCTGACTTAGATAGTGGTAAATCAAGAGTTGCTGAAAAAATAAATGGGAAATGGGTAACACATCAACACTTAAAGAAAGCAATTATGCTAAGTTTTAGAATTTATCCAATGGAGAATTTAAACGGTCCATACTCAAGTTGGTATGACAAAGCCCATTTGTTAAAAGGAAAAACAGCTGGCTGGACGAAAGAAGATCATGAAAGAGCAGGATTTAGAATGGTGCCAAATTCGCCAGTAAGAAAAGGATCATTTGTGGGAAAAAATGCTGTTTTGATGCCATGCTATGTAAATATTGGTGCTTATATTGATGAAGGCACAATGTTAGATACGTTCTCACGTGCAGGATCATGCGCACAAATTGGAAAAAATTGTCATATATCTGCTGGCTCAGGAATTGGAGGCGTATTGGAACCCGCTCAAGCATTACCAACTATCATTGAGGATAATGTTTTCGTTGGAGCTATGTCCGAAGTTGTTGAAGGTGTTATTGTTGAGGAAGGAAGTGTTCTTTCAATGGGATGCTATATTGGGCAAAGTACCAAAATCATTAACAGATCAAATGGAGAAATTACAAAAGGTCGTATACCTCCTTATTCAGTTGTTGTACCAGGTACCCATAAAGATCTTTATGCTGTTCATATAATTAAAACTGTAGATTCTAAAACTAGATCAAAGACATCAATTAACGACCTTTTGAGAGACTAATCATGTCAAAAATAGATGAATTACAATTAGCTAAAGAGCTAATTAGGTTTCCAACTGTGACTCCAGTAGATGCTGGGGTGATGAAGTTTTTAGAAAGAAAATTAAAAAAACTTGGTTTCAAAACAAAAATACTAGAGTTTAAAGAAAAAGGTTTCAAACCAGTTAAGAATTTATATGCAAGATTTGGGACAAAGGGACCCAATTTTTGTTATGCCGGTCACTTGGATGTTGTGCCCCCAGGAAATATAAAAGATTGGACAGTAAATCCATTTAGACCATCTATAAAAAAAGGTTGTTTAATTGGAAGAGGTGCAAATGATATGAAGAGCTCTATTGCAGCTTTTATTTCTGCTGTGAGCATTTTTTTATCAAAAAATAAAAGATTTAATGGATCAATTAGTTTATTGATTACAGGAGACGAAGAAGGGGATGCAGTGAATGGAACGAAAAAAGTTGTAGAATATTTAAAAAGAAAAAAAGAAAAAATAAATTTTTGTTTAGTCGGTGAACCAACAAATCCAAATCGATTAGGTGAAATGATTAAAATTGGACGCAGAGGTAGTTTAACCGGCAAGTTAACTATATTTGGAATACAAGGTCATGTCGCATATCCTCATAGGGCAAATAATCCCTCAACAATTATTGTAAAAATTTTAAATGAGTTGAAAAATATTAAATTTGATAAAGGCACAAAAGATTTTCAGCCTACAAACTTAGAAGTTACAAAAATAAATATAAATAACACTGCTGATAATGTTATTCCTGCGAAAGCTGAGGCAACATTTAACATTAGATTTAATAACAAACATTCCTCAAATTCTATAAAAAAAAGGCTTAATAAAATTTTTTTAAAGATTAATAAAAAGTATAAATCAAAATTCAAAATTTATTACCGAGTTTCTGGTGAAGCTTTTTTAACTAAACCAAATAAAACAACTTATATGATACAAAATGTCATAAAAAAGATTACCAAAATAAAACCGAAATTATCTACTACAGGCGGAACTTCAGACCTACGGTTCAT
Organism: uncultured Pelagibacteraceae bacterium; assembly: GCA_902624185.1. Lineage (GTDB taxonomy): Bacteria > Pseudomonadota > Alphaproteobacteria > Pelagibacterales > Pelagibacteraceae > Pelagibacter. Next base: position 5,347 of record CACNWU010000018.1, read on the forward strand.
CAAAGCTATATCACCTGGTTTAGAATTTGGTTTAGTTGGACGGACTATGCATCGTGTAGACGAAGTTGTATCTTTAAAAGACTTAAAAAATTTATCTAAGATTTATCAAAACATATTACAAAATTATTTTAAGTGAAAACTGGTTTAATTACTTCCGATACTTATCAAAATCACGATACTGGTCCTGGACATCCAGAGCAAATAGCTAGAGTAACCGTTATTAATGAGAATTTTAAAAGATTAAATAACCCTAATATTTTATGGAAAAAACCAGCAATAATTTCAGACGAAATTATTAAAAATACCCATGATGCAAAATATGTTGATATGGTAAAAAATTCTTTTCCTTCCAAGGGTTTTTCTTCACTTGATGGAGATACTATAATTTCACCAGGAAGTAAGGAGGCTACACTTGATGCAGCAGGTTCAATTATTGCAGCTATTGACGGTGTTCAAAATAAAGAATTTAAAAATGCCTTTGCAAGTGTACGTCCACCTGGCCATCACAGTAATCAAAATAAGGCAGCTGGTTTCTGTATTTTAAATAATGTTGCAATTGGTGCTAAATATTTATTAAACCAATACAAATATAAAAAAATTGCTATTTTAGATTTTGACGTTCATCACGGTAATGGAACACAGGATATCTTTTATGAAAATGAGAATGTTCTATTTATATCAACGCATCAGTACCCTTATTATCCAGGATCGGGCTCGGAACAAGAAAAGGGGAAATTTAATAATATTTACAATATCCCTTTACCTGCTGGAACTAATTCTGAGGAATATTTAAATGCTTTTGAATCTGCATTAAAAAAGCTGAAGGAATTTAAACCTGAATTTATTTTGATCAGCGCTGGGTTTGATGCTCATAAAGATGATCCTTTAGCACAAATTAAACTTGAAACAGAAGATTTTTATACCATTACAAAAAGAATATTAGATACATCTAAAAAATTCTGTGATGGTAAAGTTGTTTCAATTCTTGAGGGTGGGTACGATTTACAAGCTCTTAAAGATAGTACAAAAAGACATGTTGATGCATTAATAGAATTCAATTGATAAATATCAAATAAATTATAAACACCCTGTAATGAAATTATATAAAATCAAAAAATCTAAAATTGATAATAAAGGTCGAGGTCTTTACGCTGCCAAAGATATAAAGGAAGGAACTAAAATAATTAACTATAGGGGAAAAATTATTACAAACAAACAAGTTGATGAGTCTGATAAATACGACAATGGTAAACCAATATATTTATTTACTTTAAATAAGAAATTTACATTAGACGGTGATTTTTCATGGAATACAGCGGGCTTGATAAATCATAGCTGTGATCCTAATTCTCAGTATGATGGCAAAGGTCTTAAAATATGGATTACAGCAATAAGAGATATAAAAAAAGGAGAAGAATTCACTTGCGATTACGGATTTAGTTTTGAAAAAGATGATTATAAACAGTTTCCTTGTAAATGTGGAGCTAGAAATTGCTGTGGCTATATAGTGCGAGAGGAATCTAGATGGCGTATTGATAAAAAATTTGCAATGAGTAACAAAAAAAAATTAATAAATAATTCTCGTTAAATAAAGTCCTTCAGGTGGTGCTAATGGAGCACATAAAGATCTTTTTTTTAATCTTATGACACTTTCAAATTTTTTGAGAGTCCATTTTTTTTCACCAACGTATTTTAAACAGCCAACCATCGAACGTACTTGTTTTTGTAAAAAGGATTTAGATCTAAATTCTATTATAATCTTATTTTTTAACGATTTAATTTTAACTAATTTCATAGTTTTTATCGGACTTTTTGCTCTACAACTGGATGCTCTAAAGGTAGAAAAATCTTTTGTTCCAATTAACTTTTTAGCAGCCTTTTTCATTAACTCTAAATCAAGGGCTTTGGTAATATGCCATCCCCTATCCTTATCCAATACAGGATTACTTAAACGATTAACAATTATATATCGATATATTCTCATTTTAGCAGAAAACCTTGAATGAAAATTAATATTTTTTTTTCGGACTTTAAGAATTGCTATACCATCTTTATTAAGAAAGTGATTTATTGATTTTAAAAATTTTTCTGGTTTATCAATTCTTGCCTTTACATCAAAATGAGCGGATTGTTCAATTGCATGTACACCAGTATCTGTTCTACCAGATCCAAATAATATTATTTTTTCCTTTAAAAGTTTTGAAATTTTTTCCTGAATTAATCCTTGTATGGTTTTACCTTTTTTTTGAATTTGCCAACCTCTAAAATTAGTGCCAACATATTCAACAAATATTTGATATCTAAACATTCAAAAGTATTGACCCTTTTTTAATTTGAGACCCAAGCATAAATTCACCAATTTTCTGCGATTTTTTTCCTTGTCTTTGAATTTCAAGAATTTTTATTGACTTATTCGAAATGCAGGCAATTTCTAATTGATCAGAAATGACTTCTCCAACTTTTCCAATACCGTTTCCAATTTCTGCTTTAAGTATTTTATACCTTTCGCCATTAAAATTAAAAAAAGCACCTGGTGAAGGAAATAGGCCGTTTATTTTTCCTAAAATATTTATAGGATCATCATTCCAATTGATCATTCCTTCTGCTTTATCAATCTTTTTTGCATAAGTTGCTTTTGAATGATCCTGATCAATAAATTTAGTTTTTCCATCAAAAATTTCATCTACATTATCCAAAATTTTTTGTGCTGCTAACATAGATAATTTTTCTGAAATTTCTTGAGCATTATCCTTTATGTCTAATTTAATTTTATAAATATTGCTCACCGGTCCACTATCCAATTCTTCAACTATCTTCATTATACTAATTCCTGTCTCTTTATCTAAATTCATAATTGATCTTTGAATTGGAGCGGCACCTCTCCAATTTGGAAGTATAGAGGCATGAATATTAATAAATCCTTTTTTTGTTAGATTTAAAAATTCTTTTGGGATGATTTGTCCATATGCAACTACAATACCTATATCAGCATCTAAATTTTTTATGAATTCATATTCTTCAATATTCTCATTTAAAGATTGTGGCGTTCTAAAATCTATATTAAGTGTTTCAGAAATTCCTTGGACTGGCGATTTATTAATTTTTTGTCCGCGCTGGGATTTTTGTGGTGGTTGCGTATATACTACAGTTACCGGAAAACCATTTTGATATAAAGATTTAAGTATTGGCACAGCAAAAAGAGGCGTGCCCATAAAAATAATTTTTTTTGGCATTTATCAAACTACTATTCTAGTAGATTTTATTTTAGATAGTTTTTTAATTATCATAGATTTTTTAAGTTTAGATAGATAATCGATGAATAGTATTCCCTCGAGATGATCCATTTCGTGTTGAATACATGTGGCAAGCAAACCCTCTGCTTTAAGAATTTTTTTCTCTCCATAATAATCTAAATACTCTACTTCACATTTTTTTGGTCGATCTATTTCCGCAAATTGATTCGGAACTGACAAACAGCCTTCCTCATATGTTGATTTTAATTCATCTTTATTTTTGATGACTGGATTGACAAAAAACATTGGTTCTCTCTTGTTTTCATCTTTACGTATGTCCATTACAATAATCCTTTTTGGAACACCAATTTGAATAGCTGCCAAACCAATTCCGTTTGCTGAATACATTGTTTCCAACATATCATTCATAAGTTTTTGCTCTTCTTTGCCAACTCTTTCGACTGGCTTAGAAACTTGTCTTAAAATTTTGTTAGGCTCTGTAAGTATTATTTTTACTGTCATAAAATATATTTTAATATAATTTTTATACTTTTAAAGGAAGAACTTTTAGTAAAATTTTATTTCTTATTAGATCTATGTCTAATTTATTTAGTGTAACGATTATAAAGTACATTGTATCATCGTCGATTTTTTCTAATTTATCTTGCCCAATTACCTCAACAATTCTCAATAAAGCAGTACCTTTTTCATTATTATTTATCATGACTTGGATATCAGTTGGTATCTCTGAATCACTGACTTGATATAGATCATCGTACTTATCAGAAATTTCAATTCCATCAGATTTCAATGCCTCTAAAAAGATTATATCTTTTTTTGAAAGAAAATATTTTTTATTCTTCTTTATTTTTTTTAGGAAATTTTCTACATCTTTTTTAATTTTAGATTTTGCATAATCTCCATTAAAATAGTTGATCAGTTTTGATTGATGCATTACATCATTATTAAATTTAATTTTTTTAGATGAACTTTTGTTGATTTGAATATTAGTATAATAAAAACTTGTTAAATTATCAGGAATTTCTGTTGGATTCATTTTTTCCAAAAATTTCTTTAACTCCAGGTCAAATGCATTGTTTAAGTCATCTTTTTTAAAAGACGTTTTTAATATCTTTAACAATTTTAATTTTTCAATCATCTCTGACTCGAGTAGAATTTTCTGATAAATTAGGGCTCTTGACTCAATATTACCCAGAGACTTATGAGACTCTTTTGCGTCTAAAAGTTGATTTATATTAAATTGAAATCTTTTGTATAAAGCGAATAGATCTTTCTCTGGATAATTCTTATTATGAACAGCTTTTTCAATGTTTGAAATTTTATCAAGTTCAGAAACATCAATTTCTTGAAATGAACTTAAAAGATTTGCGGAAGAAAGATATTTCCAAATAATTTTATTTGTAGTTTCATTTGGTTCAAAAATGAAATTCGGATTTGTTACATGAGCTAAATGAAACTCCAGTATCGATTTTTCAGAAACTTCCTGGTCAACATCCGATGTATAGCCTAATAAGAAATTTATTTTTTTTTCAAAATATTTATCATTAAATCCTAATTCTTTTTTTAAATCTAAGAGAAGTTGAGCGTATTCTTGTTTGCCGTTATAAATAAGACAATAAATATTAAATTTCGATAAGTAGTTATCTTTAATTGTTTCAGTATTTTTAAAAAAAATTTCACAAGCCTTTTCAATATTTGATTGCGATAAATGTTGATCTACCAAATATTTTGTCAATTTTGGATGACTATTTATGATTTGATTTTTTATTAAATATTCCTGAATTAAATCTAAGTCAGAATTTTTAATTAACCACTCGGATTTGAATTCTAAAAATTCTTCAATCGTAAAATTTTTTTTAGGATAGTGGGCATTCGTCAACATTGAAATATTCATTATTTCGTTTGCATCTTCAGAAAGTTCTATTTTTTTTATGTTAGAAAAAATATTTTTTAACTGGTCTCCATCTGAGTTTAACCACATATCAATATCTAATCCATTATCTTCAGGATCATATAAGCCAATAATCTTTATTTTTTGAGACTCTAAATCTTGATTAAATTCTATTGTTTCAACTTGATTTTGGTTCTGATTTTGAAGATTATAAATACTCTTTTGTAGAATTTCTTCTTTTTTGTTGTCTTCTACCTCCAAAGAAATTTTATCTTCATTTTCAATTTCTTTTTTATCTATATTCCAGATGTCAACTGGATTTTCCTCAGCAAATGACTTAAGTGTCAAAAATAAAAATATAGATATAATTGAAAAATTTTTCTTATTTAACAATTTTAAAATTTTCATTGGGAATAATTTTATCTATTTCTTTTTTTGGTTTAGGAAAATCAATTTTATTAAGAAAAAAAACACCTACAATTAAAATTATCAAAACTACAGATAATTTAATTAATGAACCAATTAAATTTTTAGTCGAACTTGTTTTTTTTATAAATTGCATATAATCTCAATTAATTTCAAATTAAGACATATTTGTGTTTTTTCAATAAATAAACTTATGAAATCAAAAGAAAATATAGTTTTTTTAGGCATGATGGGATCAGGCAAGACTTCCATAGGTCAATTAATTTCAAAAAAACTCAAACTTGAATTTATTGATATAGATCATTTAATTGAGCAAGAATTTAATATGCCAATTGCAGAAATATTTAAGTTAAAAGGTGAAAAAATTTTTAGAGATTTTGAAGAAAAAATAACTCTAAAGATTTTAAAAAAAAAAAGAGTAGTTATTTCGTTGGGTGGCGGTGCTTTTTTAAATAAAAAAATTAGGGCTGAAGTTTTAAATAACCATCTATCTTTTTGGTTAAAATTAGATATTAAAACTCTCATTAAAAGAATTAGAAATAGTAAAAAAAGGCCAATAGCATCCCGATCAACGAATGATGAGCTGGTTAGTATAATAAAAAATCGTTCTAACATTTACTCGAAAGCAATGTATAAGATCAATTGTAGTAATTTGAGAAAATATGAAATTACAAATAAGGTTTTAGAAAAATTATGAGATCAAGAAAATTGCTAATAAATACTAAGTCTGAAAAATATTCAATAATTATTGGAAAAAATTTGTTTTCTCAAATATCAAAAATTATAAGAGTTAGTTCTATCAGATTTAATAAATGCTTATTGGTTGTTGATAAAAATATTCCTTCAAAAATGATAAAAAAATTTAAAAAAGGTTTAAATATTAAAAACTTGGATATTTTTTTTATTAATGCAAATGAGGTTAACAAAAATTTTAAAACGACAAATAAAATTGTAAAAATCCTACTTGATAAAAATTTTTCAAGACAGGATTGTTTAATAACAATAGGTGGAGGGATTACTGGGGATATTGGTGGCTTTGCAGCAAGTTTATTTAAAAGGGGAATTCAATTTATCAATGTTCCAACTACACTTTTATCACAAGTAGACTCCTCTATTGGTGGAAAAACTGGGGTAAATACTGAGCATGGAAAAAACTTAATCGGAAGTTTTTATCAACCAAAATTAGTTATAAGTGATATTGATTTTTTAAAAACTTTACCCAAACGAGAAATTATTTGTGGTTATGGAGAAATACTCAAACATTCATTAATTTCTGATAAAAAATTTTTTAAATATCTTACAAAAAATTTTCAAAAAATATTCGATTTACAGTCACCTTTTATTGAAAAATCAATTTATGAGAGTTGTAAGATTAAAAAAAAAATAGTTGAAAAAGACGAAAAAGAGAAAAATTTAAGAAAAACTCTAAATTTTGGACATACTTTTGCTCATTCTTATGAAGCTTCATTAAATTATTCTAAGAAATTAAATCATGGCGAAGCTGTTATTTTAGGAATTAAGTCTGCAATTAAATTTAGTTATAAAAATAGGATATTAAAAAATAAAGAATACAACTTAATAAATAATCACTTACATAACTCAAAATTACCTTTTGATTTAAAAAAATTTTTTTCAAGGAAGGATTTAAATAAAATCGTATCTTTTATGACAAAAGATAAAAAAAATACTTCCAAAAAAATAAACCTGATTTTATTAAAA
>CACNWU010000019.1 GCA_902624185.1 uncultured Pelagibacteraceae bacterium
TTCCTCATAAAAAATCCAAGGCCATTCTAAAAATTTTGTATTTTTTCTAAACCAAAAAGACAAATATCTTTCTGCTAAATATGCATAAAGTCTTTCTTGATCATAACCTTTAAGATTTTTAAGGCCAAATATCTTTTCACAACGAAAAAGCCATTTAAACAAATCTTCAAACCATTTATTTATTATCTTTTTTTTTGAAATAAACATTATATGTGGATTGAAACTATTTTTTTCTTTCACAAACTTTTTAAAACTTTCTCTTTCTTCATTTTTTTCCAATTCATTAATAGCTTTAAGCAAAACTCCATATCCATGATGCATATCGAAATGTAATAAAATATTTTGTTTTTTCTCATTAAATAATATTGTGGGATCTTTAATAAGATTTCGCCAACCTCTCTTGAATAATTTCATTTTTTTCGGTTTCCCAACTTTTATATTTTTACAAATAATACTCTCATAATTTTTCCATTTTTTTTGTGGTTTTTTTAAAATATTTTTTTTTAAATCAATAAAACTTGAAATATTTTTTTTTGAATTGATCCAAAATCTTCTTTTCTGACAAAAACCAATCCACTGATTTTTATTCATTTTTTTTAGTTCGTTTTGCCAGAACCAATAATGAAAAGTTAATTCTGAGTAATTTTTTTCCTTATGTTGTATATTTATCCCTTTCCTGCATAGCAAATATTTTTTACTAAATTTTTTCTTCCCTACTCCAACTAAATTGAGATTTAATTTTTCTAGATAATTAAATTTTTCATTAGTAACACAATAAATCTTTAATTTTTCCATATAAAAGTAACAAAGGTAACTTATAAATATTTTTTTAATTTAGTTAAATTTAATGAGCTATCTCTTGGCATTTTTGTTTGGGAGTTTTTCCTCATATATATTTTTTTAACTTTCTTATTCTCTTTTTTTGCAAATTCATAAATATTTTGACTTTTGCCACCAATATTTATTACACCTTTTTTATGAAGTAATTTAAATAAAATTTTAACAACATCTTGGTGATACATAAAACTTGTTTTTACGTTTGCAAATGCTTTTGAATGAACAAACGGTTTTTCAGTCATGCTTACTCTCATTATTAGAGAATTTTTATATAACTGTACGGAAGCTTCTCCTCCAAGTTTAGACCATGCGTAATTATTTACTGGTTTTAAAGGATCAGTTTCTTTATAATTTCCTTTTGTACCTGGATAAACATAATTTGTTGAAATATAAACCAATTTAATTTTTTGCTCAGAACAAACTTTTGTTATATTTGCTGTCCCAATAATATTTAAATCAATACTTTTGTTTATATTTTTTTCATGAACATTCATTGGTCTAGACAAACCAGCTAAATGTATCAAGATATCCGGTTTTATTTTTTTTAAATAATTTTTGATATTTCTTAAATTTAGAATATCTAATTTTTTCTTTGAAGGAAAATAAGTGGAATGTTTTGTTTTAAAGTTTTTAATTTGAGAACCAAATCTTCCAGAGCCTCCTGTAATTACAATTTTTTTCTTTGATTTTTTCATTTAGTCAATAATCCATTTTTTATATTTATCACGATTTTGAGTTATAAAATTTGGAAATTTATCATCTAAATTAATAGCTTTATAAGTTTCATCTCTTCCTATAATATCTTTTCCACTATCTACTCTGCTTTTAATCTCATCTAAATCTAGAAATTTTGCATCTATTTTTTCTTTAAAAACATAAGGATCATTAGTTTCACATAAATTTTTGTATTTATGAAGCAGTTGTTCTGGTTCTTTTAGATTACAAAAATGCCAACCCCCATTCTCGATAATATTATTCAATCTAAACTTATCAAGCCTCCAGAATGGTCTTTTTTTAAATTTTAAATCTCTTAACCACTGAGGTGATTTCAAAAATTTTTTTACACAAATTCTACTCCCATACCAGTAAGGATTAATTTGACTTTGTAAGTTGAGTTTATAGTAAAAATGCATTTGCTTAAAAACAGCATATCTCATACTGTTTTTAAAATATTTCAAAGATTCAGGGTTTGGTATTTCGTCTAAATCAGAAATGATAATTACATCCTCATCAGCAGCGTCTACTAATCCTCTAGATATTGCATTTCTTTGGAAGTTTTCCCTTAAGTAAGGGTTATCACCATCAGGCATATCTTCAACAGGCATATAAATTATCTTATCTTTAAATCGATCATGATTTTTAATAGAAAATTGCAACTTTTTTGAATTATTTTGCCATGTTTTATTCCCTTCAACTATAACAAAAAAATCTACGTGTTCATTTAATAGATTTAATCTAAGGTCTAATAATAAATCTTCATCCCAATACGAAAAACAGTCATAAATTTTCATTTATTTGTCCTTTGTAATTTTTAAAACTCCTATAAAAGCCTCTTGAGGTATCTCTACTCGTCCAAATTGTTTTGATCTTGCTTTTCCTTTTTTCTGTTTTTCTAAAAGTTTTCTTTTTCTATCTGTTGCACCACCACCATGAATTTTTGTCAAAACATCTTTTTTAAAGCCTTTAATTGTTTCTCTAGCTATTATTTTTCCTCCTATAGCTGCTTGCACCGGTATCATAAAATTATGTCTTGGAATTAAATCTTTCAGTTTTTCACAAACTTCTCTACCTGTTTTTTGAGCAAAATCTTTATGTATCATCATGGCTAAAGCATCAACTGGCTCTGCATTCACAAGGATGCCTAATTTAACAAGTTCCCCTTCTCTATGTCCAATTATTTCATAGTCGAAACTTGCATAACCACTAGTCATAGATTTTATTCTATCATTAAAATCAAAAACTACCTCATTCAAAGGTAGCTCGTAACTCAAAACAGCTCTATTGCCTGAATAGCTCAAATTAGTTTGTATGCCCCTTTTATCTTGGCACAATTTTATTATAGATCCCAGATACTCGTCTGGAGTTATTATTGTTGCTTTAATCCACGGCTCTTCGATGAATTTTATCAATGTTGGATCAGGTAGACTAGATGGATTTTGTAAATCAACTATATCTCCATTGTTTAAATTAACTTTATAAACAACACCAGGTGTTGTTGTGAGCAAATTAACATCAAACTCTCTTTCTAATCTTTCAGTAATTATTTCTAAATGTAATAATCCTAAAAATCCGCACCTAAAGCCCAAACCTAAAGCTGATGACGACTCTGCCTCAAATGAAAAACTTGCATCATTTAATTGCAATTTAGCTAATCCATCTTTTAATTTTTGATATTCTGAGCTATCGACTGGAAATAATCCACAAAAAACCACTGGTTTACTTGGTTTGAAACCAGGTAAAGGATCAAGCTTAGGCTTTGTTGCATCACAAATTGTATCACCCACTTTTGTTTCTGATAAAACTTTAATACCCGTTGTAATGAATCCAATCTCACCAGAGCTTAATTCATTAATATCTTTTGCCTTTGGTGTAAAAACTCCAACTTTTTCTACTATATAATCTTGATCTGTCGAAAGCATTTTAATTTTCATGTTCTTGGTTATCTTGCCATTTATAACTCTAACCAAAATTACTACACCTAAATAGGTATCATACCAACTATCGACAAGTAAACATTTCAGATCCTCATTTGGATTTCCTTTTGGTCCTGGAAGTTGATTTATTATTTGTTCCAAAATATTCTCAACTCCCTCACCAGTTTTGCCCGAACAAGGAACGGCATTTTCAGTTTCAATTCCAATTACATCTTCAATTTGTTTATTTGTTCTCTCTAAGTCTGATGCAGGTAAGTCTATTTTGTTTAATACTGGTATAATTTCATGGTTAATATCCATTGCTTGGTAAACATTCGCGAGTGTCTGTGCTTCGACTCCTTGGGTACTATCTACTATTAATATTGATCCCTCACATGCATAAAGAGATCTACTAACTTCATAGCTAAAATCAACGTGTCCAGGCGTATCTATTATATTTAAAATATAATTTTTTCCATTTTTAGATTTATAATTTAGCTTCACGGTTTGTGCCTTAATAGTTATCCCTCTCTCTCTTTCAATATCCATAGAGTCTAAAACTTGTGCTTTCATTTCTCTCTCAGTTAAACCACCGCAAATATGAATAATTCTATCAGCAATAGTTGATTTACCGTGATCAATATGGGCAATGATTGCAAAATTTCTTATATTGTCGATTGTGCTCATTTATTTTTTTAAGATCGAATTTTAGCACCAGTTTTATTTTCAACTGTCTCAATGATTGATTTATTAATAATTTCCAAGTCATTATCATTAAGTGTTTTTTCAGATGACTGTATCGTGACGCTAATCGCAATTGATTTTTGATTTTCAGGAATATTCTCTCCCTCATAAACATCAAAGACTTTTATGTTGCTAATCAATTTATTATCAACAACTGAAATAGCATTTATCAAGTCTTGAGAACTAACGTCTTTGTTAACTATAAACGCAAAATCCCTCTCAGATTTTTGATAATCTGAAACTACAAATTTTGTTTTTTGATCATTTAAAGTTTTTTTAGGTATTTTTAAGTTATCTAGGAAAATTTCAAATCCTACAAGGGACTCGGTTTTTATATCTAACGCTTTTAAAATATTAGGATGAATCTCTCCAAAATAAGCAGCAACTTGATCTTTTCCGTTGTTTAAAAACAGTCTGCCTGATTTACCTGGATGAAAATAATTGGGCGTTTCTCTATCTATAAAAAATTTATCTGAATTATAACCAGCTTCGACTAAAGTTTGAATCACGTCTCTTTTAACGTCAAATACATCAACATTTCTCTCATTATCAATCCAAGATAATCTATTTTTTTTTCCAGCTGACAAACCACAAACTACAGTGTTTTGATCACCTGGATTAGAGCCTTTAAAGATAGGACCTATTTCAAATATTGATATATCTTTAAAACCTCTATCAAGATTTTTACTAATATACATACTTAAATTTGAAAATATTGAATTTCTTAAAACTCCCAATTCTGAACTTATAGGATTCACTATTGTGACTTCTTTTTCATCACCCTTAAAGAAATTGTTATATTTTGAGTCTGTAAATGACCATGTTATTGCTTCTAAATACCCTTTTGAAGCAATTGATCTTTGTAAAAAATGAAATAACTTTTGAGATTGAGTTAAAGTGGATTTAGATCTTTGTTTAATTGGGTCTATAATTTCTATTTTATTATAACCACTTATTCTTACTAATTCTTCAACAATATCTATTTCTTGTGAAATATCAGGTCTCCAAGATGGAACAACTAATTTAAGGTTCTTTTTTTCTTTTTTAATTAGAAAACCAAGATTTTCTAAAATTTTAATCATTTCTTTATTAGAAATTTTGAAACCTGATATCTTTTCAAATAAATTAGTATCAAATTTAATAATTTGACTTTTATAAGTCTCAGTTTTTTGAATATCTATTTTGCTAATTTCTCCACCACAAATTTCTTTTATTAATAATGCTGCTTTATTTAAACCTGCCTCAATAGATAATGGATCAATACCTCTTTCAAATCTGAACTTTGCATCAGTATCAAGATTTAATTTTTTTGCAGTATTTCTTATAGATCTTGGATCGAAATAGGCGGACTCTAGCAGTATATTTTTAGTACCTAATTCTGTTCCTGATCTAGTTCCTCCAATAATTCCGCCTAATCCTAAAACTCCTTTATGATCACTTATAACACACATCCCTTTTTCTAATTTATAATTTTTATTATCTAGGGCAGTAAATTCTTCTCCTGAATTAGAATCTCTAACAATTATACCTTTTTCAATTTTATCTGCATCATATGCATGTAACGGACGATTTATATCAAGCATAACATAATTTGTGATATCAACTATTGCAGAAATTGGTTTTTGACCAATTGAGGTCAATTTATCTTTAAGCCATTTAGGACTTTCTGTATTTTTTACATTCGTAATTAAACAGCTTCCGAAAGCACTACATCCTTGATTTTTTTCTTTGTTAATTTTGACTTTTAAAGTTTGCTTTGTTTTCGATTTAATTTTTTTTTCTTTTAATTCCAATAACTTTCCAAAACCTGATGCTGCAAGATCTCTAGCTATTCCTCTTATACCAAGACAATCCGGTCTATTAGGTGTAATTGATAAATCAATAAGATTAGATTTTGATTTTGAAAAATAGCTCTTACCAATACTTTTTTCATATTCAGTTGATAATTCAGTTATTCCATCACTTTTATCAGATAAATTTAATTCAGACTCTGAACAAAGCATTCCATAAGATGTAACACCTCTTATTTTAGCAGTTACTAGTTTTGTTTTCGTTTTAGGAATAATTGCGCCTGGAGGTGCATATATAGTAATTAATCCATCTCTTGCATTATCGGCTCCACAAACAACTTTTTTAAATTCTTTATCTCCGATATTAACATCACAAACTTTAAGTCTATCTGCATTTGGGTGTTTTTCGGTTTTAATAATTTTTGCAACTTTAAACAACTCATTGTCAGCAGAGAGACTTTCCACACTTTCTACTTCTAATCCTATATTAGTAAGTTGCTCTAAAAGATGATTTTCTTTCAAATTAGTCTTTAAATGATCTTTAAGCCAATCAAATGTAATTTTCATCTACTTAGGCCTCTATAATTCGTTGGTACATCCAAAGGATCAAATCCAAAATGATTTAGCCATCTATAATCACAATCAAAAAATGCTCTTAAGTCATTGATGCCATATTTTAACATTGCCAATCTATCAATTCCGATACCAAATGCGTATCCTTGAAACTTTGTTGGATCAACTTTCACATTTTTCAAAACATTTGGATGAACCATCCCGCATCCTAAAATTTCTAACCATTGATCACCTTCTCCTATTATTATTTTTCCATCTTTTATTTCATATCCTATATCAACTTCAGCAGAAGGTTCAGTAAAAGGAAAATGACTTGGTCTAAATCTCATTTTTATTTTATCTACTTCAAAAAACTCTTTGATGAAATAATTTAAACATCCTTTTAAGTGGCCCATGTTTATATCTTTATCTATATGTAAACCTTCAACTTGATGAAACATAGGAGCATGTGTTTGATCACTATCTGATCTATAAGTTCTCCCAGGTGCAATAATCTTAAAAGGAGGTTTATCTTTCAACATAGTTCTAATTTGAACTGGAGAAGTGTGTGTACGTAATAATTTTTGTTTTTTTTCATCTAAATAGAAAGTATCATGCATATCTCTAGCTGGGTGATTGTCAGGAGTATTTAACGCTGTGAAATTATTATATTCATTTTCAACATCTGGACCTTCCTCGACACTAAATCCGATCTCAGAAAAAATGGAAGATATTTCATCAATAGTTTGTGAGACAGGATGAATTTTACCTCTAACAAAAGATCTCTCGGGTAATGTTATATCAATTTTTTCTTTCTCTAACTTTTTATCTATTTCTGCTTTTTCAATTTCATTAATTTTTGAATCAATTAAAACTTGTAGTTCATCTTTGATAAGATTTAAGTCTGATGCAAATTTTTTTCTTTCGGACTCTGCAATTGTTCCAATCTTTTTAAATTGTGATGAAAATAATCCATTTTTACCAAATAGATCTGATTTAATTTGATTTATTTCTGAAAGATTTAATTTCTCTTTTAGTTTTGTCAGAAATTCATCTTTTATTTTTTTAAGATCAGACATTTTTACAGATTATTTCTTCAGCGAAATAAAACAATAGGGAAGATTAATTTAGAGCAGATTGTGCTTTTTGGACAATAGTTTTGAAGGCTTCTGGACTATCGTACGCTATTTCTGCTAGAATTTTTCTATCAATTTTAATTCCACATTTATTTAACCCATTTATAAACTTAGAATATGTAAGACCCTCTGCTCTTACACCCGCATTTATTCTTTGTATCCACAAGGATTTAAAATCTCTTTTTTTATTTCTACGGTCTCTGTAAGCATATTGCATAGCTTTTTCCATAGCTTGTTTTGCAACTCTAATTGTATTTTTTCTTCTGCCCCACTGACCTTTAACAGCTTTTAAAACTTTTTTATGTTTAGCTTTGCTTGTTACACCTCTTTTTACTCTAGCCATATTAACCTCTTAAACTGTAGGGCATGTAAGATTTTACAATCTTTCCATCTTGTTTAGATAAAGTTGTAGTGCCCCTTAATTTTCTAATTTGAGAATTTGTTCTTTTGATCATACCGTGTCTTTTTCCAGCTTGGGCAGAAATAACTTTACCCTTTGCAGAAATTTTAAATCTTTTTTTTGCTGAGCTTTTTGTTTTAAGTTTTGGCATAATTGAGCGGATTTATACAAAGATTGTTATCAATTTACAAGATTTATATAGATCTATAATGGTTGAATTACCATTATCATCTGCTTACCATCAAATTTTGGTTGTAATTCTACCTTGCCTATTTCTTTCATATCCTCTTTAATTTTGTTCATTAGCTCTTTTCCTAAATGCGAGTGCTGAAGTTCCCTACCTTTAAATCTAATGGTAAACTTTACTTTGTCACCTTTAGCAATAAATTTTTTTGCATTTTTAACTTTAAATTCATAATCGTGGGTTTCCGTAACTGGTCTCATTTTGATTTCTTTTAAAAGAATTATTTTTTGTTTTTTTTTAGCTAAATTTGCTTTTTTTTGCGCATCATATTTATACTTTCCCATATCCATTATTTTACAAACAGGTGGGTTAGCATTTGGAGCTATTTCTATTAAATCTAAACCAAGATTTTTTGCTTTTGATATTGCTTCATTAGTGCTTATGATACCCAAATTTTCACCATCATTTGTTATGACTTGTACTTCGGGTGATGAAATCCTGTTATTAGATCTAGGACCTCTGTCTTTAGTTCTTCTTTGAAAATAATTTTGTTTAAAATCTGCCACTTAATTTTTTGAAGATGCTTTGTTTAAAGCTGAGAATTTTTTTAAAAATAATTTTAGTTCCATATTTTCTTGTTTATTAGAATCCAATCTTCTAATGGTTACAGAGTTGCTGTCAACTTCTTTTTTACCACAAATTAATAAAAGAGGGACTTTTGCTAAGGAATGTTCTCTAATTTTATAATTCAAATTGTGATTTTTTAAGTCAACTGTTGAACTCATACCAGCTTCTTTAATTTTCACAGAAACTTTTTTAGCATAATCTTCAAAATCCTCTGAAATTGGAATAACAACTGTTTGTAATGGAGAAATCCAAAATGGAAATTTTCCAGCATAATTCTCAATCAAAATTCCTATAAATCTCTCAAGTGATCCAAATAAAGCTCTATGCAACATCACTGGAACTTTTTTTGTTCCATCCTTATCAACATATGAAGCATCCAATCTTCCAGGTAAATTTAAATCAACCTGCAGCGTTCCACACTGCCAATCTCTACCAATTGCATCTCTTAAAACAAATTCTATTTTTGGACCGTAAAAAGCTCCTTCACCTTTGTTGATACTATATTCCAGTTTTGATGCTTTAACCGCTTCCAGTAATGATGCTTCAGCTTTATCCCAAACTTTGTCTTCACCAACTCTAACCTCTGGTCTATCAGCATATTTTAAAACTACATTTTCAAAACCTAAGTCTTTATAAATATCTAAGATTAAATTTGTTACACTTAAACATTCACTAGTAATTTGATCCTCTGAACAAAAGATATGTGCATCATCTTGAGTAAATGCTCTTACTCTCAGGAGTCCGTGAAGAGCTCCAGAAGGTTCATACCGATGAACTTTTCCAAACTCAGTAATTCGTAAAGGTAAATCTCTATAACTTTTTAAACCTTGATTAAAAACCTGGATATGTCCAGGACAATTCATTGGTTTAATTGCAAAAACTTTTTCATCTGGAGTTTCTGATGTATACATATTTTCTCCATATTTTTCCCAATGTCCCGATTTTTCCCACAAAAGTCTATCTAGCACTTCAGGAGTATTTACCTCTCTATAACCTGCTGCATCTTGACGATCTCTCATATAATTTATTAGTTTTTGAAATAAAGCCCATCCTTTTTCATGCCAAAAAACAGAGCCAGGGCTCTCTTCCCTAAAATGAAATAAGTCCATTTCTTTACCTAACTTTCTATGATCTCTTTTTTCGGCTTCTTCAATTCTTTTTAAATAATTGTCCAAATCCTTTTGTGAAGCCCACCCAGTCCCATAAATTCTTTGAAGCATTTCATTTTTTGAATCTCCACGCCAATAAGCACCAGCTACTTTTGTGAGTTTGAAATATTTACCAATTTTTCCTGTTGATAGAAGATGAGGACCCCTACAAAGATCATACCATTTTCCATGATAATAAATAGAAACCTCATCATTTTTTGGTATCATGTCAACTAATTCAACTTTGTATTTTTCTCCAAGTTTAGAATAATGTTTTTTAGTTTCTTCTCTTTCCCAAACCTCTCTTCTTGTTTTTTCATCTTTTTCTATAATCTCTTTCATCCTTGTTTCGATTTTTTCGAGATCTTTTGGAGTAAATGGTTCCTCTCTATAAAAATCATAGTAAAAACCATCTTTAATAGCTGGGCCAATAGCTAGTTTTGTACCTGGGAATAATTCTTGAACTGCCATTGCCATTATATGAGTAGTATCATGTCTAATTGCATCTAGTCCTTCAGGATCTTTTGATGTAAAAATTTTTACAGAACAATCTTTATCGATTGAATGATACAAATCTTTTAATTCTCCATCTACACTCATTATAAGTGCTTGTTTCGCTAACGATTTACTAATTTTTTCAGCTACCTCTAGTCCAGTAACATTTTTTGGAAAATCTAAATTTTTCCCATCTGGTAAAGTAATTATAGGCATTTAATTAAATAGTCTTTTATACTCTGAATAAGTAGAAAAACACATTTTTTCAACATTAAATTTTTTAATTACGTTTTTTCGTCCATCTTTCCCCATTAATTTTAGTGATGTCTCGTCCATTGTTAAAGCGCGAATTATTTTTTTACTTAAAGAATTTGGATCACCAGAATCGAATAAAAGGCCTGTTTTTCCATCAACTACTGTTTCATTTGATCCACCAATATTACTTGCGATAATTAATTTCTCCATTGACTGGGCCTCAACAGCAACTCTTCCAAATGCTTCTGGTTCTATAGAAGCTGAGACAACAATATCTGAAACTTTATAAGCCAAAGACATATCTTTACAATGATCCACAAATTTAATTTGATTTGTTAATCGAAATTGTTCAGTCAATCGAACTAATTTTTTTTTAAATAAATCTCTACCCTGATCACTTCCTAATATTACTGCATGAAAAGCTTCATACCCTAATTCTTTTTTAACTAAATTTATAGACTCAATAAAGAGCTCTTGTCCTTTCCAAGAAGTTAGTCGTCCTGGCATTAATATAATTTTTTTTTCTTTGCTAATTTCCCATTTTTTTAAAAGTCTTTTTTCATCATTTTCTAATTTTGTTGATGAGTCAAAATAATCAACATTAATCCCCCTGAAAATTACAAGAAATTTTTTTTTATGTTTTAAAAAATTTGAATAATTTTCTTTCACGTGCGAAAATATAAAATTTGATCCAGCAATTACTAAATCTGATCTTACCATAACAGAATTATAAAATTTTTTAATCTTACCACTAAAATTATAAGTGCCATGAAAAGTTGTAACAAATTTTCTGCCAGTAAGCTTTGTAGCGAATAGGCAAGACCAAGCTGGTGCACGACTTCTAGCATGAACTATTGAAATATTAAAAAAAAGAATTATGCCAATCAAAATTATTCCATTAATTAAAATTAAAAGAGGGTTTTTACT
>CACNWU010000020.1 GCA_902624185.1 uncultured Pelagibacteraceae bacterium
GAAGAAAGAGAATTAGCTCTGAAACACAAGTTAGAGGAAGAAGAGAGAATAAAAGAAGAGAACCGAAGAATCAAGGAATGGGAAGATAAATTTGATCAAGAACAAAAAATGAAAGAGGAAGCTTTAATACAAAAATTTTATAAGGATCAATCTTCAGGAAAAATAGCTGACAATAATGTAACAGAAAATTCTGAAAGAAATAATGAAATTACTAATAATGAGGAGAATAAAAATAGTTAATTAAATTTTTTGATCGTATTCTCCAATTTTTCCAGTTTCCTTTAATATTCTATCAATAAACTTAAAAATTTTTATTTTTCTATCATCAGAAGTTGGGCTTTCTGTTACAATTACTAATGAAGGTTTATTTGAAGAAGCTCTAATTAGACCCCAAGAACCATCTTCAAAAGAAAATCTTATTCCATTGACAGTTAATATTTCTTTTATTTCCTGATTATCTATTTTAAATTTATCTTTTTTAATTTTTTCTATAGTTTTAATTAAATCCTTAACAACTTTATATTTTTCATCATCGTTACAATGTGGGGCCATTGTTGGAGACTGAAATGTTTTTGGAATTTTATTTATAATTTCACTCAATTTTAAATTATGATTGTCTAATAAATGACAAACTTGAATAGCTGAATTTATACCATCGTCATAGCCGTAACCTAATGGCTTATTAAAGAAAAAATGTCCACTTTTTTCGAATCCTGCTAATGCTTTTTCATTATGAACTTTTCTCTTTATATGGGAGTGTCCTGTTTTCCAATATATAGTTGAACACTTATTTTTTTCTAAAACTTCATCATTAGCGTAAAGTCCAGTAGATTTTACATCAACAATAAATTTTGAATTTTTATGTGACGAAGATAAATTTCTTGCAATTAATAATCCAATTTTATCCGAAAATATTTCATTTCCTTTATCATCAATTATACCTACCCGATCTCCATCGCCGTCAAATCCAAAACCAATATCTGCTTTATTTTCTTTAACAGCCTTAGATATTTCATGAAGCATTTTTAAATCTTCAGGATTTGGATTATATTTTGGAAATGTCCAATCTAAATTACAGTCTAACTCAATTACTTCACATCCTATTTCTCTCAATATATCTGGTGCAAAAACTCCAGCTGTGCCATTTCCACAGGCAACTACGGCTTTGATTTTTCTATTAATTTTATTTTTACTAATTAAGTTTTTTTTATAAATTTCTTGAAAATCTTTAATCTTTTTTTCATCTCCTTTTCCAGTGATAAAATTTTTATTTAAAGTAATATGTTTTAGTTCTTCCATCTCTTCCGGAGCATGTGTTAAACCTTTTTTTATTCCCATCTTAACTCCAGTCCAACCATTCTCATTGTGGCTTGCTGTAACCATTGCAATTGCGTCAGCATTTAAATTAAACTGAGCAAAATAAACTGTAGGTGATAATGATAATCCTATATCTTCAACAGAACACCCTGTTGAAACCAAACCTTTTTTGAGTGCAGTTTTTATTTCTTCGCTGTAAGATCTATAGTCATGACCAACAATCACTCTTGGATTATTTTTTTTGGTATGTGTGATAATTTGTGTTCCGAATCCTTTACCTAGATTCGTGATTCCAGCAAGATTTATGTCTTTATCATACAGCCACCTAGCGTCATATTCCCTAAATCCGAATGGATTTATTTTTAATATTTCAGACATTTTGTTAATTACTTACCTTTTTTTTGATTTTTTTATTGATATTTTTTTTGTCACGTTCTATAAATGTTCTATTGATTTGTTGTTTATATAGTATATTAACTATAAGCGCATACAACATATAGTTGTTTTCGCATAAATAACAAAATATAATACAAAATTATGAATAAGAATCTATCTCAAGCATTAAAGAAAGCTGTCTCTGAATATAGCCCAAATGTAAAAGAGACAACAAAAGGCAATAGGCCAGACTTATTTTCATTAAATAATGAAACAGAACTTTTCCAGAATGATAGAGGAATTATAATTAAGATTGATCGTTCTAAGGATTCAAACTTAACAGACTTTGGGAAAGCAACCTTAAAAGACAGGTATCTTGGTCATAATGAATCTTTTCAAGATTTATTTGCAAGAGTTGCAAGTACTTATTCAGACGATAATTTACATGCTCAAAGAATTTATAATTACATTAGTAATCTCTGGTTTATGCCAGCTACACCGGTTTTGTCTAATGGTGGAACCAAAAGAGGACTACCTATCTCTTGTTTTTTAAATGAAGCTTCCGATAGTCTTGGAGGTATTTTAGATCTTTGGAGTGAAAATGTTTGGTTAGCTGCAAAAGGTGGTGGCATAGGAAGTTATTGGGGAAATCTAAGATCTATTGGTGAAAAAATTGGTAAAGTTGGAAAAACTTCTGGAATAATTCCTTTTATAAAAGTTATGGATTCATTAACGATGGCTATCAGTCAAGGTTCATTAAGAAGAGGTTCTGCAGCTTGTTATCTTCCAATTGATCATCCAGAAATAGAAGAATTTATAGAAATGAGAAGACCGACTGGCGGTGACCCAAACAGAAAAGCTTTAAATTTACATCATGGTGTTTTAGTTTCTGATGCATTCATGAGAGCTGTTGAAACAGATGAACAATGGGCATTAAAAAGTCCTGCGGACGGATCGGTTCAACAAACTATATCTGCTAGAAATTTATGGATCAGATTATTAACTGCCAGAATAGAAACTGGAGAGCCTTATATAATTTATATTGATACTGTTAACAGACAAATACCACAACACCATAAGTTAGCAAACTTAACAGTTAAAACTTCTAATTTATGTAGCGAAATAACTTTACCTACAGGAGTTGATAAAGACGGGAGAGATAGAACCGCTGTTTGCTGCTTATCATCTTTAAATATTGAAAAATACGACGAATGGAAAGATGATCCAAATATGATCAATGATGTAATGAGATTTTTAGATAATGTTCTATCTGATTTTATTGATAAAGCACCTGATCAATTTCGTGATGCAAAATATTCAGCTGAGAGAGAAAGAAGTGTTGGTCTTGGTGTAATGGGTTTTCATTCTTTTCTTCAAAAAAATAGAATTCCGCTTGAGTCAGTAATGGCAAAAGCATGGAATAAAAAGATATTTAAAAATATTCACGAAAAAGTTAACCAAGCTTCGAAAGACTTAGCTGAGGAGAGAGGGGCATGCCCTGACGCAGCAGAATATGGTTTTCAAGAAAGATTTTCAAACAAAACTGCCGTAGCACCAACGGCATCTATTTCTATTATTTGTGGTGGAGCTTCACCAGGAGTAGAACCGATAGCAGCTAATAGTTATACTCACAAAACTTTATCAGGATCTTTCAATGTCAGAAATAGATATTTAGAGGATATTTTAGAGAGCCATGGTAAAAATGATGATGAAACTTGGTCTACAATTACTACCAATCAAGGTTCAGTTTCACATTTAGATTTTTTAACTGATTTAGAGAAAGATGTTTTTAAAACTGCTTTTGAATTAAATCAAAATTGGATAATAGAATTAAGTGGTGATAGAACTCCATTTATTTCTCAAGCACAATCAGTTAATTTATTTTTACCAGCCGATGTTCATAAAAAAGAATTACATAAAATTCATTTTGATGCTTGGAAAAAAGGTTTGAAGAGCCTTTATTACTGTAGATCAAAATCAATCCAAAGAGCCGAAAATATTAATGATGCAAAATCAACTGATATTTCAGCCAATGTATATAAATCTAAAAATCAACAAACAAACGAACAACAAGAATACGAGGAATGTTTATCATGTCAGTAGCAGAAAAAATAAAGTCAGAGAAAAAGAGTGAAATTATACAGCCAAAAAAAATGGGTCTTTTAGTAGAAAATCCAGTTTATAAACCTTTTAGGTACCCATGGTGTTATGATGCTTGGCTAACACAACAAAGAATTCACTGGTTACCTGAAGAAGTTCCTTTGGGTGATGATGTTAGGGATTGGCAAAAAAACTTGTCTCAACCTGAAAAAAATTTATTAACACAGATTTTTAGATTTTTTACTCAAGCAGACGTTGAGGTTAATAACTGTTATTTAAGACACTATACAACTGTATTTAAGCCAACTGAAGTTTTAATGATGATGACAGCTTTTGCAGCAATGGAAACAGTTCATGTTGCAGCATACTCTCACTTGTTGGATACGATTGGTATGCCAGAGTCTGAATATTCTGCTTTCATGAAATATAAAGAAATGAAAGATAAATATGATTACATGCAAGGTTTTAATGTAAATTCAAAAGAAGATATTGCAAAAACGGTTGCTGTTTTCAGTGCGTTTACTGAAGGTCTTCAATTATTTGCAAGTTTTGCAATCCTTTTGAACTTTCCAAGACACAACAAAATGAAAGGTATGGGCCAAATTGTTACCTGGTCAGTTAGGGATGAAACTCTTCATTGTAATTCAATGATAAGAATTTTCAAAGAATTCATTAATGAAAATCCAGAAATCTGGACACCGAAGTTAAAAAAAGAACTTTATGAAGCATGTAGAACAATTGTAGAGCACGAGGATTCTTTTATTGATCTAGCTTTTGAAATGGGTCCAATGGAGGGTTTAACAGCTCAAGAGGTTAAAGACTATATTAGATTTATCGCTAACAGAAGATTAACTCAACTTGGGTTAGAACCAATTTATAAGGTAGATAAAAATCCGTTAGGTTGGCTGGATACGATGCTAAATGCGGTTGAACACATGAACTTTTTTGAGGGTCGTGCAACAGAATATTCAAAAGCATCAACTCAAGGCACATGGGCTGAAGCATTTAGCTAAAAAGCTTGAAATACAAAAAATATTTTAGAAAGACTAGCCTTAAACAAAAAGGAGTTGGAGATTTTTTTCTTAAGGAGATTGAAAAAAAAAAACCTAAAATTTTTCTTGAGGTTGGAGTTTTTCATGGTGTAACAGCTAGGAATATATGTGAATTGCTTCATGGCATGCATAATGATGAGTTCAAATATATTGGAATAGATTTATTTGAAGAAAATGATGAAAATAAAGATGAAATAATTCCGAATACTAAATTTTCTAATCCATTAAAAAAAATTTATTTCAAATATATTAAAAGACAAAACCCCTACAGCAAAGAAGCAGTTGAAAGCCTATTAAAAAAATTTAGTAAAAATGTTGTTTTACTAAAAGGCAATTCTAATAATATTTTGAGAAAGATAAATATGTCAAAAATTGATTATGTTTTTCTTGATGGAGGACATGATTATAAAACTGTAAGTAATGACCTTTTGCAATCCAAAGAAGTTATTATGAATGGTGGAACAATTTTATGCGATGATTATGACTTGTCTCAAGCACCCGGAGTAAAACAAGCAATAGATGATTTTATTAAATCAAACAATTTTAAATGTGAAATACTTTATAATTATAGATTTGCAAAAATTGAAAAATAAAAAAAAGGCCCCGTTAGGGGCCAAAAAATTAAACTAAGAGGAAATTTTTTTTTAAAATTGTTCAGATTCAGTTGAACCTTCCATTGCTGTAGTTGAACTTTTACCACTGCATATTGTACTTGTTACGGCATCAAAATATGATGTTCCAACTTCTCTTTGATGTTTTACGCTAGTATATCCATCTTTTTCTCTAGCAAACTCTTGTTGTTGGATTTTCGAGTATGCAGTCATACCCTCTTTTTTATATTTTTCTGCCAATTCAAAAATTGCAATATTTTGAGTATGAAAACCAGCAAGAGTTATAAACTGGAATTTGTAACCCATCTTACTTATTTCTTGTTGAAATGATGAAATTTCATCATCAGACAAATGCTTTTTCCAATTAAATGAGGGTGAGCAGTTGTAAGCTAAAAGTTTACCAGGGAATTTTTCATGAATAGCATTAGCAAACTTTTTAGCTTCTTCAAGATTGGGTGTTGCAGTTTCACACCAAATTAAATCTGAGTATGGGGCATAAGCTAAACCTCTAGATATAGCTTGATCAATTCCTGCTTTTACATAATAAAAACCCTCAGGAGATCTTTCTCCTGTCAAGAATTGTTTATCGTTTTCATCATGATCATTTGTAATTAGTTTAGCTGCGTTTGCGTCTGTTCTTGCAAGTATGATTAATGGTACATCTGCTATATCAGCAGCTAATCTAGCAGCTTTTAAATTTTTAATCATCGTACCTGTCGGAACTAATACTTTACCACCCATATGGCCACATTTTTTCTCACTAGCTAATTGGTCTTCAAAATGAACGCCAGCAGCACCTGCTTTTATAAATTTTTTTGCAAGTTCAAATACATTAAGTGGTCCACCAAATCCTGCTTCACCATCTGCTATAATTGGCAACATATAATCAACTTTTTTTTCTTCTTTCATTTCACCATCTTTTAATTCCATGTGTTGAATTTGGTCAGCTCTAATTAAAGCATTGTTCATCGACTCAACCAATTTTGGTGCACTATCATATGGATATAAAGATTGATCAGGATACATTTCACCTGCGCTGTTAGCATCTGCTGCTACTTGCCATCCACTTAAATAAATAGCTTTTAAACCAGCTTTTGCATGTTGCACAGCATGATTTCCCGAAAGTGATCCTAAAGTATTAACGTAAGGTTCAGAATTTAACAAATTCCATAATTTTGTAGATTGAAGTTTGCACATTGAATATTCAATTTTTATTGAGCCTCTTAATCTCTCTACTTCTTCTGGGGTGTAATCTCTTTTTATTCCTGCAAATCTTTTTAAATCGTATGAGATATTTTCTGCGCTCATTATTGTAATCCTGTGCTGTTAATTTTTAATAGTAAGAAATGAATTAAGTTGAAAGAAATAGAACTAGTTTGAGTCGTTTAGGGTCTCAACTAGATCTTTCATTCCACTTGAACCCCAATCACAATGATCATCTCTCATGTATATTCCCCTGCTATTATGCCTTGCAAGATCCTCATGTTTTATGATTTGAGCCTCATTTTCACTGTTTTTTAATTTTTCGTCCATACATAGCTTATAATTTACAAGATTTACAAAATCTACAAAAAAGCTTATTTTACTTGTAAATTTGGTTTATTTTTTGTAAATTAAAATTTACAAAATTTACAGATTATGGAAATTAATAAAGATATTGGCCTTAAAATAAGGGGTTTTAGAAAAAAATTAGGTCTTCAAGCAAAGAAATTAGCTGAACAACTTTTAATATCTCCAAGTTATTTAAATCTAATTGAGAGTGGAAAAAGAAATATTGATGCTGAATTATTATTAAGAATCTGCCAGGAACTAAGAATAGAACTATCAGATTTAAAAAGTGAAAAAGAGATTGATTTAAATAATTCAAAAATCGCAATATCAAAATTTTCTAAGGGTAAAAATATCAATAAATTAGATCTTAAAATTGGTCCAAAAATAAAAGCTTTTAGAAGACAACTTGGACTACAAGCAAATAAATTTGCTGAACAAATTAACATTTCTCCAAGTTATTTAAATTTGATCGAAAGTAGCAAAAGAAAAATTGATGGTGATTTGTTAATCAAAATTAGTAAAGAATTGAGAGTAGACTTATCTGATTTAACAAGTAAGAGCGATATAAATTTAGAAAATGATATATCAGAATTACTTGATGATCAATTGTTTGAAGATTTAGATATACTAGGTCCTGAAGTAAAAGATTTAGTTAATTCGAACCCTAAAATTGCAAGAGCCTTAATAAAATTAGGAGATAATTTTAAACAAAAAGATCATGAAATTATAAATAAGGTAGAAAACATTTCAGGTAAAATTATTGATAGTAGAAAGACATCTTTTCCTGGAGAAGTCATTTCAGATTTTCTTCAAGAAAATAAAAATTATTTTCCAGAATTAGAGGATTTTGCAAATTCAATTTTTGAGAAAGTGCAAAAAAATAATAGAACAAGATATATTGCACTTTGTGATTTTTTAAAAAAAGAATATTCAATTACAGTTAAAGATATAATTCCAGAGGAAAAAAAACCATTTTCAAAAGTTTTTAATAAGAAAAAAAAAGAACTACTATTAAGTGATTATAACTCATTAGAAACTAAAAAATTACATGCTGCAGCTCAAATTGCGCAAGAAGGTGCAATAGAAATTATTAATGATTATTTATCAAGATTTAAATTTCCCTCTGACGAGTCGAAAAGACTT
This sequence comes from uncultured Pelagibacteraceae bacterium, assembly GCA_902624185.1. Classification (GTDB taxonomy): domain Bacteria; phylum Pseudomonadota; class Alphaproteobacteria; order Pelagibacterales; family Pelagibacteraceae; genus Pelagibacter. Next base: position 8,150 of record CACNWU010000020.1, read on the forward strand.
ACACAAGTAGCTTTAT
>CACNWU010000021.1 GCA_902624185.1 uncultured Pelagibacteraceae bacterium
AAACAAATGTGTTACTTGAAGACATTATAGTCATATGTTAATTAAAGCGTGATTTTTAAATAATCTTCAAAATAACAAGGGTAATAAATTGAGCAAAGATAAGGGATTTTCAATAACTTCAGCTGAAAGGTATTCTCTTGCGCTTTTTGAACTTTCAGAGGAGAAAGGTCTTTTAAGTAAGATTGAAGACCAGTCTTTATCTATTCTTAATTTAGTTGATCAAAGTAAAGATTTTTCTAATTTGATCAAAGATCCAACCATAAACCAAGAAGATTTATTAAAAGTAATAAGCACAATATCAAAAAATAATAAATTTGAGGCTTTATTTCAAAATTTTTTATGTTTCTTAATTAAAAAAAGACGCTTCTTTTTTATTGAGCGTATTCTTAAAAGCTTTATTGAAATTTGTTCAAAAAAAAGAGGTGAACTTAAAGCAGAATTAAAATCAGCAAAAGAATTATCCAATGAGGAAATAGCAAAAATTACAGAGGAGCTAACAAAAAATTTTAGCTCAAAAATAAAATTAAACTATGAATATGACAAAAGTTTAATAGGAGGTTTAGTAGTACAAGTTGGTAGTACTATGTTTGATACTTCAATTAAAAATAAATTACAACAAATCGAAAATAGAATGATAGAGGCATAAATGGAAATAAATCCTTCAGAGGTAACAAAAATATTAAAAGAGCAAATTAAAAATTTTGGTGGTAAAGCAGAAGTTACAGAAGTTGGTCAAGTTTTATCAGTTGGAGACGGTATTGCTAGGATTTATGGATTGGATAACGTTCAAGCTGGAGAAATGGTAGAGTTTGCAGATGGTTCAAAAGGTATGGCTCTAAACCTAGAAAGTGAAAATGTTGGTGTTGTAATTTTTGGTGATGACAGAAATATCAAAGAAGGCGATGTAGTAAAAAGAACTGGTAATATTGTTGATACACCAGTTGGAAAAGAATTACTTGGTAGAGTAGTTGATGGTTTAGGAAATCCTATTGATGGCAAAGGACCATTAGATAAAGGTATAAAAAAAAGTAGGGTTGAAGTAAAAGCACCTGGTATTATTCCGCGACAATCAGTTAGTGAACCAATGCAAACTGGTCTTAAATCAATTGATAGTCTAGTTCCGATTGGAAGAGGACAGAGGGAATTAATTATAGGTGACAGGCAAACTGGTAAAACAGCAGTGGCAGTAGATGCAATTATTAATCAAAAAAAAATAAATGAAACTGGTGATGAAAAACAAAAGTTGTATTGTATATACGTTGCAGTTGGCCAAAAAAGATCAACAGTAAGACAAATCCAAAAAACATTAGAAGAAGCTGGGGCTATGGAGTATACAACGATTGTTGCTGCTACAGCTTCTGACTCTGCTCCTTTACAGTTTTTAGCCCCATATACAGGATGTACTATGGGTGAGTATTTTAGAGATAATGGAATGCACGCCTTAATTATTTATGATGATTTATCTAAACAAGCAGTTGCTTATAGACAAATGTCTTTGTTGTTAAGAAGACCTCCAGGGCGTGAAGCTTATCCTGGTGATGTATTTTATCTTCATAGTAGATTGCTTGAGAGAGCAGCAAAATTAAGTGATGAGCACGGTGGTGGATCACTTACTGCATTACCGATTATTGAAACACAAGGTGGAGACGTATCTGCGTTCATTCCAACCAACGTTATTTCAATAACAGATGGTCAAATTTTCCTTGAAACAGAGTTATTTAACCAAGGTATAAGACCTGCAATTAACGTAGGTTTATCAGTATCAAGGGTTGGTTCATCAGCCCAAACAAAAGCGATGAAAAAAGTTTCAGGTTCAATGAAACTAGAACTAGCACAATACAGAGAAATGGCAGCATTTGCTCAATTTGGATCTGATCTTGATGCATCCACACAGCAACTTTTGAATAGAGGTTCTAAACTAACTGAACTATTAAAACAAAAACAATACTCACCCATGACTGTCGCAGAACAAGTCATTTCAGTGTTTTGTGGAGTGAAAGGTTACTTAGATGATATTGACTTAAAAGATATTGCTGAATTTGAAAGCAAGATTATTGAAAAATGTAAATCAGACAATCCTGAAATCATCGATTCAATTTTAAGTTCAGGAAAACTTGAGGAAGATAAGGAAAAATCACTTATTGAGTTGATAACTCAATTAAAAGGAAATTTTAAATCTTAATAATTTATGGCAAGTTTAGACGATCTAAAAAAAAGAATAGCTAGCGTAAAGTCTACACAGAAAATTACTAAAGCTATGAAAATGGTTGCAGCAGCCAAGTTAAGGAGAGCTCAAGAAAGTGCCGAAAAAGGAAGGCCTTATTCTGAAAAAATGAATAATATTATTTTGAATTTATCAAATGGTATATCTGATAAAGAAAATGCACCAAAGTTATTGTCAGGTACTGGCCAGGAAAAAACTCATTTATGTGTAGTGATGACTTCTGATAGGGGTTTGTGTGGTGGATTTAATTCTAATATTATTAAAAAAGCAAAAAGTTATTTTTCAAAAATTTTAGATGAAGGCAAAGAATTCAAAATTATAACTGTAGGCTCAAAGGGAAATGATCAATTAAAAAGAGTTTATGGAGACAAAATAATTGAAAATATTTCTTTTAAAGAATCCAAAAATTCAAATTATTTTGACGCTGATAAAGTTGGAAAAATGGTTATTAAAAAATTTGAAGCAGGCGAATTTGATATTTGTACAATTTTTTACAATCAATTTAAAAATGTAATTACCCAAATTCCTCAAGCACAGCAAATCATACCCCTAAACAATGAGGGAGAAGAAAGTAGTTCAGATGAAAGTTATGAATTTGAACCAGATGAAGATGAAATTTTAAGTAATTTGTTGCCAAAAAATATTTCTACGCAAATATTTAAGGCAATGTTAGAGAATTCAGCTAGTGAACAAGGGTCTAGAATGAGTGCAATGGACAATGCAACCCGAAACGCAGGTGAAATGGTTGACAAACTTACTATCGAGTACAATAGAAGTCGTCAGGCAGCAATAACAAAAGAACTAATAGAAATCATATCAGGAGCAGAAAGTTTATAATTATGAGTAAAGGAATAATCACACAAGTTATTGGAGCAGTAGTAGACGTCAAATTTGATGGTGAACTGCCAGAAATTTTAACAGCACTAGAGTCTAAAAATGGTGATAACAGACTAGTTTTAGAGGTAGCGCAACATTTAGGTGAAACTACCGTTAGAACAATTGCTATGGATGCCACTGAAGGATTAAAAAGAGGTGATGAAGTTATTAATACTAATGCTCCTATTCAAGTTCCAGTTGGACCTGAAACTCTTGGAAGAATTATTAATGTAATTGGTGAACCAATTGATGAAAGGGGTGAAGTTAAAACTAAAGAAAGCTGGCCAATTCATAGAGCTGCACCTGAATTTAATGACCAATCAACAGAAACGGAAATACTTGTAACAGGTATTAAAGTAATTGACTTACTTGCACCTTATGCAAAAGGGGGAAAGATTGGATTATTTGGTGGAGCGGGAGTAGGAAAAACAGTTTTAATTATGGAATTGATTAATAACGTTGCAAAAGCCCATGGTGGATTTTCAGTTTTTGCAGGAGTTGGTGAGAGAACTAGAGAAGGAAATGATCTTTATCATGAAATGATTGAATCTGGTGTAATTAAAAAAGAGGGAACTGGTTCAAAAGCTGCACTAGTTTATGGACAAATGAATGAGCCTCCTGGAGCAAGAGCAAGAGTTGCACTTACAGGATTAACTGTAGCTGAATATTTTAGAGATCAAGAGGGTCAGGACGTTCTATTCTTCGTAGACAATATCTTTAGATTTACTCAAGCAGGATCAGAGGTTTCAGCCTTATTAGGAAGAATTCCATCTGCTGTTGGATATCAACCGACTTTAGCTACTGACATGGGTAATCTACAAGAAAGAATTACGACTACAAATAAGGGTTCAATTACTTCAGTACAAGCTATTTATGTACCTGCCGATGATTTGACAGACCCTGCGCCAGCAACATCATTTGCTCATTTAGATGCAACAACCGTGCTTTCAAGACAAATTGCTGAGATTGGTATTTACCCTGCAGTAGACCCACTTGACTCTACATCAAGAATTTTAGATCCAAGAATTGTTGGAGATGAGCATTATAGGGTAGCAAGAGATGTTCAGAGAATTCTTCAATCTTATAAATCATTACAGGATATTATAGCCATTCTTGGTATGGATGAATTATCTGAAGAAGACAAATTAGTTGTAGCAAGAGCAAGAAAAATTCAGAGATTTTTATCTCAACCTTTTTTTGTAGCAGAGGTATTTACAGGTTCACCTGGAAAATTAGTGGATCTCGACTCAACTATCAAAGGTTTTGATGCAATTTGTAAAGGTGAATATGATCATTTACCCGAAGCTGCTTTTTACATGGTAGGTACAATTGAAGAGGCAATAGAAAAAGCAGAAAAAATGAAAAAAGAAGCAGCTGCTTAATGAGTGAAGAGTTTAAAATTGAAATAGTAAATCCTGAAAAATCTTTCTTGATCAAAGAAGATGTTACAGAAGTTGTGGTACCAGCGTTTGAAGGAGAGATGGGAATTCTTAAAGATCATATTTCAATAATTTCTTTTTTAAAGCCAGGAGTCATTAAAATTTTATCAAAATCGGGAAATGAAGATTATTATGTTGAAGATGGAATAGTTGAATTTAAAAACAATAATCTTTCGATTTTAACAAGTTCAATTTTAAATCTTACTGATTTAGATAAGTCAAAACTACAAAATTTGATTAAATTAGCCGAGGAAGAATCCAGCAAACCTGAAATTGATGATCAATCAAGATATATAGCTGATCAAAAAGTAGAAGTTTTAAAATCAATTAATTAGTTTTTGCACTTTTTCCTTAAGCTCTTTGTAAACATGTAACTTAAAATCAACTACTACATCAGTAATTTTATCAATTTCAATCCATTTCCAGTCTAAGAATTCTGGATTTTTTGTTTTAATATTAATTTCCTCGTCTTCTCCTTCAAATCTCATCAAAAACCACTTTTGTTTTTGGCCTCTGTACTTACCTTTCCAAATAATTCCAAGTAAGTGATTAGGAAGTTCATAAGTAATTGTACCATCTAATTCTTTAATTAATCTGACATTCCTTATACTAGTTTCCTCATATAATTCTCTATATGCTGCATTTAAGAAATCTTCTCCCTTATCAATACCACCCTGAGGCATTTGCCAAAAATTTTTTGGATTATCAATTCTTTTTGCTACAAAAACTTTATTTTCTTTATTTAGGACAACAATACCTACGCCATTTCTTAGCGGAAGATTTTTAAATTTTTCTTCCATTTTAGCCGTTTAAAAGTTTTATAGCGTAATTTAATTGACTATCAGTTTCAGTTTTAATTTTAAAATCGTCTGACTCCTCACCAACTTCAATATCAGGTGATACTCCTATCTCAGATATCGATTTTCCAGATGGTAGATAATATTTAGCTACTGTTAATCTAATCGCACCATCATTTTTTAAAGGAATAATGGATTGAACCGACCCTTTTCCATAGCTATTTTCACCAAGTAATATTGCTCTTTTGTGATCTTTCAAAGCTCCAGCCACGATTTCAGAAGCTGAAGCAGAACCATAATTAATTAAAACAACGAGTGTTTTCCCATTTATTAGATCACCTTGTTTTGCAAACCATTTTCTATTTTCTGAGGCTTTTCGACTCTTTGTAGAAACTATTTCTCCGTTATTAAGAAAAAAATCAGAAATACTAATTGCCTGTGAAAGAAGTCCACCAGGGTTATTTCTTAAATCTAAAATATATGATTTTAAATTATTATTTTTTTCAAAATTTTCTATTTCTTTTTTTATTTGTTTACCACTATTCTCATTAAATGATGTTAATCGAATATATCCAATATTTTTCTTTAAAATATCCGTTTTTACAGATTTGATTTGAATAATTTCTCTCACAATATTAAATGTAAGGGCTTTTTTTTCTCCTCTTCTTCTTACAGTCAGTTCTATCCCAGATCCAACAGGACCCCTCATTAAGTCAACCGCCTCATTTAAAGATTTACCCTGAACCTGTATATCATCAATCTTCACAATATAATCTCCTGCTTTTATACCTGCTTTAGATGCTGGCGTATCATCTATGGGAGATATAACTTTTACGACACCTGCCTCCATGCTAACTTCGATACCAAGGCCTCCAAATTTACCACTAGTTTCGGTTTGCATTTCGTTAAATACCTCAGGCGACATATAAGCAGAATAAGGGTCCAATGATTGAAGAAGGCCATTAATTGCAGAGTCCATACTTTCAGATTGATTTATTTCATCAACATACTCTTTATTAATTTTCTCAAGAACTTCTCCAAATAAATCTATCTTTTTGTAGACTTCATATTCAGCAGAATAAATTGGCTTGATAAGAATAATATAAAGTAAAAATAATATAGTTAATTTTTTCATTTTCATATAATAAGTTTTTCTTTTGGTATTAATTCAGACCACATTTTTTCAAGTTCATAAAATTTTCTTTTTTCTGGGTGAAATATATGAACGATAAGATCGATGCCATCTACTAATTTCCATTCACTACTATCTTTCCCCTCAATTTTACAATTTAATACTCCATTATCTTTTAATTTTATTAATACTTGTTCAGATAATGACTGAATATGTCGAGATGACGTGCCACTTGCAATTATCATGTAATCAGCCATCGAGCTTTTATCTTTAAGATCTATGCTGATTATATCTTGCGCCTTGTTAATATCTAAAGTTGTAATAATGATTTTTTTTAAATTTGAAATTTTATCCATTAATTAATTTGAGACTATCAAATTTTCCTTAATTGAGAAG
>CACNWU010000022.1 GCA_902624185.1 uncultured Pelagibacteraceae bacterium
TTCCCTTATAATCTTATTGTACATTTTTTCAGAAATTCCATCAGTAAGAGAATATGTATTATGTTTTTGTTTTATTAATGAAGAATTTTCAGAAACATATTTTGGATTTGTTAATTGATATTTGTTTCTAAATAAACCTATTTTTCCACTTAAAGTAATTTCTTTACCTAATGGTAGGATTTTTTTTATATATCCTTCATAGCTATTAAAAAAAACACAGTCAATTTCTCCAGTTTCATCAGAGCATGTTACTCTATTTGGCAAATTTCTTATTCTAGGAAAAGAGTATTTATTTGGAATTATGGTTACGGTTTGGTTCTCTCCTATACGTAAATCTTTTATCTTTGATGATAAGCTGCGATCTGTGTATGATTTAGGTAATTTCCACAATATATCAAATATGTTATTTATTTTTTTTTTCCTAAGCAAATTTGCAGTCTTAATACCAACACCTTTAAGGTTTGATAAATCTGATAAAAGGTATTTATAATTTCTTTTATTATCCATAATCTACTAATATATTCCAATTATGGTTTTCAATACAGATCAATTAAAAAAAAAAATAATCTATCGATCAAACTATCGTGGAACTAAAGAAATGGATAAACTTTTGGGTGCATTTACAAAAAAATATATTGATCAATTAAATGACCAAGATTTATCTGATTTAGAAAAATTATTAGATATAGATGACGATAATTTATACAATTTTTACAACAATATGGAGACAGATGTAAATTTTGAAAATAATAATATCACTTCTCTTTTTAAAAATTTTAAGTTTTCAAATAAATAGTATGGTGGCGGAGAGACTGGGATTCGAACCCAGGAAAGAGTTGCCCCTTTGCCGGTTTTCAAGACCGGTGCTTTCAACCGCTCAGCCATCTCTCCATGTAAAAGCTTTTATAATTAAAAATATTTAATTCAACTATAAAATAGTCTATTTAACATACTTATTAATTAATTCTTAAAAAAATCTATGAAAAAAGAATTTAATAAAGGTTTATTATTAACGTCCTTAGGATCTTTTTGGTGGGGTTTCATTGGTGTAATATATTTTGAATATGTAGCATTCATTGGTCATATAGAATTAGTTGTTCATAGATGTTTGTGGACAGCTGTTATGCTAATCATAACAACAACTTTTTTTTCAAAATGGAATTTATTTTTTGAAATTATAAAAAACAAAAATAATTTAGTTGGGTTATTTATTTCAGGTTTTCTTATTTTTGTGAATTGGGCTGTTTGGATTTATGCAGTAGCTTCAGAAAGAATTATAGACGCAAGTTTCGGTTATTTCATAATGCCAATAATTAGTGTATTACTTGGTTATATTTTTTTTAGAGAAAAATTAAATAAAAAAAGAATATTTTCAATTTCATTAGTATTTATCTCAATATTAATTCTAATTTTTTTTAGTTTAAAAAGTTTGCCTTGGGTTGGATTGATTGTAGCTCTGAGTTGGGCATTTTATAATCTTGTAAGAAAAAAGATTAATGTCGATACTGATGTTGGTTTATTAATCGAAAGTTTATTCATTTTACCATTTGCTTTAATAGCTTTTTACCTTATAGCAAAAAATGGATTTAATGACTTTAGTTTATCAAATCCAGGATTTAGTCTTTTCTTAGTTTTAGCAGGGCCCATGACGGTGATTCCTTTATTCTTATATGTGAGAGGTGTTGAGCTAATAGGACTTGGTCCAACTGGAATGATTTTTTATATTACACCTACATTACAGTTTTTATTGGGATATTTTTATTATGAAGAAATTTTTTCTTTAGTAAAATTTATAAGTTTTATTATTATATGGATTGCAGTAATTATATATTTAAAGGATTTATATGAAAAAAATTAGCGGATTTGTATTAATTTTATTTTTTTTAGTATCCAATACATTTGCAGATATTAATACTGAATTTGAAACTTGGAAAAATGATTTTAAAAAGATTGCTTTGAAAAATGACATAACAGAAGAAACATTTGATCTAGTTATGTCAAATGCTAGATTTCTTCCGAAGGTTATTGAATACGATAGATACCAGCCAGAATTTTATGAAGATACCAAAACTTATGTTTCGAAAAGATCAAACAAAAAAAAGATTAGGAAGGGTATCGGCTTTTATACAAAAAATATAAATTTAATTAATAATGTTGAGGAAAAATATCAAATTGAAAAAGAATTTTTATTAGCGTTAATGGGCATAGAAACAAATTTTGGAACTTATGTTGGTAAAATGGATATCATATCTTCATTATCAACTTTGAGTTTTGACGATAGACGATCTGATTTTTTTACAAACGAACTTTTAACAATTTTAAGATTAATAGAAACAAATATAATTGATCATCAAACTTTATATGGTTCTTGGGCAGGAGCATTTGGGTTTTTTCAATTTATGCCGACGACAATTAAGAATTATGCAATTGATTATAACGATGACAAATATATAGATTTAAAAAATGCTGAAGATGCTTTCGCTTCAGCAGCAAACTATTTGAATAAAATTGGATGGAAAAAAGAATCACCATGTTTTCAAAAAATAAATCTTAATAAAGATATTCCAAAAAAATACTTAAATTCATCAGCAAGAAAACTTAAAAATAAAAGAAAAATAAATTATTTTAAGAAATATATAACCACAGATCTTTCGCCATTTGACGAAAAATTAAAAGTTGCAATTATTACACCAGATAAAGATATAGTTGAAAATCCTGATACACTTAACCCAGCTTATATTGTATTCGACAATTACGAGGTAGTTCTACAATGGAACAGATCTTTGAGATTTGCCCTGGCTGTTTGTACTTTAAAAGATAGAATTAAAAATGAACTTTAAAATTTTTTTAATATTATCTTTTTTGTTTTTGTCAAATTGCGCATCTACTAATATAAATAAAAAAGATTCTATTAAATTTGAAGATAAATTTTCAAATAAAGGTTTTGCATTAATATATGATGAATATGCTTTTAATTCAAAATTAATTTCTAAAAAAATAGATGAAAGATCTTATTCTATTTTCCACAAAAATCTTAAAAAAAATTCTAATATAAAAATTACAAATTTATCAAACAACAAAAGTGTAATAGCTAGAGTTGTCTCAAACAAAGTCGATTTTCCAATCTTTTTCAATTCTGTATTAACTAAAAGAATTTCAGACGACTTAAATTTAGATATAAATGAACCATATGTTGAGATATCTCTAATACAAAATAATTCATCTTTTATTGCAAAAAAAAGTAAAATGTTCGAGGAAGAAAAAAATGTTGCAGAGAAAGCCCCCGTTGATGGTATTCAAATTAATGATTTAAACAACAAAATTTCTAAAAATAAAAAAAAAGTAATTAAAAGTTTTTCTTATTCTATAAAAATTGCCGATTTTTATTATAAGAAAACAGCAAATCTAATGCTTGATAGAATCAAAAAAGAAACCAGTATCAAAAAATTTAAGATTATTAAACTTACAGAAACTAAATATAGAGTAATTTTAGGACCATTTAATGATATAAAATCTCTTAAAGATAATTATAATAAGGCAACTAAACTAAACTTTGAAAATCTTGAAATTATTAAAAATGTATAGAATTTTACTATTATCATTCTTTTTGTTATTAAACATATTTACCGCTAGCAATGCTGATTTTGACATTAAAGCGAGAACTTCGATTCTACAAGATTTTTACTCTGGAGAAATTTTATTTGAAAAGGAACCAGACATTTCGATATACCCAGCATCTATGACAAAAATTATGACATCAATTATAGCTTTTGACTTATTAAAATCTGGTGATTTAGATTTGAACGATAAATTTTTAGTTTCAGAAAAAGCCTGGAGATTGTCTACTGCTGGTTATTCGTCTATGTTTATTATGGTTGGTGACCAAGTCTCTGTTGAAAATTTGTTAAGAGGTATAATTGTTGCTTCTGGTAATGACTCATGTGTTACCCTTGCAGAAGGTATAGCAGGAACTGAGGAAGAGTTTGCAATTATGATGACTGCAAAAGCAAAGGAAATAGGAATGGAAAATACTAATTTTGCCAATTCCTCTGGAATAAATGATCCAGATAACTATTCGACTGTAAGAGATATACTTATTATGTCCAATTACCTTATTAAAAAACATCCAAAATATTATGAATATTTTTCAGAGAAAGAATTTACGTGGGATAGAACTGGTGGGGATCCAATTACTCAAGGAAATCGAAATCCACTGCTTTATAAAAGTTTGGGAGCCGATGGAATTAAAACTGGTTATCTTGCAGTAGAAAAATACTCATTAGCGTCCTCAATCAAAAGAAAAGGACGCAGACTTATAGCTGTAGGAAGTGGCTTTGAAACAAAAAATTCTAGATCAAGGGAAAGCACAAAATTATTAACATGGGGTATAACAAATTTTGATCTTGTTAAAATTGCTGAAGCCAACAAACCAATAGATAATATTGAAGTTTGGCTTGGTAAAGAAGATTATGTTAAAGTTTATTCAAAAAAAGATATTTATAAGACGATTAAAAAAGCCAGAAAAAATAAGCTTAAAGTCTCGATAGTCTATAGTGGGCCAATAGAAGCTCCAATATCAAAAAATCAGGAAGTAGCGACATTAAAAGTTGTTTATGATGATGAAATTTTTGAAGAATACAAATTGTTTGCTTTAAATGAAGTAAATAAATTAAACATGTTTTCTAGATTACTTAGATCAATAAATTATTTGATTTGGGGCGATGTCTAAAAAACCAATTATTGTTTTCGAAGGTATTGAGGGAAGTGGAAAATCTTTTCATATAAATAATGTTGAGAAATTTTTAAAGAAAAAAAAATATCCATATATTAAATTTCGTGAGCCGGGAGGAAGTAAAAATTCAGAATCAATAAGAAAGTTAATCTTAAATAAAAAATCGAATTTTACAAAAAATACAGATTTATTATTATATCTAGCATCACGTAGTGAAAATATCTCTCTAATTGAAAAAAATTATAATAAAAAAATTATTTTAATTGATAGATTTATTGATTCTACTATTGCCTATCAACACTATGGCATGGGCGTTGACTTAAATTTGATTAATTTTATAAATAAATTTCTTTTAAAGAATATTAAAATAGGCTTTACATTTTTAAATATAGTAAATCCAAAAAATATGAAATTGAGATTAAAGAAACGAAACAAACTAAATAGATATGATCAATTTAATAGTCATTTTTACAGAAAGGTGCAGAATGCATTTATAAAAATATCAAAAAAAAATCCAAAAAAGTATCAAATTATTAATTCAAATTTAGATATCAATAATAATAAGGAAATTATTATTACAAAATTATTAAAAATTATTAAATGAGTCCCAATCCTTTTGATCAAACAGTATTATACGGTTTAGATAATTTTTTTATAGAATTGAAAAATCTTAGTGATACAAATATTTTACCGAATAAAATATTATTGTCCGGTTTTAAAGGAATAGGAAAATGTACTCTGGCATTACATTTAATTAATTATATCTTATCAAAAGACGAAGATTTTAAATATGATGTTGGAGATTTTAAGATCAATAAAGATAATAAATCTTACAAACTAATGCAAAATAAGTCATCGCCTAATTTTTATCATATCGATATAAAAAGTGAAAAGAAAAATATTGATATTAATCAAATTAGAGAATTGATTGAATTCTGTAATAAATCTTCTTTTAATGAAAAACCAAGATTTATTCTAATTGATAATATTGAATTTTTAAATTTAAATTCAAGTAATGCTTTACTAAAAATTTTGGAAGAACCCAATGATAATATAAATTTTATTTTAATAAAT
>CACNWU010000023.1 GCA_902624185.1 uncultured Pelagibacteraceae bacterium
GATGAAGAAGGTGGTTGGGGTATTACAAAAATAAATGCTGGTTCAGGAAGTATTGAAAATACAATTGAAGTACCATTAATACCAGCCACAAGCAGAGGTTTAAAATTTCATGCAGCAGCACAAGAATTAAACTTAATAAGCGATGAATTTTTTAAATTACGAAACCATAATCCGCAATTTAAAAACAAAATTAAAGAAATTAAAGATGAAATTAAAAATTATAGAAAAGACTTAGACGATAGTGAGGAAATAGCTTCTACATATGCTAAAAATATTGTTAAGATTGCTAGAAGAATAGAATTTGCAAGTATATATCCACCAAATGCATTAGATAAAATGCAAAATGCTATTATCAAATTTGATAATGCACAACTTAAAGCTCAAGGTGGATTAAGGTTCATTGACATTTTTTTATTTCCAGCAGGAACAATTGTTGCTAGTGGACCAAGTTGTTCAGAACAAGGTTCTGGCAGATGGCTTCCAAAACCATCTGATACTTTTAACAAGTTTATATTAATGTCAAAACCAAGTGTTGGTTATAAAGACATTCCTCTACTTTGGATAAAAATGGTGGATATAAGCAACGTGGTTGGCTTTATTATACCTGATTGGATTGCTGATATTTTGCCAGGTGAATATCCTGTTCACAATAAAGATGGGATTGTAAAACAAAATTTTAAAGGCACTGTTCTAAAAATTGCTACAGGTGATTTTAAGTTATTAAAAGTACCTGTTCCTCATGGACATATTTGGGACTCTTTTTTAAGAGTTTTCTTGGGATTAGTTTTTGGAATTATAATAGGAGTCCCATTAGGATTGTTTATGGGATTAAATAGATTTGCTAAAGGCTTTTTTGATCCTCTAATCGAACTTTACAGACCTGTTCCACCACTAGCTTGGGCACCATTAATTATTTCAGTATTAGGTATAGATAACACTGGAAAGGTATTTTTGTTATTCATGGTTTCACTTTCAATTATGATTATATCAGCTAGAGCTGGTGCTTCTGGTACTCAACTTTCAAAGATTCATGCTGCCCACTCCTTGGGTGCATCGAAAAAACAAATACTTAGACATGTTATTTTTCCTAATTCATTACCTGAGATTCTAACTGGTATAAGAGTTGCGGTAGGTATGTGCTGGGGAACCTTGGTCGCTGCTGAATTTTTGGCTGGAACAACTGGTATTGGTTTTGTAGAAAATGTTGCAAAAAAATATTTTCAATATGAAGTAATTTGGATCACAATTTTTATTATGGGAATGCTTGGTTTATTATTTGATATTACCTTAAGAAAACTAATAGATAAATATATTCCTTGGCGTGGAAAAGGTTAAATTGAAAACAAATATTCTCAAAAGAGAAATTATTAATATTTTCAAAAAGTTTGGTTTAAATGATAATCATGCTTTAATTTCTGCTAATGCTTTAATTAATGCTGAGTTAGTTGGTGCATATGGTCATGGTTTATCAAGATTAAAAATGTATTGTGATCGAATTAAAAAAAAAGTAATTAATCCAAAACCCAAAATAAAAATCAAAAAAATTTCACAATCTATTTCACATATTGATGCAAACAATAGTATAGGATTTGTTGCTGCCGATATTGCAATTAAAACATCAATTAAAAATGCAAAGAAAACAGGAATTGGAATGGTTGCAGTAAAAAATAGTGGCCACTACGGACTTTCAGGATATTACGCTGAGCAAGCTATTAAAAAAAATCTTATTACAATGATTTATACTAATGCGCCTCCTGCTGTTGCTCCTCATGGAGCTTTGAAAAGTTTATTTGGTACTAATCCTATTTGTTTTGGAACACCAACTGGTTCGAAGATCCCTTTTATTCTAGATACATCAATTTCAATGATTAATCGAGGAAAGATAAGAGTTGCTGCAAGAAACAATCAAAAAATTCCAGAGGGTGTTGCGTTAGATAAACTTGGTAAGCCGACAACTGATGCTAAAAAAGCACTTGAAGGCGTTCAATTACCAATAGCTGGTTTTAGAGGGTCAGGGCTAGCATGGATGGTAGATATTTTAAGTGGAGTATTAACTGGTGGAAATCACGCAGGAAGAGTTAAGGATCCTTTTGACGATTTTTCTGGTCCACAAAATATTGGCCATTTATTTATCACATTTAAAACAAATTTATTTGTAAATAATTTTAATAATAGAGTTAGAGACAATATAAAAACAATTAAAAGATTGCCTAAAATTAAAGGAATAAAAGAAATAATGTATCCTGGTCAAAATAAGTATAAAAGGTTCAAAATGAACTCAAAAAAAGAAATTAAAATCTCTGAAGTTGTAAAAAAAGATTTAAAAATTCTCAAAGGTTAAAACCTATGCTTTCGAATAAAGAAATTGTTTGTCCTAATAATCTATTAAATGTAGCCCATAAAAAAAAGGGGGTTAAAGCAGGTATAGTTAATGCGGGTAAACCTTTGCCAATGTTATCGGTTCAAGATGCAGTTAATGAAAATTTGATTGAACCAATTTTTATTGGTGATGAAAATGAAATATTAAAATGTGCAGAAGATTTAAAATGGGATATATCAAAATTTGAAATTATTCATGAACCAGTAGAAAATAACACAGCAGCTATAGCAGCTAAATTAGCAAGTGAAAAAAAAATTAGAATTATTGTAAAAGGTCATATTCATACAGATGTGCTTATGAAAGAAGTTTTAAAAAGAGAATATGATTTACTAGGAAAAACTAGATTAAGTCATATATGGCACATGACGATTGATAAAGAGGATAAGCCACTTATTATAACTGATGGTGCTTTAAATGTTTTACCAAATGTAAAAACAAAAATGCATATCTTAAAAAATGTTATTAATTTTGCAAATCGAATTGGTATTGAGAGACCTAAAGTGGCTATTCTTTCAGCTACTGAAGAAGTCTTAGATAGCATTCCTAGTTCAAAGGATGCTGAAGAATTAACTAAACTTGCAAAAAAAGAAAATTTAAATGCAGACGTATTTGGCCCTCTTGCTTTCGATAATAGTATTTCAAAAAAATCAGCTGCTATCAAAGGTATTAAAAATGATGTTGCTGGAATAGCTGATATTTTGTTAGTACCAAGCGTTGAAACGGGAAATAGTCTAGTAAAAATGTTAATTTATTTTTCTGGAGCATGTGCCGCAGGAGTTGTTGTTGGTGGAAAAGTTCCAGTTGTTATAACAAGTCGTTCTGATGAAGCACAGGCCAGATTAGCTTCTATAGCAGCTGCAGTTGTCGCTTTAGATTGATAATTATTAAAATATATAATTTTTTAAAATTCATGATTGAAATAGAAGAACTTATACTTTAAATACATTTGGACAAATCATAAAATATTCAATGGCAATACAATATTTAAAAAAATCACCAAAAACTTCGTCTACAGATGACTCTAAAACTACAGAGATCGTAAAAGATCTCTTAAAACAGATCGAAACTTCAAAAGAGGATGCATGTATTAGTTTAACGAAAAAATTTGATAAATATGATGGTGAAATAGTTGTTTCAAAAGAAAGAATTGAAAAAATCAAAAAAGAATTAGATCAAAAAACAAAAGATGATATCCAATTTTCTCATGAAAGAGTAAGGAAGTTCGCTGAGGCACAATTAAAAAATTATGGTCAAGATTTTGAAGTTGAACTTTCCCCAGGTTTATATGCTGGTCAAAAACTAATACCTGTAAATACTGCTGGGTGTTACATTCCCGGTGGAAGATATGCTCATATCGCATCAGCAGTAATGAGTGTAACCACTGCAAAAGTTGCTGGTGTAAAAAATATTATTGCTTGTAGTCCTCCTAAAGAAAATGTGGGTGCTCATCCAGCTATAGTCTACACTGCTGATTTGTGCGGTGCTGATGTAATATTAAATTTAGGTGGCGTTCCAGGCATTGCTGCAATGACTAATGGTCTATTTAAAAACCCACCAGCAGATATTTTAGTTGGGCCAGGAAATCAGTTTGTAGCTGAAGCTAAAAGAATATTATTTGGAAAAGTTGGTATCGATCTATTTGCAGGTCCAACTGAGATTGCAGTTATTGCAGATGATAAAGCTGATGCTGAAATGGTTGCTGTAGACTTAGTTGGTCAAGCAGAACATGGTTACAATTCTCCTGCTTGGCTATACACAACAAGTAGAAGACTTGCAGAAGAAGTAATGAAAAGAGTTCCAGAGTTAATAGCTGAATTACCTGAAGTTCCCAGAACAAGTGCTGAAGCTGCTTGGAGAGATTATGGTGAAGTTATTCTTTGTGATACTGATGAGGAGATGGCAACTATTAGTGACGAATATGCACCAGAACATTTAGAAGTTCAAACACAAAATCTTGAATGGTTTCATAAGCGATTAAAAAACTATGGATCGTTATTTATTGGTGAAGAAACAACAGTTGCTTATGGAGATAAATGCTCTGGAACAAATCATATTTTACCTACAAAAGGTGCAGGAAGATATACAGGCGGATTATTTGTTGGAAAATTTATTAAAACATTAAGTTTTCAAAGAATGACAAAAGAATCTACTAAATCAGTTGGTGCTGCTTGTGCAAGGATATCAAGATATGAGGGTATGGAAGCACATGCACGAACGGGTGATGTCAGACTTAGAAAATATGGATTTTCAAACTAAAAATTAATTTAAAATTTCTTCACCGTCTTCTTTTTTTACTTTATTTTTTTTATTAATAGTCTCTTTGTTTTTCTTCATGTTAATAAGATCTGCAAACGTATGATTTACATCTCGATGACCTGCCTCATCATCTCTTATAACTTTAACCACATCTTTAAGTGTAGCATGCAAAGGTAAATTCCAATAATTGATTGCAATTTCTGGGGCTGGTTGATCAGGTATAGTTCCAGCTTCAAGTTCATTTAAATATTCTGTATAGCTTATAACTGCTTCTTCTTCAAAATATCCAACAATCCTATGAGCTGTTCTTTGAGAAATTAAATAGATCAGTCCATAAGTGAAAATGAAAATAAACTGAGCAATCATTATTATAAATCT
>CACNWU010000024.1 GCA_902624185.1 uncultured Pelagibacteraceae bacterium
TTATTGCAACATGTGGTGAGACAGTTATTTTAGCAACAGTGGTAGGTGCAAAAAAAGTAAATCCAGATATGGATTACTTCCCATTATCTGTAAATTATCAAGAAAAATATTATGCTGGAGGAAAAATCCCAGGTGGATATTTTAAAAGAGAGGCAAGACCAACTGAAAGCGAGACATTAATATCGAGATTAATCGATAGGCCAATCAGACCTTTGTTTCCTGATGAATTTAAAAATGAAGTACAACTTTTACCAACTGTTATTTCATATGATAAAGAAAACCAGCCAGATATTTTAGCAATTATAGCCTCATCAGCTGCATTAGCAATTTCCGGTATGCCATTCATGGGTCCAATAGGTGCCTCTAGAGTAGGATTTGTTGATGGTAAATATATTCTTAATCCGTCAAAAGCTGAATTAGAAAATTCAAATTTAGATTTAGTAGTAGCTGGAACCAAGGAAGCCGTGCTTATGGTTGAGTCTGAAGCAAGTGGATTAACAGAGGAAGAAATGTTAAATGCAGTTAAATTTGGACACGATGGATTTGTTCCTGTAATTAAAATGATAGAGGAACTTGCTAAAGAATGTAAAAAGCCCGAGTGGATCGTTGAAAAAAAAGATTTATCAGAAGTAAAACAAAAGCTCGAAAAAACTTTTACAAACGACCTAAAGAAAGCTTTTGCTACAAGAGATAAACAAGATAGATCAAATCAAATCTCAGAAATAACAGATAAAGCTAAAAAACTTTACGAAGAAAATGAAAATTTCACTGATCTAGATGTGAACAGTCAGCTAAAAAGTCTAGAAAAAAATATTGTTAGAACTGATATTCTAAAAAATAAGAATAGAATTGATGGTAGAGGATTATCTGATGTAAGACCTATTTCATGTGAAGTAGGATTTTTGCCAAGAACTCATGGCTCAGCATTATTTACGAGAGGCGAAACCCAAGCAATAGTAACCGCTACTCTGGGAACGTCTGATGATGAACAAAGGTTAGAAAGCTTAGATGGTCAACAAAGAGAAAGATTTATGCTTCATTATAATTTTCCCCCTTTTTCAGTAGGTGAAACTGGGAGAATAGGAACTGGAAGACGTGAAATTGGCCATGGGAAACTAGCGTGGAGAGCAATAAATTCCTCACTTCCTTCAAAAGAAGTGTTTCCTTACACTTTTAGAATAGTATCAGAGATTACGGAATCTAATGGCTCTTCTTCAATGGCTACTGTTTGTGGGACATCTTTAGCATTAATGGATGCTGGAGTACCAATTAAAGAACCTGTTGCAGGTATTGCAATGGGACTAATTAAAGAAGGTGACGATTTTAGTGTTCTATCAGATATTTTGGGTGACGAGGATCATTTAGGTGATATGGATTTTAAAGTAGCTGGAACTAAAGATGGAATTACTTCTCTCCAGATGGATATTAAAATCACCGGCATAACATTTGAAATAATGGAACAAGCATTAAGTCAGGCTAAAGATGGAAGGGTTCACATCTTGGGTGAAATGAATAAAGCATTATCTGCCTCTAGAGCAGATGTTGGAAAACATACTCCAAAAATGGAAAAAATTACTGTTGATAAAAAAGATATCGCAGCAGTTATTGGAAAAGGCGGCGCCACCATAAGGGAGATTGTTGAAAAATCAAATGCAAAAGTTGATGTGAACGACGAAGGTGTAGTCACAGTTGCTGCTCCTGATGAAGAGTCACGAAACATTGCTATGCAAATGATCAAAGATATCACTGCTAAAGCTGAACTAAATAAAATTTATTCAGGTAAGGTTATGAAGATTATGGAATTTGGTGCATTTGTAAATTTCTTAGGAAAACAAGATGGACTAGTTCATATCTCAGAATTAGCAGATAAAAGAGTTGCAAAAGTCACAGACGTTGTAAAAGAAGGTGATGAGGTAAAAGTTAAAGTAATTGGTTTTGATAGAGGAAAAGTTAAGCTTTCTATGAAACAAGCTGCTGAATAATTCAAATTGGTAATAGGGGCTTATTTGCCCCTATTTAGCCATTTCAGAATTAATTTTAATAAATATGAATAGTAATATATTTCTTTTTAAATAATAAAGCCTAACTAATATTTTTGGGATCTGGCATTCCTACCTTGTTATAACCAGCGTCTACGTAGTGAATTTCACCAGTAACACCATTTGCAAGATCACTTAGTAGATACAATGCCGAATTTCCAACATCATGGATATCAACATTTCTTTTGAGGAAAGAATGGTCTTCATTCCATTTATATAGGAACTTTGCATCACCAATAGCAGAAGCTGCTAATGTTTTAATCGGCCCAGCACTTATAGCATTGACTCTCATGCCCTTAGTGCCAAGATCTCTTGCAAGATATTTAACACTTGCTTCAAGAGCTGATTTGCAAACACCCATTACATTATAATTTGGAATAGCTTTAGTAGACTCATAAGTCAATGTAAGCAAGCTTCCACCTTTCTTCATCACCTTCGAGGCTTCTTTTGCAACTTCAGTAAATGAAAAACACGAAATTAACATACTACGTAAAAAATTTTCTCTTGTAGTGTTTAAATATTCACCTGATAATTCTGATTTGTCAGAAAATGCTACAGCATGCACTACAAAGTCAATTTCACCCCACTTAGATTTAATGTCTTCAAATAATTTTACTACTTCATCTTTTTTTTCAACATCACAATTGAATATTACTTTTGAATTTAATTTTTCTGCTAAAGGTATTACTCTTTTTTTTAAAGCATCACCTAAGTATGTAAAAGCCAGTTCAGCTCCAGCTTCAGCTAGTTTTTGTGAAATACCCCAGGCTATAGATCTCTCGTTGGCAACACCCATGATTAATCCTTTTTTATTTTTCATCAAACTCATAAATTAAATCTTTTCAAAAACTAAAGCAGCATTAGTTCCACCAAAACCAAAACTATTAGACATAACTGTGTTTAACGTTACTCCAGTTTCGGTTTTAGCAACAATTGGGAATTTTTTCGCCTCTTCATCTATTTCATTTATGTTAGCTGACCCAGTGATAAAATTATTTTTCATCATAATTAAGCAGTAAATGGCTTCATGAACTGATGCAGCCCCAAGAGGATGTCCTGATAAGGACTTAGTTGAACTTATTTTTGGAATTTTATCTCCAAAAGTATTTTTAACTGCATTTAGTTCTGTAATATCTCCAACTGGAGTAGAAGTTCCATGAGTATTAATATAATCAATTTTATTTTTAGTAGTTGCCATAGCCATTTGCATACATCTTACAGCCCCTTCACCAGATGGTGCTACCATATCGTATCCATCAGAAGTTGCTCCATAACCAGTTAATTCTGCATATATTTTAGCACCTCTTGCTTTTGCATGTTCGTATTCTTCTAAGACTAAAACTCCACCCCCACCAGCAATTACGAAACCATCTCTAGTTTTATCATAAGCTCTTGATGCTGTTTCAGGAGTATCATTATATTTTGACGATAAAGCAGTCATTGCATCAAACATTGCAGTCATTGCCCAATGAATTTCTTCACTGCCACCTGCAAAAACTATATCCTGTTTACCCATTTGAATTAATTCCATGGAGTTTCCAATACAATGACCACTAGTTGCACAGGCAGAACTCATTGTATAGTTTGTTCCTTTAATCTTAAAAGGAACAGCAAGTGTAGCAGATGCTGTACTAGCCATTGTTCTTGGAACAACAAATGGTCCCATCAACTTTGGAGTCTTTGCCCTTGTTTTATCCGCAGCTAAAATTACATTTTCAATTGAAGGGCCGCCCGAACCCATTACAATACCCGTTTTAAAATTACTCACATCATTATCTTCTAAACCAGAGTCTTTAATAGCCTCTTTCATAGCTATGTAATTGTAAGCAGAACCAGAGCCCATAAATCTGATTGTTTTTCTATCAATATGATCTTCAAGTTTAATATTTGGCTTACCGTGAACATGGCTTTTTAGATTGTGTTCTTTATATTCTTCAGAAAAAGAAATTCCTGACTTAGAATTTAATAATGATTGGTGCACCTCTTCTTGATTATTGCCCAAACATGAAACAATCCCTAATCCTGTAATTACTACTCTTCTCATTATTTAAATAAACCTACTTTTAAACTATCAGCTGAATATATTTTTTTATCATCTGCCAAAACAACTCCATTTGCAAGTCCTACTGTTGTTCCTCCAGGAGACATAATTTTCTTCATATCAATTTCATATCTTACTAGTT
The DNA here is from genome assembly GCA_902624185.1 of uncultured Pelagibacteraceae bacterium. Classification (GTDB taxonomy): domain Bacteria; phylum Pseudomonadota; class Alphaproteobacteria; order Pelagibacterales; family Pelagibacteraceae; genus Pelagibacter. The sequence continues at coordinate 4,223 of CACNWU010000024.1, forward strand.
TCACGTTTTGCAAAACTTCTCCAGTAAATTTCACTGTTCCAACACCTAGTGCTCTTCCTTTTCCTGGGTTACCAATCCAACCTAAATAAAAACCAACTAGTTGCCACATAGCATCAAGACCAAGGCAACCTGGCATAACAGGATCTTCTTTAAAGTGACAATCAAAAAACCATAAATTCTTCTTAATGTCCAATTCTGCTTTAAGCGAACCTTTTTTGAATGCTCCGTTATTATCATTAATTTCTGTAATTCTATCAAACATAAGCATTGGTGGAAGTGGTAATTTTGCATTACCGGGACCAAAAAGTCCTCCATTTCCACAAGTGATTAATTCATCGTATGAATAGGAGTTTTTTTTCATATAATCTGAACA
>CACNWU010000025.1 GCA_902624185.1 uncultured Pelagibacteraceae bacterium
TTCTGGCATTTAATACTATATTGAATATATAATTTATAATTATGCAACAATATCTACAAAATAAAAAAGGTTTAGTCCAAAGCGTTTTTGACAGGGTTTATGATCAATACGATCTTATGAACGACTTCATGTCCTTTGGTGTACATCGTTTATGGAAAAAAAGTCTGTTGAACATTATGAATCCTGCCCCAAATCAAAAATTAATTGATGTAGCATGTGGAACTGGAGATATTGCAAAAATTTTTTTAAAACATGTAAATAAATCATCCAATGTTACTTGTGTTGATCCCAATAAAGGTATGATTAAAAAAGGCAAAGAAAAATTAGACAAGTATAAAAATTTGACTTGGATAATTGCACCTGCTGAAAAACTTCCTATAGCAGACAATTCATTTGATTTTTATACAATAAGCTTTGGTTTAAGAAATACAAAAAACTTGAACAAAGCCTTAGGTGAAGCTTTTAGGGTATTAAAACCGGGTGGACGTTTTTTATGTCTTGAATTTTCAAAAATACAGAACCAAAATTTTGAAAATTTCTATAAAAATTACTCAAAGTTCATACCATTCATAGGTAAACTAATTGTAGGTGAGAGGGAACCTTACGAATATCTTATTAAAAGTATTGAAAATTTTGTGCACCAGGAGGAGTTGATTGATTTAATGTCTAAAAATAATTTTCAAAAGTGTACGTACAGAAATTTATCAGGTGGAATTGTTTCTATTCATAGTGGTTGGAAGGTTTGATGTTAAAAAAAATAATTACTTTATTTAAGATCGGAAGAAAAGTAGCTAAATCAGATATCTTAAATATTGTATCGAAATTTAAAGAACCACCTTTATCAATAAAGATATTATTTAAAATTTTATCATTCTCTTTCTCTCCTAAAAAATTAGTTGATGTTAACAAGGATGAGGGTGAAAGATTATCTAGTTCGTTAGAATCGATGGGAACAACTTTCATAAAACTTGGCCAATTTTTAGCTACTAGACCAGATATTATTGGTGAGGAACTTTCAAAGAAATTAGAAAATCTACAAGATAAGTTACCTCCATTTTCAATTGTTCAAGCTAAGGAAATTATTAAAAATGATTTAGGGGAAGATACTTATAATTCTATAATTAATTTAAGTGAACCTGTTGCTGCAGCTTCCATAGCCCAAGTTCATAAGGCCCAAATAAATGACAATAAAACTATTAAGGATGTAGCTATTAAGATTTTAAGGCCTGATATTAAAAAAATCTTTAACGAAGAAATTGATGCTATGATACTTTTTGCATTCTTGATTGAATCTTTTATAAAAAAAACGAAAAGACTAAAATTAGTTGAGGTTGTTTTTTTACTTAAAGAAATTACTAATCTTGAAATGGATCTCAGATTTGAAGCAGCGGCTGCCAATGAATACGCTGAAAATACCAAAAATGATATTGGATTTAGGGTTCCTCAAATCTATTGGAGTTTTACCAGCGAAAATGTGATGACACTCGATTGGATAGATGGTGTATCAATTAGAGAAACAGAGGAACTTAAGAAAAGAAATCTAAATACCGAGAAGATAGCAGAAAGTATAATTCAAAATTTTTTGAGACATGCTGTGAGAGATGGTTTTTTTCATGCCGATATGCATCAAGGTAATATTTTTGTAGATAACAATGGTCATATTGTTCCAATAGATTTTGGTATAATGGGTAGATTGGATAAAATGAGTAAAAGATTTTTAGCCGAAATCTTATTTGGATTTATTCAAAGGGATTACCGGAAGGTTGCTGAGGTACATTTAGTTGCTGGGCTAGTTCCTAAAGAAGTCCCTTTAGATGACTTAGCACAAGCTCTTAGATCAATTGGTGAGCCAATTTTTGGACAAACAGTAAAGGATATTTCTGGAGGAAAGTTGCTTAAACAATTATTTGATGTTACTGAAAAATTTAACATGCAAACTCAACCTCAACTTCTTATGCTCCAAAAAACTATGGTTGTAGTTGAAGGTGTAGCCAGAAAATTAAATCCAGATACAAATATTTGGACCACCTCAAAACCTGTGCTTGAGAGTTGGCTTAAAGAAACAAAAGATCCGATGACAACGATAAACGAAACACTTCAAAACACGTCAGAGGTGATTAAAAGATTGCCAGAATTTCCCGAAATAATGGATAAAGCAAATCAAGCTTTGACCTATTTAGCTAGTGGTCAAATTCCTCAAAATTCAAATTCATATACAGCTTTAAATACTAAAAAATCGGAAATGATCGCTTTTAGAAACCAATCTATTATTGGCTTATTAGTCCTTGTAATTTTTGCACTATTGGTATTTTAATTTAGCGATGAAAGATTTAACAAACAAAAAAATTTTATTTATTATTTGTGGTGGTGTTTCTGCATATAAGAGTCTCGAAACAATTAGATTGTTTAGAAAAAATAAAGCTCAAATAAAAACCATCATAACCAAAAGTGCTAAAGAGTTTATAACTCCCTTGTCTGTTGCCTCATTATCACAAGGTAAAGTGTATGATGATTTATTTAATGTAGAAAATGAGACAGAAATGGATCATATTGCACTATCCAGATGGGCTGATGTAATTGTAGTTGCTCCTACAACCGCAAACACAATTTCTAAGCTTAGCCAAGGATCATCAGAAGATCTTGCCTCGACTGTAATTCTTGCTTCAAATAAACAAGTTTTTTTAGTTCCAGCAATGAATGTCAGAATGTGGGAACATATGTCAACTAAGAATAATTTAAAAACTCTCAAAAATTACGGTTATAAATTTATTGGCCCTACAATAGGAGACATGGCATGTGGAGAATATGGTGAAGGTAAAATGTCAGAGCCAACAGAAATATTTGATGAAATATATGATTTCTTATCAATTGCAGGAAAGAATAAAAAATTAAAGGCTATAGTAACAGCTGGTCCAACTAACGAGTATATTGATCCAGTAAGATTTATAACTAATAAATCCAGTGGAAAACAAGGTTATGAAATAGCAAGGTCTTTATTCAAAAGAGGTTTTAATACAACATTAATAACTGGACCAACTAATCTAAGTATTGATGAAAACATAAATCTTATCAAAATAGAAACTGCTGAGGAAATGTTTAAGGCTATTCAAAAATCTTTACCTGCAGACATTGCTATATTTTCTGCTGCCGTGTCAGATTTTAAGATTGATAAAAAAAGAAATAGTAAAATAAAAAAACATGAAAATATTATTTTAAATTTAGAAAAAAATATTGATATATTAAATTATGTTTCTAATCACAACTCAAAGAGACCAAAATTAGTTATAGGTTTTGCTGCAGAAACAAATAATTTAGATAAAAATGCTCTTTTAAAATTAACAAATAAGAATTGTGATTGGATTGTTGCTAATGATGTGTCAAAAAAAAATATAGGATTTAATTCTGATTACAATGAGGTAACTATTCATTACAAAAATCCAAAAAAGAAGAAAGAAAAACTTTCTTTAAGAAAGAAGTCACAAATATCTGAGGAAATTGTAGATAGGATTATTACTCAAATTTATTAATGGTCAAAGTACTAATAAAAAAATTAGATCCTACTGTAAAACTACCCGAATACAAGACTGATGGGGCCTCTGGCATGGACCTAAGAGCATTTATAAAAGAACCAATAAATGTAAAATCAAATACTTCATTTTTAGTTCCCACTGGACTAGCGGTAGCTTTTGCAGAAGATTATGAGATCCAAATTAGGCCAAGGTCTGGATTGGCAGTCAAAAATAAAATAAGTGTTTTAAATACCCCAGGGACAATAGACAGCGATTATAGGGGGGAAATTAAAGTAATAATTTTTAATCATAGTGATAATGATTTTTTGATAAATAACGGAGATAGAATAGCACAAATGGTACTTACCCCGGTTATAAAAATGGAATTTGAAGAAACCTTAGATTTACCAGAAACAATTAGGGGCAAAGGTGGTTTTGGCTCAACGGGTAAATGAAAATAAAGCTAAATAAAAATCAAATTGAAAGATTCTCAAGACAAATTATTTTAAAAAATATTGGTTCTTTGGGTCAAAAAAAAATTATTAATTCAAAAGCGTTAATCGTCGGAATGGGAGGATTAGGATGCCCAGTAGCAGAATTTCTAACGAGAGCAGGTATTGGATCCTTAGGCATAATTGACTCTGATAAAGTTGAACTTTCAAACATACATAGGCAAAGTCTTTTTAATATTAAGGATATTAAAAAATTTAAAGTTATTGCAGCCTCAAAAAAATTGAGAAAAATCAATGATAAAACAAAGATCAAATCTTATAATATAAGACTAAATGAAAATAATATTAGTAAAATAATTAAAAAATATGATTATATCATAGATGGATCAGATAACTTTAAAACAAAGTTTTTAATAAACAATTTTTCTATAAAGTTTAAAAAATTTTTAGTTACAGGTGCTATAAGTAAATTCGATGGACATCTATTAACATTCAATTTTAAAGATAAAAAGTCGCCATGCTTAAAATG
>CACNWU010000026.1 GCA_902624185.1 uncultured Pelagibacteraceae bacterium
AAAATAATTTTTTTAATCATTTTTGTTTTTATATTTCATTATCATTTTTTTTATATTTTCAAAAGATGTTCCGCCATAAGATTTTTTTGAATTAATAGAATTCCTCAAATCAAACACTTTTAGTACATCAATTGTTAGTTTTGGTTCAATTTTCTTTAACTCCTCTAATGTTAACTGATTGAGATTTTTTTTCTTTTTTTCTGCTAAATTAACTATGTCAGCAGTTTTTTGATAAGCTTTCCTAAAAGACATCGAATGATTTTTTACAAGGTAGTCAGCTAAATCAGTTGCTGTAATATGACCTGAATTAGCAAGTTCAAGCATTCTTTTTTTGTTAGGATTAAAATTTTTGAGTAACTCATCAAATATGTTGAGCGAGTCAATAAAAGTATCATTTGATCTAAAAACAATTTCTTTGTCGTCTTGCAGATCTTTAAAATATGACAAGGGCAAACCTTTTAATATTGTTAACATAGAAAATAAATTACCATAGCTTGTACTTGTTTTACCTCTCAGATATTCCAGTAAGTCAGGATTCTTTTTTTGGGGCATTATAGATGAACCAGTCACTACCTTGTCAGATAAATTAATCAAATTAAACCCATCAGAGTTCCATATAATAAGCTCTTCAGCTACTCTCGATATATGCATCGAACATACAGAGATACTATATAAAAAATCTAAAACAAAATCCCTATCAGAGACCGTATCGATTGAATTATTTGTTGGCCTTTTAAAACCAAGTTTTTTGGTGGTATAGTTTCGATCAATATTGAAAGAAGTTCCAGTTAAAGCAACAGAGCCTAATGGGTTCTCATCTAAATTTTCTAAATTATTATCAAATCTTTTTTTATCTCTATAAAACATTTCAATATAAGCCATCAAATAGTGTGCAAATGAGATAGCTTGTGCATTTTTAAGATGAGTAAAACCAGGCATAACAGTATCAATGTTTTTTTCTGCTAACTTTAAAATATTCTTAATTATTTTATCCAAAGTAAAATTAATTTCTTTAGTTGCAGATTTAATCCAAATTTTTAAATCTGTAATTACTTGATCATTTCTAGACCTACCGGTATGCACATAACCTGCATCATCACCAATAATTTCAAATAGTCTTTTTTCAATGTTAATATGAATGTCCTCATATTCAGTACGAAACACAAATTTTTTGGTTGATATTTCCTTCTCTATTTTATGAAGACCATAAATAATTTTATTTTTAATTTTGAAAGAAATTATTTTTTGTTTGAATAGCATCTCAACATGAGCAATAGAACCTGCTATATCTTCTTTATAAAGTCTTTTATCAATATTTATTGAGCTACCTACTCTTTGAAAAAGAACTGAGCTCTTATTTTTAATTCTATTATTCCATATTGCCTGGTTGTTTTTATTTTTTGTCATGATAATTAATTATACCTATTTAACATGAGATTTTTAATAATATTTATTTTTTTACTAACAAACTCTATTGCTGATGAAACAGTTGATATAAAAAATCTTGTTATAAGCAAAGATTTGAAAAAGTATGAAGATTTGACGTTTTTAGACGTTGAAAAAAAACAGTTGAATTTAAATGATTACAAAGGAAACTTAGTACTATTGAACTTTTGGGCAACTTGGTGTGCTCCTTGTAAAGATGAAATGCCTTCATTAGATTTATTACAAGATAATACAAATTTAGATAATCTAAAAATATTTCCTATTAATATTGGTCAAGACAATGTTAAAAAAGCCTCTGAGTTTTTTGAAGATTTAAAAATTCAAAATCTCGAGCTTTATTTCGACTCACCAGTAACACTAGCCAAAAAATTTGGTTTGAGAGGCATCCCAACATCAATTTTGTTTAATAAAGATGGATATGAGTTTGCAAGAATAATTGGATCTATAGATTTTCAAAATGAAAAATTTATTGATTGGTTAGAAAATTATAATTAATTTTTAAAAAAATATGCAAAGCCCACTAAAGCAATTATTGCAATAAATTGTAACAGAACCCTTAACTGCATCAACTTGTTAGAGTATTTTTTGCTTGTTTCCCCACCTTTAAATAAAGTCCCAATTCCAAGTAAAAGCACTATGCCTACCGCAATTAGCAAAGTTATGGATAAAATTTTTACTATTATTCCTGAGATCATTTAACTATTGTAGGGTGTTTTATAAATAAAAAAACATAAATCACACACTATGACATTTTGCCTAGACACAACCATAATAAAACCAGAGGAAAACAAAGAAATTAAAAATGCAATCATTCTTCTTCATGGTTATGGGGGTGATGGAAAAGATATTAGTATGTTGTCATTAAATTGGAAAAGACATTTACCAAATACAATTTTTATTTGTCCAAATGGACATGAGCAGTGTTCTATAAACCCTTCTGGTTTTCAATGGTTTGATTTAACAAAAGATGAACCAGATTATATCTTAGAACAAACGATTAAGGCTGAAAAAAAACTAAATCAATTTATTGATGAAATTAAGGTTAATTATCATTTACAATATGATAAAATTTGTCTTTCTGGGTTTAGTCAAGGGTGTATGATGTCAATTAATTTAGGATTAACAACTAATAAAAAATATAATTGTATTATTGGTTTCTCAGGTAAAATAATTAATCAAGATGATTTAAAATCTAGAAAAAAGGTTTCCCCCAATATACTCTTAATACATGGAGACTCTGATCAAGTTGTATCCCCAGATTATATGCTAGAAGCAAAAGATTTTTTTATAAGGAACAATGTAGATATTGAAACTCATTTAATTAAAAACTGCGACCATCATATTCCTACCGAAGCATCAAGTATAGCATTAAACTATATCTTAAAAAAAATTAAATAATTGCTTTTATTGAAAAAATTTTTTATTTAAGTTAAGATTTACAAATGAATAACTTTCTTGAACAAGATGTCTCGCTAGAAAAATGTCCTGCATTAGTCTTGAATGCGGATTATAGACCATTAAGTTATTACCCTTTATCATTATGGTCTTGGCAAGATACTGTTAAGTCTGTTTTTTTAGATAGAGTTATAATTGTAAGTACTTACGATAGAGTTGTAAGAAGCCCTTCTTTTAATATGCAATTACCAAGTGTCATAGCTTTAAAGGACTACATAATTCCGCAATCGAAACCAAGTTTTACAAGATTTAATGTTTTTTTAAGAGATAAATTTTCTTGCCAATACTGTGGCAGTGGAGAAGAACTTACGTTTGATCACTTGCTCCCAAGATCTAAGGGGGGTGAAACTAATTGGGACAATGTTGTTACAGCATGCTCGACATGTAACGTAAGAAAAGGTGGTAAACTACTTAAACTCTCTGGAATGAAACTCTCGCAATATCCATTTCAACCGTCGACAGAGGATCTGCATCGTAATGGTAAAAACTTTCCTCCAAATTTCTTACATAAAAGCTGGATGGATTACTTGTATTGGGATGTTGAGTTGGAAGCTTAAAAATTATACTTTTTCGGATATATTAATTGCTATTCTAGAACCGGTCTTAATAATCTTATCCATAATCGAGTAAAAACCTTCTTTAGATGCACCCTTCTCATATGCGATGTCCTTATGATGTAATTCATCTTCCCTAAATTTAGTAATTTTTTGTTTTAATTCCTTCTCATCAGGACCTAATTGATTAATTTGATCTAAGTAATGTTTATCAATAACTTCCTCTACCGATGCTGTACACAACATTGCTGCTTTTTTTCCTAAAAGTGTTGACCCAAAACCTAAACCAACCCCCAATAAATCCCATAATGGCAAAAGTTTTGTTGGTCTTATATTTCGTTTTTTTATTTCGTTTTCAAAAAATTCGCAGTGTTCTTTTTCATGAACTTTCATTTCCTCAATAGTTTTTTTTAAATTTTCATCTTTAACAAGAGTATTTAGAGCTAATAATTGACCTTCATATATTTTTACTGCTCCTCGCTCACCAGCGTGGTCAACTCTGATAAATTCCTCAACTTTATTATTTGATTTTTTCACAATTTAAAAAAGTTTTGATTGATATTAATATTATTAACAAACTAATAATCATATTAATACTTGTTAGTGATAATCCAAAAATCCTAAATGTCACATCTTTGCAGCTAACATTTTTTTCATTTAATTGCTTTAATATTTCTTCTTTTGAGATTAAATCAGCAGTATTTTTAACTCCGCAAACAGTCGATTCATCAAAAAAACCTTGTTCTATTCCAAAGTGATAAAATGAAATAGTAAAAGAAAAGATAAAAATCAGGATAATTAACAAAATTAAAAATCTTGCATTTTTTCTTATC
>CACNWU010000027.1 GCA_902624185.1 uncultured Pelagibacteraceae bacterium
TAAGCGACTTGATTTTGATGTTTGGTTTGACAAAAAGAATGCTCTTATTATTAAAGTTTCTTATTCTAGAATTGGAAATTGGGAATATCGTTTAAAAAATTTTGAATAATTATTATTTACCTGCAACTACCATGCCTTCAATCATCATAGTTGGTGAGTTTGTTGAATACTTAAATTCTAAATCATTGGCCAATATCATGTTTTGGAACATATCTTTAAAGTTACCAGCTATTGTAATTTCATTAATCGGATATTTAAATTCTCCATTTTCAATAAAGAAACCTGTTGCGCCTACAGAGTAATCACCTGTAACAATGTTGCTTCCATGACCTATAGTCTCGGTTATATAAAGACTTTTCTTATTTGAATTTAAAAGATCTTTATAAGTAATTTTCCCATTTTCTAAATACAAATTACTTGTTCCTCCACATCTGCCATTAGATTTAATATTTAATTTATTACCATTATAGGTATCTACTAAATAATGTTTTAGCACACCTTGTTCTACTAGTTGCAAGGTATCTGTTTTGACACCTTCTGCATCGAAACTTCTTGATCCAAGACCTTTTAACATATCTGGTTTATCGAAAATATTTATAGTTTCAGAAAATATTTTTTTATGAATTTTATCTTTTAAAAAAGAAGTTCCTCTTGAAATTGAAGATGATGCTATCGCACTTGCAAAAGTTGATAATATACCTTTTGCTATTCTTTTATCAAAAATTATACTTATTTTTTCACTACCTATTTTTTGTGGACTTAGTTTTCTAATTGTTTGATCAGCAGCAATTTTTGCAAGAGATTTTGCATCTTTAATATCTTTTAGGTGACATTTGCTCGTATATTCATAATCTCGCTCCATGCTATTTTCATCTTTAGCAACTATCACGCTTGATGCAGAAAACGAAGATGATTTGTAACCCTTACAAAAACCTTGGCTATTAGCTAGAATAAAATTTGATTTATTTTCAGAGAAAGAAGATTCTGTATTCACAATTTTTTTGTCATTTGATGCAAATTCTTCTAGCTGTTTTAAATAATCAATTTTTTTGTCATTCTCAAAATGAGTTTCATCATATAAATCAAAATCTTTTACTTCTTGAGCCAATAAATCTTTATCGGGAAGTGAATTAAACTCATCTTCTGGAGTATTTTTAGTAGTTTCGACACATTTTTCTATCAAAACATCTAGGTTTTCATTTAATAAATTGGATGATGATATTGATGACTTTTTCTTATTTATATATGTAGATATTTCTATAGCTAAATCATCTGATCTATTTGACTCATCTAATTTCTTATTTCTAAAATTAACCGTTTCAGAAATTGAGTTAATTACTGATACGCTTGCATTCGTTGCCCCAAATTTTTTTGCTAAATCTAAACAATAAGACGCTTTTTTTTCTAAATATTCTTGATCTTTTACCATTAAAGTTTTGTACCACCGACTGTCATTTTATTAATCAATATTGAAGGTTGAGCAACTCCAACAGGAACACCTTGACCGGCTTTACCACAAGTTCCTATGCCAGGGTCTAACATCATATCGTTACCCACCATTGAAACTTCTTTTAAAATTGAAGGACCATCACCTATTAAAGTTGCACCCTTTATAGGTGATCCAATTTTTCCATCAATTATCTCATATGCTTCCGTACAATTGAATACAAATTTTCCAGATGTAATATCAACTTGCCCACCACCAAAACTTACTGCAAAAATTCCTCTATCTACAGATTTGATCATTTCATCTTGGGTTTGTTTTCCATTCAACATCATTGTATTTCTCATTCTTGGTAAAACTATATGTCTATAATTTTCTCTCCTGCCACTACCTGTTGACTTAGTTTTCATTAATCTTGCATTTAATCTGTCTTGCATAAAATTTTTTAAGATTCCGTTTTCAATTAAAACAGTTTTTTCTGTAGGCGTGCCTTCGTCATCTATTGAAAGACTTCCTCTTCTATTATCTATAGTTCCATCGTCGACAATAGTTACCCCTTCACTAGCAACTCTTTGTCCCATTAAATTGTGGAAAGCAGAAGTTTTTTTTCTATTAAAATCACCCTCTAAACCATGCCCTATTGCCTCATGAATTAAAATTGCAGGCCAACCAGGGCCAAGAACAACTTTCATCTCACCTGCTGGAGCTGGTTTACTCTCCAAATTTACAGATGCAATTCTCAAAGCCTCATCACAAACACTTTTCCAATTATTATCTTTGAGGTATGTATCATATGACTGTCTTCCACCAATTCCATACACACCTGTTTCTTTTCTTCCATTTTTTTCAACCATAACTGACACATTAAATCTTATTAAAGGACGAATATCTGTTAGTGTTTCTCCACCAGACCTTATTATTTCTATAGATTTCTGTTCTCCATTAAAATTAGCAGTCACTTGTTTAATATTATTATCCTTGGATCTTAGATAATTGTTTACTTCATTTAAAACTTTAATTTTTTCGTTGAGTGTTTTTTGCTCAATTGGATTTATGTTTTCGTAATATTTCTTATTAGATTTTGGAATAGAATGATTATAAATACCTTTGGCAGATTTGAGAGTTGATCTTAAATTATCTGAAGATCTTTTTAACGAATTTTTTGATATTTCATTTGAGTGGGAATAAGCAACAACTTCATTTGATACTGCTCTAAATCCAAAACCTAAATCTGAGCTATAACTAGAGTTTTTTATTTTGTTATCATCCAATAATATTGTTTCGGATTTAGAGTTTTCTAAATATAATTCTCCATCATCACACTTTTTCAATGTGTCTGAAACTATGTCATTAGCATCATTTCGAGATAAATCAGATTTTTCAAAGAAATTACTCATAGATCTCAATACTTAGGCTGTTTATTAAAATTTTCAACTAGAGTATTTTACGCATGTACATAAACGCTCTATGTTAGTATTCATTATAAACTATGAAAGTTTATTTCAATAATTCGTGTAAAATCTGTAAAGCAGAAATTGATTTATACAAAAAAGAGAAAATTGAGGAAATTGATTGGGTAGATATTACAAATAATGAAACAGCAGAAAGAGAGACTTCTAAAAATAGTAAAGAACTTTTAAGAAGACTTCACGTTAAAGAAGGTGAAAAAATTTTGCAAGGTGCTGAGGCATTTCTTATACTATGGAAAAAAATTCCAAAATATCGGTTTCTATACAGTTTTTTAAAACTACCTGTGATTTTTAATTTATTTTCTTTAGGGTATGAAATAATTGCTTATTTTTTATACCTGAAAAATAAAAAGCAATTAAAAAATTAATTAAAAAAAAATAATAAAAACTTACTTAATAATGACATTGAAGATATAAAAATTACAAGCACCACTGAATACATTAATAAAACTACTTTATTTTTTTTTCTTCTAAGCCTTACAAAATCCTTATCATCTAAATCGGAAATATCTCTTTCACCTATTACAGGATAATCATAACTGAAACGCCAAGTGCTATCTCCAAGCCTAGTGTCTAGACCATTATAATATTTTATCCATGCAAGTACATATCTCAAAATAAGATATAAGATTATCAGAAAAGCTGTTCCTATGATCATGTTGAATAATACTCAATAAAGATAAATTTTTAATTATTATTTTTTGTTCTTTGTTTTGCGATTAGTTGAGTTAAAGAGTCAACCATTGTGTCTGATGCTTTAAAAATATCAATACTTCTAAACTCATGTGAAAGATTTTTTTCTGGGTCTGTTTTATCTTCAATGACGATACCTTCATCAGGAGAGTTATTTTTAATATATATTAGTAAGAGCCAATCCTCGTCCTCAGATTCATCCCATTTAACAAATATCTCACCAGTCTCAAATCTTCTGTCGATACATCGAAAAATTGACATATTTCTTGTGACATGCCTTTTATTAAGCTGAAAAACTAAACTACTGGCACTTCTGTAAAAACTTTCCAATGCAAATTCAATCTTTTGCCTTGCTAGAGTATACTCCTTTTCTTTAAACAACAAAGCTTCTCTGTCTTCATTGCCTTGAAGCTTAACTCCTAATGCTTCAACTCTTTCTTTTATTTTTTGATCTCTTATTATTCGATATTTTTCTTTTAATTTATCAATTCTTTCTTGTAATCCAGCATAATCCTCTCTCTTTTCCTTAAGAGAAATTTTTTCAAGTCTTTCCAGCTCTTTGACTTCTCTAATTCTAAATTTCTCAATTTGTTTATCTAATCTAAGTTGCTTTAAAAATTGTTTTTGT
>CACNWU010000028.1 GCA_902624185.1 uncultured Pelagibacteraceae bacterium
ACCAAATGATACCAATTAAAAAACTAATGTACTTAACAATCATTATTTTTCTTTAAAAATTAAACATACACCATTATTACAATATCTTTTACCTGTAGGTTCTGGTCCGTCATCAAAGATATGACCATGATGTCCACCACAATTTTTACAATGATATTCTGTTCTAGCATAGCCTAATAAATAATCTGTTTTAGTTTCAAAAACGTCTGGTAATGACTCATAAAATGATGGCCAGCCTGATCCGCTTTCATATTTTGTATTAGAGTCAAATAATTTTATTTCACAATTAGCACAATAATAGCCACCTTCTCTCTTTTCATAATTTAATTCACTTGTACCAGGGGGCTCTGTTCCATCCTCAAACATTATTAATTTTTGCTCTACTGTAAGGTTGGGATTTTTTTTAGACATTTAATTATAGTAATTTAGCACACGATTGATGTAAAGATGCATGTAATTCAATAAGTTTATTAAAATCTTTATTGTATCCTCCTCCTAAAACACCACAAAGGGGAATGCCTTTAGAAAAAAAGTTTTCTGTAACAAGTTCATCTCTTTGTTTAATTCCCTCATCTGAAATTTTAAGTTTACCTAATCGATCATTAAAATGAATATCCACCCCAGCTATATAAAAGACATAGTCAAAATTTTCTTGATTTAATTGATTTAAGTAAAATTTAAGTATCTCAATATATTGTTTATCTTCCATATTATCGTCAAGCTCAACATCTAGGTCACTTATTGACTTTTTAGCAGGATAGTTTGATTTTGAGTGCATACTAAAAGTAAAAACATTTTTATTGTTACTAAAAATGTCAGAATTTCCATTTCCTTGATGTACATCTAAATCAACAATTAAAATCCTGCCAGCCAAACCCCTATCTAACAAATATTGTGCAGCGACCGCGACATCATTAAATACACAGTAACCTGCTCCTCCATTAAAATTAGCATGATGACTGCCTCCAGCAGTGTTGCAAGCAAGACCATTTTTGATTGCTAGTTTTGATGCTAATACCGTTCCTCCAGTTGCAACTAAAGATCTTTTAACAACACTATCTACTAAAGGAAATCCAATTTTTTTAACATCATTTTTATCTAGAGTTTTATTCTTAATACTTTTTATATATTTTAAAGAATGAGCTCTATTTAAAGTTTCATCTGAACATGGATATGGTTTATGAAAACTTTTGACTATTTTTTTTTTAATCAAATAATTTGCGAGTTCTCCAAATTTATTAATTGGAAATTTATGATCATCACCAATTTTTGCCAAATAATCCTTATGATTAACAACAGACAATTCCATTTTTATTCAATTACACGAATTGGTTTACCATCTACACATGCCTCAAGCGATTCGATCATTTGATTATAAAACATGTTATAATTTTCTGCAGTAACATATCCAATATGGGGAGTAAGTAATGCGTTTGGTAAAAATCTTAATTTGTTATTTTCAGATAAAGGTTCTTTATCATAGACATCAAGTCCTGCTCCAGCTATTTCATTTGTTGACAAAGCAATTATTAAATCATCCTCATTAACGATTGGGCCTCTAGAGGTATTTATCAAGAAAGCAGTTTTTTTCATTTTATCCATTTCTTTTAAAGTAATGCAATTTCTATATCTTTCTCCTCCTTGGACATGAATTGATAAAAAATCCGATGTTTTAATTAAGTCTTCTTTACTGCATGGAAGTACATCCAATTCTTTGCACTTATCAAGGTTTAGATTCTCGCTCCAAGCCATCACTTGCATACCAAAAGCTTTACCAATTTTTGCAACTTGTGAACCCACTCTTCCAAGTCCTACTAGACCTAAAATTTTTCCTTTTAACTCAACCCCTATAGTTGTTTGCCAATATCCTTGGTACATATTATCTATTTCTTCTTTTAAATTTCTAGCAAGTCCTAATATTAATGCCCAAGTTAATTCAGGTGTTGGATGAATATTTATTTCTGTTCCACTAACAATAATTTTTCTTTTTTTGGCAGTTTCTAGATCTATTGATTTATTTCTTGAACCACTTGTAATAATAAATTTTAATTTATTAAGATTGTTAATCAGATTTTTAGTCATTGGTGTTCTTTCGCGCATTATCAATAATGCTTCAAAATCAGCTAATTGATCGATGGCATCAGTTTCATCTGTGAATGGTTCACTAAAAATTTTGAATTCATATTTTCCAGATAATTTTTCTAAATCTACAAATTGCTGGGAAACATTTTGATAATCATCTAAAATCGCAACTTTAAGCATTTTTAATTTCCTTATTTGATAAAAATAAACCTATTATAATTAAAACTGCTCCAATCAAGTGAAAAAATTGGAACTTCTCATTATAAAAAAATATTGCCATTATTGTGCTAAATAATGGTATTAAAGATAAAAAAATACCCGCTCTATTTGCTCCTATGATAGAAACAGCTCCAGCCCAACAATAATATGAACCTATGCTTGGAAATAAAGCCAAGAAAATTAAAATAAAAAATAGATTGATATTTAAATCGATTATTTGTCCTTGAGAGAATTCATAAAGAAATTGTGGTAATATAAAAATTAGCCCAAATGTACATAAAACATGGACTAATGTTAAAAGTGGTAATGTAAATGTTTTTTTTTTAAGAAAAGATGAATATAGTCCCCACGTAATAACACCTCCGACCATAATTAAATCACCTTTATTAAAATTTAAAGAAAGTATGATTTCTAAATTTAATTTTGTTATTATCGATAAAATACCTAATACAGAAACGAAAAGACCTAAAATCTGATACTTGTTTGTTTTTTCAATTTTGAATAAAAAACATAACAAAATTATAATTGCTGGAATAGCAGTATTAAAAAGAGACGCATTAATAACTTGGGTATAAACTAGTGATAAATATGTAAAAGAGTTGAATAAACCAACACTCGTAAGTGCTAAAAAAAATAGTAATGGCAGATTACTTAGAATTATTTCTTTATGTTTAATAATTTCTTTGTAAGTAAATGGTAACAAAATAAGCCAAACTAATGACCATCTAAAAAAAACTAATGACATTGGCGGTATATTTGAGAAAAAAGCATACTTCCCCACCATAAAATTTACAGCCCAAAATAATGTTGCACATACCAACATTATATATGCCTTTAAGCTATGCATTTATTAACTAAATCTTATTGAGCTATAAGGTTCTAAATTGAGATTTGTGTTTTCTTTAGCTATCATTCCTGAAACAATCTTTCCAGATATTGGTCCCAATGTCCATCCTAAATGGTGGTGACCAAAACAATAAAAAACATTTTTATGATTTTTAGATGGTCCCATGACTGGCAAAAAATCTGGTAAAGTTGGTCTAAAACCAAGCCACTCATCCTCATGTTCCGGCAAGTTGTCTAGCATATATTTTGCATTATCTAATAAATTTTTTATTCTTGATTTAGAGAGAGGATTTTTTAAACCTCCAAATTCTACGGTACCAACTACTCGTAAACCTTGCTCCATTGGAGTAATGCCAAATCCTCTATTAGAGAATATCACAGGTCTACTTAATAAATGATCACAATTTTTAAAATGAACGTGATAACCTCTTTCTGTATCCAGAGGAATTTTTTCATTCAGATTATCTGTCAGTTTTTTTGAAAATGCACCACAAGCAATTACTATTTTATCAAATTGATATCTCTGGTTTTCACTTAACAGGATTGGCTTTTCGTCATTAAATTGAATATTTTGAATATCAACTTTATGAAATTTTCCACCTTTTTTTAAAAATAAATCAAATAATTTTAATAAAATTTTTT
>CACNWU010000029.1 GCA_902624185.1 uncultured Pelagibacteraceae bacterium
GGTAAATTAAAATGAAAAAAACTATTTATTATTGGTCACCATGTTTAGATAAAGTAGGAACAGTTAAATCTACATTAAATTCTGCGATAGCAGTTTCTAAATTTTCAGATGATTATAAAGTAAAAATAATAAATGTTTTTGGCGAATGGGAAGATTTTAAAGATACATTTAAAAAATACGATGTTGAAATCATTGATTTAAATTTTAATTATCATAAATATCTTCCAAGAAAGGGTTTCATTAATAGTAGATTATCTTACTTAGTAATTATAATGTTATCTGTAATACCCTTTTTTTTCCTCTTAAAAAAAGATAAACCTGAAATTTTAGTCGCCCATCTTATTACTTCATTGCCACTTATGCTTTTTAATATTTTTAATTTTAATACTAAATTAGTTTTAAGAATATCTGGTTTTCCAAAGCTTAATTACCTTAGAAAAAAATTATGGTACTTATCAAGTCGCTATTTACATAGGATTACTTGCCCAACTTTAGAACTTTTAAATAAATTAAAAGAGGAAAAAATATTTCCACAAGATAAATTATTTCATCTTCAGGATGCAATAATTGACATAAATGAGTTCCAATCAAAAATAAATGATAAAAACTTTTTACCCGAAATAGATTTAAATAGAAAATATTTTTTATCGATAGGCAGATTATCTAGACAAAAAAATTTTTCATATTTGATAAATGAATATGAGGATTTTTTAAAGAATTTTAATGAATGGGATCTTTTAATCATTGGTGACGGCGAGGAAAAAAAGAAACTACAAAACTTGATAAATTCAAAAAATTTAGAGAATAAAGTTTTTTTAATAAGTTCAACTGATAATGTTTATAAATATATGCAAAATGCAACATTATTTATTTTGCCTTCCCTTTGGGAAGAGGTTGGTTTTGTTATAGTTGAAGCAGCATTATCAAATTTATTTATAATATCCAGTAATTGTCCTAATGGTCCTTCAGAGTTTTTAGACAATGGTAATTCAGGAATTTTATTTAAAAGTAATGTTCCTGGTGAACTTAAAAAAAGTTTAGATTTTTATTTTAAAAATACTAAAGATTTGGAAATAAAAAAAATAAAAACAAAGAAAAATTCACTTAAATATACTAGATTTAGACATTATCTTACTTTAGAAAAAATTCTAAATAATAATTTATAATGACAAAATTAGAAAAAATTATTCCAAGGTTCTCCTCTGATAAAAATCCAAAAATTGGACTAATAACTTTAGCGAGCGATTTTAGAATCGAGAAAGATTTTAACTTGATCGTGAATGGTAAAGATATTGATTTATACTGTAATAGAATTAAGTCTTACAATCCTCTTACCAACAAATCATTAATAAAAATGGCTGAAAATATTTCCAATGTTACAGAAGAAATTTTGCCTAATGAAAAAATAGATTGTATTGCATATGGATGCACTTCAGGAACTATCGCAGCAGGATATGATTATATTTATGAAAAGGTAAATAACGTTAAACCAAGTACAAAAGTTACCACTCCTATTACATCTGCAATAAAGGCGTTGAAATTTTTAAATTTAAAAAAAATAACAATTTTTACGCCCTATACAGATGAAATTAATCAATCTGTAATTAAATATTTTAATGAAAATAAATTTGAAATTAAGAAATTGTCTTATTTTGATATCGAATCTGATATTGATATAGGTAAAGTTGATCCTGACTATTTATTTGACGTGCTTTCAAATTTAGATCTATCTGATAGTGATGCACTATTTGTTTCATGTACCGCTCTTCCAGTATTAACTTTAATTGATAAATTAGAAAAAAAATTACAAAAACCAGTTTTAAGTAGTAATCAAACTTTAATTTGGGATAGTTTAAGAGAAGTTGATTATGATAAAAAGATTGATGGATATGGAGTGTTATTTAATAATTAAATTATGAATTTTGAAAAAAAAGAGTACAAATCCAGATTAAAAAAAGTTCAAACTTTAATGCAGAAAAAAGGGATAGAGCTTTTGATCTCTCAAGATCCATCTAACATGAATTATTTAACTGGTTATGATGCCTGGTCATTCTATTATGCTCAATGTGTAATAGTACATGTTAATGCTGATGAGCCAATTTGTTTTGTTAGAAATCAAGATGCTGGTGGAGCGTATATTAAAACCTATCTAAAGGATGAAAATATAATTAAATATCATGAGAAATATATTCATACTTGGCCACTTCACCCATATGACGCCCTTGTAGAACTTATAAAAGAAAGAAAGTGGGATAAGTTGTCGATTGGACTAGAAATGGATAGCCATTATTTCACTGCTTATTGCTATGAAAAAATAAAGAAAGGTTTACCAAATGCTAAAGTTTTAGATTGTGAAAGATTAGTCAATTGGGTGAGAGTTGTTAAATCAGATGCTGAAATTAAATTTATGAAAGCAGCTGCCCAAATTACCGAGTTAGGAATGAAAAAAGCTTTTGATGTTATTAGTCCTGGAGTAAGACAGTGCGATGCAGTTTCAGAAATTTATACTACATTAATAAAAGGAACACCTGAATTTGGTGGTGATTATTCATCTATAGTCCCAATGATACCAACAGGCAAAGGCACATCAGCTTCACACTTAACTTGGTCAGAGGATAAATTTGTAGAAGGTGAGGCAACGATTATTGAACTTTCTGGTGTTAATAAAAAATACCATTGTCCAATGGCTAGAACAGTCTTACTTGGCAAACCAGATCAAAAGAAAATTGATACTATGAAGAAAACAAATGAGGCACTTCAAGCCGGTATAGATCTAGTTAAAGGGGGTAATACCGCAGATGATGTTGCCCAAGCTTTTTGGAAAGTATTAGACAAATATGGAATTGAAAAAACTTCAAGAACTGGATATTCAATTGGTATTGGCTATCCACCAGACTGGGGTGAACATACTTTAAATATATCAAAAGGTGATATGACTGTGTTACAACCTAACGTTACTTTTCATATGATTGCAGTGATGCAGTTTGGAAATTGGGGAGTTGAAGCTTCTGAAGCAATAAGAGTAACTGATAGAGGTTCTGAACTATTTTGTAATTTTTCTAAAGAACTTCATATTAAAAGCTAATTATTAATGGTTGATATTTATTCCCACAAATGTTTTAAAGTTATTTAAAATTATGGCCTTAAAAAAAGATTTCGTTAAATTTGATAAAGTAGATAAGAGCTACGATGGAAAAGTCTTAGTTGTTAAAGATCTTCAGTTAGATATTGAAGAGGGTGAGTTTGTTACGATGTTAGGACCCTCTGGTTCTGGTAAAACGACATGCTTAATGATGTTGGCAGGATTTGAAACACCTACTAATGGTGAAATATATTTAGATGGAAAAGCTATCTCAAGTATTCCTCCTCATAAAAGAGGTATTGGAATGGTATTTCAAAACTATGCATTGTTCCCACACATGACTGTTTATGAAAATTTAGCTTTCCCACTT
>CACNWU010000030.1 GCA_902624185.1 uncultured Pelagibacteraceae bacterium
AAACCACCACCATTTTTTTGATGAAGATACCAATCAATTAATTGATTGTGGAAATGAGGATATTGGAAAAATAAATATCAAAAATAATATTACTGGAAAAAAAATAAATTCAATCGAAGTTTTGATAAAAGTTGCGAGTGATAATCAAAATCAAAATTAACATAGTAATTTCAATAACTTAAAATCTACATTATAATTATTCTAAACTGTTGACATGCAATTAAGAATGTTTATATTTTAATTATAATTAAGGAGATAAACATGTCATTAAAAGGAACAAAAACAGAAGAAAATTTAAAGGAAGCTTTTGCTGGAGAAAGTCAAGCAAACAGAAGATACCTTTATTTCGCTCAAAAAGCAGACATTGAGGGTTACAACGATGTAGCCACAGTTTTCAGGTCAACAGCAGAGGGCGAAACTGGTCACGCTCATGGTCATTTAGAATATTTGGAACAAGTTGGTGACCCTGCAACTGGAAAGCCAATAGGTGAAACTAAAGATAACTTAGCTTCAGCAGTTGCTGGTGAAACTCATGAATATACTGATATGTATCCAGGGATGGCTAAAACTGCAAGAGAAGAAGGGTTTG
Source organism: uncultured Pelagibacteraceae bacterium (assembly GCA_902624185.1). Lineage (GTDB taxonomy): Bacteria > Pseudomonadota > Alphaproteobacteria > Pelagibacterales > Pelagibacteraceae > Pelagibacter. The sequence goes on from CACNWU010000030.1 coordinate 590, forward strand.
AGGAAATAGCTGATTGGTTTGAAACTTTAGCTAAAGCAGAAAAATCACATGCTGGTAAATTCCAAAAAACTTTAGAGTCTATTAGCTAATTAAAATTATTTGGTGGGTGTGCAACACCCACTAAAAATTTTTAATTTAATGTCATCAGTAAAAAAAGAAGGTAGTACTCAAGCTCCTACAAGGCATCCTATTGATTTTGAAAATCCTGATTTTCTAGATCCCGAAAAATTAGATGCTGAAATGCGAAGAGTATTTGATATTTGTCATGGTTGTAGGAGATGTTTTAATCTTTGTGACTCATTTCCAAAACTCTTTGATATGATAGACGAGTCGAAAGATGAAGACGTAGAAAGTTTATCTAGTGATCAATTTGCTCCTGTAGTTGATGCATGCACTTTGTGCGATATGTGCTTCATGACTAAGTGCCCATATGTTCCCCCACATGATTTTGATTTGGATTTTCCACATTTAATGTTGAGATACAGAACAGCTCAAAAAAAACTTGGTCAACTGCAATCTATACCGAGGCAACTAGCAGAAATCGATAGAAATTCAAAGATAGGTATAATGTTTTCAAAATTAATTAACTGGATATCAAATACTAAAAATAGACTTTTTAGAAAAATTTTAGAATTGATTATGGGAATAGATATAAGAGTTCAATTACCCAAATATAATTCTGAAACTTTTTCAAGTTTTTTTAAAAAAAATAGAGATAAAATCAAATATGAAACTAAACAAAATAATAGAAAAGTTGTGATTTATACAACTTGTTTTGTTAATTTTAATAAAAAAAATACTGGCATTGCAGCTTTTAAAGTTTTAAAAAAAAATGGAATAGAAGTTCAAGAGGCTTACCCAGGATGTTGTGGAATGCCGTTTTTAGAACAAGCTGATCTTCCAAAAGTTATCGAACAGGCTCAAAAGGTTTCCAAAGAATTGTTAGAATGGGTAGAGAAGGGTTATAAGGTAATAACTTTAACCGCAAGTTGTGGACTCATGCTAAAATTTGAATGGCCATTGTTATTACCACATAATGACAATGTTAAAAAACTCTCAAAAAATGTTATGGATATAGATGAATACATAGTTGATATAGCTAATAATGAAGGTTTAGCCGAGGGATTAAATGAAATTGATGGCGGGGTTACTGTTCATCATGCTTGTCATGCTAGAGCTCAAAATATGGGTATAAAAGCAAGAGATATGCTTAAATTGATACCAAATGCCAAAATAGACGTTGTAGAAAGATGTGCTGGTCATGGAGGGACTTTTGGTGTGATGAAAGAAACCCATGATCTTGCAAGAAAAGTTGGTCGACCAACAGCAAGACAAATAAAAACAAAAAATAATAAGTATATGGCTTCAGATTGTCCATTAGCTGGAAAACATCTTAAACAGCTAGAGGTTGATACAAATATTATAAATGATGAGGCAGTACACCCTATCGAATTGATTGCAAAAAGTTATAAGTTATAAAAATGCCCAAAGAAAAAAAAGAAATTCAAAAAAATGACATTATGTCTTTAGACATTTATACTGCTCAGCGAAAAGAACTAAGAAAGAAGATAGTTGAATTTAAAAAAAATAGAAGAATTCCTTTAGGTCCCTACGCAACATTTTATTTTGAAAGTTACGAAACAATGTTAGCGCAAGTTCAAGAAATGCTTTACATAGAAAAAGGAGGAGATGAACAACTAAAAGACGAATTAGCAGCATATAACCCGTTGATTCCAAATGGCAAAGAATTAACAGCTACCCTAATGTTTGAAATAGATAATCCTGTATCTAGGGCTACTTTTTTAGGAAAAGTTGGAGGAATAGAGGAAAAAGTTTTCATGAGAATTGATGGTGAAGTTGTAAAAGCTGTCCCTGAGCAGGATGTTGATAGAACATCAGCAGAGGGAAAGGCATCTTCTGTACAATTTATTCATTTTAAATTTACCGAACAACAAATTGAAAAATTTAAATCAAATTTACATAAAATTGAGATTGGTATAGACCACAAAGAGTATTCACATACCTCACGACTATCAGAATTAACTATAAATTCTTTAGTCGCTGATTTTAATTAAAAGAACCCCAAATATTATCAGTTTTTATCCAGCCTTTGAATTGTGCAGTTTTGACTTTACACCAACTTCCGTCACATTTTTGGACTACTAAAACTCTTCCTTTTTCAATTCTTGCTAAGGGCTTAGAAAAACGTGAAGGTTTTTTGAATAAAACTTTATCTTCTAATGGTATAATAGAATTATTTTTTTTTAATTGTGACACATGTATCCATCCATTATTATTTTTAAAGTCAATTATTCGTTTAAAATTTTCTTTTTGATCTATTTGTTTAATTGGCAAATTTCTTTTTTTGTAAACAAATTTAAC
>CACNWU010000031.1 GCA_902624185.1 uncultured Pelagibacteraceae bacterium
AATGATCAAAATTTTGAAAAAATTGAGCCATTAGAAAACAAAGAAAATATTTCTTTTATTAAAGATTCTTATTTACAATACAATCGTATTGACCCAAATAAAAGGTTTGAAAATTTTTTAACAGGGTCCAGCAACAAACTTGCTTATGAAGCTTCTTTAAAAGTTTCGGAAAATGTATCTAATTATAATCCACTGTATTTATATGGTGGCGTTGGAATGGGCAAAACGCACCTTTTAAACTCAATAGGTTTAGAGTTGAAAAAAAACAATAAAGTTATGTTTATTTCAGCGGAACGTTTCATGTATCAATTTGTTAAATCAATAAAATCAAATGATATGGTTAAATTTAAAGAATATTTTAGAAATACAGATATTTTATTGATAGACGATATCCAATTTATGAATGGAAAAGAAGCTATGCAGGAAGAGTTTTTTCATACTTTTAATGCTCTACTTGATAAAGGCTCAAAAATTATTGTTTCTGCAGATAGAGCCCCAAATAAATTATCTAGAATACAGGAAAGAATTAAATCAAGGTTTTCGGGTGGTTTGGTTGTTGATATTCAAAAGCCAGATTTTGATTTAAGAAAAAAAATAGTAGAGCAAAAAATAGATGAGCTAAATAATTTATATCCTGATCAAGTAAAAATTTCTAAAGAAATTAAAGATTTTATAAGTACAGAAATTACTGCCAGCATTAGAGAATTAGTCGGAGCAATTAATAGAATTGTGTCTTTTTCAAGAATTTATAATAAAATGCCAAACTTAGCTGAGACCAAAGTAGTTTTAAAAGATTTACTTAACCTAGGTGAAAATAAAGTAACTATAGATTTAATTCAAACATTAGTTTGTAAATTTTTTAAAATAAGTAAAAACGAAATGTTGTCAGCTAGAAGATCAAGATATTTGGTTCGACCAAGGCAAACAGCTATATATTTAACAAAAATTTTAACCTCAAAATCACTGCCTGAAATAGGTCGTGAATTTTCAAACAGAGATCATACTACAATAATTCATTCAGTTAAAACTATTGAAAAATTGAAAGAAAAAGACCCTGAGATGGTTGATAATATCAATAAACTTAAAAATCAGATTTTATATAACAATAAAGAAAATGAAATTTAACGTAAACCAACAAGACTTACAACTAGCACTAAATTATTGTCAAGGCGTTATAGAAAAAAGGAGCACTCTTCCAATTTTATCAAACATATTATTGGATGCCCAAAATTCACAGTTAACTATTACAGCGACAGATCTAGATTTAATATTTATACATCAACTTGATAATGTAGAAGTTTTAGAAGAGGGAAAAACAACAACTGTATCTTCAACTATATACGATATTGTTCGAAAATTATCTTCAGGAAAAAAAATAAATTTAACTTTAAATGACTCAAGCAAACTTCATTTGGAGTCTGAAAAATCAATTTTTAACTTAAACTGTCTAAGCCCATCAGAATTTCCTCTCACTGATGAAAATTTTACTAAGAATGAATTTTCAATTAAATCTAAACAGCTTTTGAAACTTCTTAATAAGTGCAAATTTTCTGTTTCAAATGATGAGACCAGACATTACTTGAGTGGGATATATTTCCACTTAAACGAGGTGGACGAAAAAAAATATCTTACTGCAGTCGCCACAGATAGTCATAGAATGTCAATTTCAAAGGTGCGATTAGAAAATGAAATTAGCTTCGAACCTATTATATTACCTAAAAAAACAATATTTCAATTATGCTCTCTTTTAGAAAATTATGATGGAGAGGTTAAAATTTCTAATGATAAATCAAAAATAAAATTTGAACTTAATAAAAGTATTTTAATTTCAAAATTAATTGATGGTAAATTTCCAAACTATATTCAAGTGATACCAAAAAATAATCAAAAAAAATTAGAAATTGATTTGAAATTATTTTTAAATTCAGTAGATAGAGTGGCTTCAGTATCATTAGATAAAAAAGATGGTGTAAAGTTTAATTTGTCTAAAAATATTTTAAATTTATCAGTAAATAATACTAATAGTGGAGATGGAAAAGAAAGCTTAAATGTCAATTTTGATCATGAATTAGAAATTAGTTTTAATTCAAGATATTTGTTAGATGTAGCTTCACAATTAGATGGTGATAAAATAGAATTTTTTTTAAATGATACTAGCTCACCAGCATTAATTAAGGACCCTGGAGATTTTGATAGCATTTTCGTTGTAATGCCAATGAAAGGTTAATCTAAAATATTAAGCTCTGAATAAATTTCATTTTCTAGAGTATTGATAAACTTTTCTTTTGAAAGACCAGCAGATATTGGTTTTAATATTGATATAGTAATTGTTTTGTTAGTTTTCTTTTTCCCAACTTTTGGCCAGACATACCCTGAATTAATTGCAATTGGTTGACAGGAAATTTTCAATTCTTCATAAATTCTTGCAGCGCCTTTCTTAAATTGAGGTCTTTCATTTGGTAAAACTCGTGTTCCCTGAGGAAAAATTATCAGTGGCCTATTTGAATTTATAATAAGTTTTGAAATATCCTCAAAAAAACTCAAGTTATCTTTAGTCACTTTATTTCTTTTGATTGAGATGGATCCAATCTTTTTTAAATACCATCCAAAAATTGGTATCAAAAGTAATTCATTTTTTAAGATAAATACTGGGGA
>CACNWU010000032.1 GCA_902624185.1 uncultured Pelagibacteraceae bacterium
GAATAATATTAATAATATTTTATTATTTAGATTCATTTAATAATATAATATCAATGTTAGATCAAAATGAATAGAAGAAAATTTTTATCATATGTGGGGTGTGGATGTTGTGGTTTTTTTTTGAATTCATGTGCTACAGCACCAATAACCGAGCGAAGACAATTTAAGATTGTTCCTGAATCTAAACTAAATGCTCAAGCTGCTCAAATTTATGAAAAAATTAAAGAAAAAGAAAAATTGATAACTGATTCTAAATATGACGAAATAAGAAAAATTGGAAAAAAAATGGAAAATTCGATTGGGGAATATTTTTACCAGGCTAAATTAGATGACCCTACAGCTAATTTTGACTGGGAATATATTTTAATTGACAACAAAAAAGTTAGAAATGCCTGGTGTATGCCTGGTGGTAAAATAGCAGTTTATTCTGGAATTCTTGAAGTGACTAAAAATACAAATGGTTTAGCAGCTGTCATGGGACATGAAATTGCTCATGCTGTAGCAAAACACTCTGTTGAAAGAGCAAGCAGAGGTGCTGTTCTTAATGTGAGCACACAAGTTATTGATATTTTATCAGGAGGAAAATTATCTACAGTTAATAGAACAACAGGTATGAATACTGTGGGATTATTATCTCAATTAGGGATTATGAATCCTTTTAATCGAAAACAAGAAACCGAAGCAGATTACTTAGGAATGATTTTTTCTTCTCTATCAGGTTATGATATAAGAGAGACTGTAAAAATTTGGGAAAGAATGAAAGAATTTAACAAAGGGAAAGAACCTCCTGAATTTATGAGTACTCATCCATCTTCAGATAATAGAATAAAAAAAATTAATGATTGGACAAATAAAATTATTTTAGAATATCCACCAATTAACATTACATAACATTAATGGTGAGCCGTGATGGACTCGAACCATCGACCCATTCCTTAAAAGGGAATTGCTCTACCAACTGAGCTAACGGCCCATATTTATCTTGGATGACACCGTATATATAGATTTATTCAAATAATTCAAATAGGAATTTCTGAGACAAATAGTTTCTTCTATTACAACTTATTAATGTATTTGTTGTGAAAATCATCAAATGTACCATTTTTAATATTTGTTCTGATCGCAGCCATTAACTCTTGATAGAAATTAATATTGTGTAACGTTAAAAGCATAGATCCTAAAATTTCATTTGTATTGAAAAGGTGATTTAAATAATTTTTAGAGTATTTATTAAGGCTTAAATTTTTACAATTTACATCTAAAGGAGTATCATCATTCTGGTATTTCTTATTTTTAATATTAATTCTTCCGCTCCAAGTAAATGCAAGTCCTGTTCTGCCAGATCTTGTAGGTAATACGCAATCAAACATATCAATACCTCTTTTTACTGCTCCTAAAATATCTGATGGTGTTCCAACACCCATGAGATAATGAGGCTTTTCTGATGGTAGATAATCTTTAATATCATCTAAAACTGAAAACATTTCACTTTGAGACTCACCAACAGCCAATCCTCCAACCGCAAAACCATCAAATCCAACTTTCATTAATTCATTTAAAGATTTAATTCGAAGATCTTTAAAAAGGCCTCCTTGTATAATCCCAAAAAGAGCTTTATGTGGATTGTTACCAAAAGCTTTTTTAGAACGTTCTGCCCAATATAATGATAAATTCATAGATTTTTTTATTACCTCATAATCATGAGTTTTTTTTGGGCATTCATCCATGATCATCACAATGTCTGAATTTAAACCAAGTTGAATTCTTATACTTTCTTCTGGGCTAAGATAAAATTTCTTTCCATCTACATGTGAATTAAAAATTGCTCCTTTTTCAGGATCGATTTTGTTTAACTTAGATAGTGACATTACTTGAAACCCACCAGAGTCAGTTAATATGGGTAAGTCACAATTCATAAATTGATGTAGCCCTCCTACTCTTTCAATTCTTTCAATGCCCGGACGTATCATTAAGTGATAGGTGTTACCTAATATTATTTCTGAACCTGTTTTTTTAATATCATCAATTGTACAGGCTTTAACTGTAGCTTGTGTACCTACAGGCATAAATGTTGGTGTATGAATGGAACCTCTACTAGTCTCAATTATTCCACATCTCGCATATTTATCAGTATTTAAAACTTTAAATTGAAATTTTTTCAATTCGATTAGAATTTACAATGATTTAAAACTTAATATTTTATCTGGATCAGAAACTGCTCCATTATTATTTTCGTCACCTCGTTTAATCTTATCTACAAATTCCATTCCTTCTATAACTTTACCAAAAACAGTATATTGCCTATCTAAAAAAGGAGCTGGTTTAAAACAAATAAAAAATTGACTGTTTGCACTATTGGGATCTGATGATCTAGCCATCGATAAAGTGCCTCTATCATGAGGAAGACTATTAAATTCTTGTTGTAAGTCAGGTAAATCAGAACCACCCATACCGGCTCTGCCTAAGTCAAAATCACTTGACTCTGAATTACCAAACTTGACGTCACCAGTTTGAGCCATGAAACCATCTATAACTCTATGAAAAACAACATTATCGTATTTCCCAGAATCTGCGAGTTGTTTGATTCT
>CACNWU010000033.1 GCA_902624185.1 uncultured Pelagibacteraceae bacterium
CATGAAAAAAAACTTTTTGGTCAATACAGTTTTGATGAATGTGTAAAGCGTTACATAAATTCAGTTAATGCTGGTTTATTAAAGATAATGTCTAAAATGGGAATTTCTGTTTTGAGTTCATATAGAGGTGGGTGTAATTTCGAAACTGTCGGACTAAGCAGAACAGTTGTAGATGACTATTTTCCTGGAGTTGTATCAAAAATTTCAGGTATAGGCTTAGTTGGTATTGAAAAAAAAATAAGAGAAATTCACAAAGAAGCTTTTGAGAGTACAGAAACTATATTGCCTATTGGCGGTATTTATAGATATCGAAAAAATGGTGAAACCCATCAATATCAAGGGCGACTTATTCATTTATTGCAAAGTGCAGTAGGTTCGAATTCATATGAGGCATATAAAAAATATGTAGATGGAATATATAATTTACCACCGATCAATCTTAGAGATTTAATTGATTTTAGAAAAAAGAAGTTAGGTTCATCAATAAAAATTGATGAAGTTGAACCAATAGAAAAAATACTCAAAAGATTTGGTAGTGGAAGCATGTCTCATGGAGCTTTATCTAAGGAGGCACACGAAACATTAGCAATCGGAATGAACAGAATTAAAGGTGCTTCTTGCAGCGGAGAAGGTGGTGAAGATGCTAATAGATTTAAGATTATGAATAGCGGAGATAGCGCTAATTCTAGAGTAAAACAAATAGCATCAGCAAGGTTTGGTGTAACGGTCAACTACTTGAATAATTGTAATGAAATAGAGATTAAGATGGCCCAAGGTGCAAAACCTGGAGAGGGTGGTCAGCTACCAGGTTTTAAAGTAACAAATGAAATTGCTAAATTAAGACATTCTACCCCAGGAGTAACACTAATTTCTCCACCACCACATCATGATATATATTCAATAGAGGATTTGGCTCAACTGATTTATGATTTAAAACAAATAAATCCTAAAGCAAGAATTGGAGTAAAATTAGTTGCTTCATCAGGCATTGGTACTATTGCTGCTGGTGTAGCTAAAGCAAAAGCGGATATTATTTTAATTTCAGGTCATAATGGAGGCACAGGTGCAACTCCACAAACAAGTGTAAAATACGTTGGTATTCCTTGGGAGATGGGTCTTACAGAAGCCAATCAAGTTCTTACACTTAATAATCTGAGGCATAAAGTTACATTAAGAACTGATGGTGGGATTAAAACTGGTAGAGATGTTGTTATTGCTGCAATGATGGGTGCAGAAGAGTATGGGGTTGCAACAACTGCTTTAGTTGCAATGGGATGCATTATGGTAAGACAATGCCATTCGAACACTTGTCCAGTTGGTGTTTGTACACAAGATGAAAAATTAAGAGAAAAATTTAGCGGTACTCCTGATAAAGTAGTAAATTTATTTACCTTTATTGCTACTGAAGTAAGAGAAATTTTGGCACAATTAGGTTTTAAATCATTAAATGATATTATTGGACGAACAGATTTGTTAATGCAAGTTAACAAAGCTTCACCTAATTTAGATGATTTAGATTTAAACCCATTATTTGTTCAGGCAGACCCAGGAAATAATAAAAGATATTGTGAGTCTTTAGAAATAAATAAAGTACCACAAACATTGGATCAAGAAATTTGGCCAGAGATCGAAAAATCCCTAGATAATTCTAAAAAAATTGAGAGAGAATTTATTATCAAAAATACAAACAGAGCAGTTGGAACAAGAATTTCTCATCATATATATAAAAAATATGGTTATGAAAAATTAGATGAAAATTTTCTTACTTTAAACTTCAAAGGTTCTGCGGGACAATCTTTTGGAGCTTTTTCATCAAAAGGTTTAAAACTTAATCTTAAAGGAGATGCAAACGACTATGTTGGAAAAGGGTTATCAGGTGCAACAATTTCAATTAAACTTTCTGATGAAAGCAATTTAGTATCAAATGAAAATACAATTATTGGTAACACAGTTCTATATGGGGCCACATCTGGAAAACTTTTCGCTGCTGGTCAAGCTGGAGACAGGTTTGCTGTAAGAAATTCTGGTGCAATATCAGTAATAGAGGGTTGTGACTCAAATGGTTGCGAATATATGACTGGAGGAACAGTGGTGATATTAGGAAATGTTGGAGATAATTTTGCAGCAGGAATGACAGGAGGAATGGCATTCATCTATGATAAGTCTAAAGAATTTGAAAAAAAAGTTAATCCAGACTCAGTTATTTGGCAAAATGTTGAAACAGACCATTGGATAAATATTTTAAAAAAACTTGTTTTAGAACATTCAGTTGAAACTAAATCTTTGTTGTCAAAACGTATAATTACTAACTTTGAGGAAGAAGTAAAAAATTTTGTTCAAGTTTGCCCGAAAGAAATGGTTGATAAACTTAAAAATCCGATAACTTTAAAATCAAAAATAAAAGAAGTTAGTTAGTAATAAACTTTAATTCTTTTTCAATTAATTTCAACCATTTAGATGAAGATAAGCTG
>CACNWU010000034.1 GCA_902624185.1 uncultured Pelagibacteraceae bacterium
TTCCATTGCTACGCCTATTTCTGCAATCAGTTCTCCGGCGTGAGGACCTATTAAATGGGCTCCTAATACTTTATCAGTTTTTTCATCAGCTAATATTTTTACAAATCCTTCAGCATCATCAATTGCTTTAGCCCTAGAATTCGCCATGAAAGAAAATTTACCAATCTTATATTTGATATTAAGATCTTTTAATTGTTCTTCTGTTTTACCTATAGTTGCAACTTCTGGTGTTGTATAAATTACTCCTGGGATAGTATCATAATTTACATGCCCAGATTGACCTACAATATTTTCTGCTACAGCAATCCCTTCGTCTTCTGCTTTATGTGCAAGCATAGGACCACTTATTACATCTCCTATTGCATAAATATTATTTTGGCTTGTTTTAAAATTTTCATCTGTTTTAATTCTATTTTTTTTATCTAAATCTACTCCTACTTTTTCAAGATTTAAACCTTTTGTATTTGGTTTTCTTCCAACAGAAATAAGAACCACATCACATTCAAAGTTTTTCTTATTTCCATCTTTATCTGCAGTGTAGACGGTGGCAACAGATTTATTTTTTTTAATACTCTCAACCTTATGCTGCATGTGAAATATAATCCCTTGTTTTTTTAAGATTTTCATAAATTCACTTGAAATTTCTTTATCCATGCCGGGAGTAATATGATCTAAGAATTCAACTACATGAACTTCTGCACCAAGTCTTGACCAGACTGATCCCATCTCTAGACCTATATATCCTCCACCAACTACAAGCATTTTTTTTTGGAACTTTTTCTAATTTTAGAGCTCCTGTTGATGAAACAATTATTTTTTCATCAAATTCGATGCCTGGTAAAGACACTGGATCTGATCCTGTTGCAATAATAACATTATCTGTTTTTATTAATGTTTCCTTATTTTGAGAATCTTTAATTGAAATTTCATTTTTAGATTTAAAACTACCAGTCCCTTTAAAGTATGTTACTTTATTTTTTTTCAATAAAAACTCTACTCCTTTTGTTAATATTGTTACTGCTTTATCTTTACTTTTCATCATTTTAGATAAATTTAATTTTACTTCACCAATTTCTATTCCTTTGTTAGATAAATTTTGAACTTTATGAAATTCCTCAGATAAATTTAATAAACTTTTAGATGGAATACATCCAACATTAAGACATGTACCTCCTAGCGAACCTCTTGACTCTATACATGCGGTTTTAAGACCTAGTTGTGCAAGTCTAATTGCACACACATAACCACCTGGACCACCACCTATAACAACTGCTTGAAATTTATCTAACATCTAAATATCTAAAAATAATCTTCTTGGATCTTCTAAATTTTCTTTTATCATTTTTAAAAATGAAACTGAATCTTTTCCATCAATTATTCTATGGTCATAAGATAATGCTAAGTACATAATTGGTCTAATTTTAATTTCACCATCTACAACTATTGGTCTATCAATTATATTATGCATACCTAAAACTCCAGATTGTGGTAAATTTAATATTGGCGTCGATAACATAGAGCCGTAAATACCGCCATTACTTATGGTAAATGTACCTCCTTGGAGATCTTCAATAGTAAGTTTGCCATCTTTTGCCTTTTGTGAAATTTCTTTTATTTTTTTTTCTATATCTGCAAATGATAATTCATCAGCGTCTTTTAAAACAGGAACAACTAAACCTTTATCTGTACCAACTGCAAAACTAATATTATAGTAATTTTTATAAACAATTTCATTACCATCTGTTTCAGCATTCACTGCTGGAAAATTTTTGAGCGCTACTACACATGCCTTAACAAAAAATGACATAAAACCAAGTTTAATTTTATATCTACTTTGAAAATCTTCCTGATTTTCTTTTCTCATCTCAATAATATTGCTCATGTCAACTTCATTAAAAGTAGTTAATAATGCAGCATTTTCTTGGGCCTGTTTAAGTCTCTTAGCAATTGTTTGTCTAAGCCTGGTCATTTTAATTCTTTCTTCTTGACCATATTTAATTTTTCTTTCTG